>DASVES010000478.1:0-7539 GCA_036380435.1 Pyrinomonadaceae bacterium | reverse complement strand
GTCATGGGAACACTGCTGCAAGACATTCGCTACGGCTTTCGGATGATGTGGAAGAAGCCGGGCTTCACGCTCGTGGCGGTGCTGGCGCTCGCTTTGGGCATCGGCGCGAACACGACCGTCTTCAGCGTGGTGGACGCGCTGCTGCTGCGGCCGTTCAACGTGCGCGAGCCGGAGCGGCTGTTCATGGTCTATGAGCAGAACCTCAAGGCCGGCTTCGAGCGCGGGTCGGTCTCGGTGTCGAACTTCCTCGACGCGCGCGCCGACGTGAAGTCGCTCGAACACCTCGCGGCGTGGGACAACGTCTCGCTCAACATGAGCGAGGGCGACAAGGCGGAGCGCCTGCTCGGCACCGAGGTCTCGCCGGAGATGTTCGCGGCGGTGGACGCCACGGCGCTTCTGGGGCGCGTCCTCGGGGCCGGCGACGCGGAGCTGGGCAAACAGGACGTGGTCGTCATCAGCCACGGCCTCTGGCAGCGGCGCTTCGGCGGCGAAGAGTCGGTCGTCGGCCGCGAGGTGAACCTCAACGGGACAGTTCACACCATCGTCGGCGTGATGCCGCGCGGTTTTGCGTTGCCCCCCAGCTCGGGCGACGTGTGGAAGCCGCTCGTCTTCACCCCCCAGCAGATCGAGCGCCGCGGCGCACATTACCTGCGCATGATGGGCCGCCTGCGCGAAGGGGCGACGCCCGAGCAGGCGCGCGCCGAACTCGACGCTCTCGCCGCGCGCCTACAGGCGCAGTACCCCAACAGCAACGCGGGCCGCACCTTCAGGATTGAGACGATGGTCGAGTCTTACACGCGCGGCCCCCGGCCCTTCCTCACGGTGCTGCTCGGCGCGGTCGGCTTCGTGCTGCTGCTGGCGTGCGCCAACGTCGCCAACCTCCTGCTCGTGCGCGCCTCCTCGCGCCACAAGGAGGTCGCCATCCGCATGGCGCTGGGCGCGTCGCGCTGGCGGCTCATCAGACAGATGCTTACCGAGTCGGTGCTGCTGGCGCTCCTCGGCGGCCTGCTCGGCCTGCTCGTCGCGGTGTGGGGCGTTGACCTCATGCGCGCCGGCATCCCGGCCAACCTCGCCCGCACGATGCCGAACTGGGACAACGTCGGCGTCAACGCCTCGGCCTTCTACTTCGCGCTCGCCGTCTCAGTACTGACGGGTCTCCTCTTCGGACTCGCCCCGGCGCTTCAGGCGACGAGGGGCGGCTTCAACGAGTCGCTCAAGGAGGGCGGTCGCACGTCGGGCAGCGGCATGAGCCGCAACCGCCTGCGCTCGGCCCTGGTCGTCTCCGAGGTCACGCTCTCGCTCGTGCTCCTCATCGGCGCGGGATTGATGATCCGCTCCTTCGTCCGCCTGCTCGAAACCGAGCCGGGCTTCGACCAGTCGAACGTGATGCTGGCCGACATCCAACTCGCCGGGCCGCGCTACGAGGGCGAGGCGCCGGAACAGGAGCAGGCGCGCGGCGACTTCTACCGGCGGCTCGTCGAGCGCGTCGGGGCGCTCGCGGGCGTCGAGAGCGCGGCCGTCATCAACATCGTCCCCTTGAGCCGCAACAACACCAACTCCAGCTACGTCGTCGTCGGCCAGCCCGTGCCGCCCAAAGCGCAGGAGCCGATGGCCAACTGGCGCGTCATCACTCCCGACTACCTCGCGTTGATGAAGATTCCGCTCCGGCGCGGTCGCCACCTCGACGCGCGCGACGACCGCACCGACGCGCGGCCCGCCCTCCTCGTCAACGAGGCGCTCGCGCAAAAGCACTTCCCCAACGGCGACGCCCTCGGCCAGCGGCTCAACTTCGGCGGCGAACCAGAGGAGAAGAATTTCTGGGAGATCGTCGGCGTCGTCGGCAACATCAAGCACGAGAGCTTGAGCGAGGTGGTTGAGCCGGAGGTCTACGTGCCCTACGCCAGGTCGGCCTGGTCGGGCATGACCATCGCCGCGCGGACGACGGGCGACCCCGCGCAACTCTACGCGGCGGTCGAGGCGGAGACGGCCGCGCTCGACCGCGACCAGCCCATGTTCAACCCGCGGACGCTGGAGCAGGTCGTCGCCGAGTCGCTCGCGCCGCAGCGGGTGACGATGGGGATGCTCGGCGTCTTCGCCGTCATCGCGCTGTTGCTCGCGGCCATCGGCATCTACGCCGTGATGTCCTACTCCGTGGCGCAACGCACGCACGAGATCGGCATCCGCATGGCGCTCGGCGCACAGCCCACCAGCATCCTCAAGATGATCGTCGGGCAGGGGATGTTGCTGGCCGGGATCGGCATCGCCATCGGACTGCTCGCCGCCTTCTTCCTGATGCAGGGGATGACGCGCATCCTCTACGGCGTCTCGGCGACCGACCCCGCGACCTTCGTCGGCATCTCGCTCGCGCTCGCGCTCGTCGCCCTGGCCGCGAACTTCTTCCCCGCGCGCCGCGCGACCAAAGTCGATCCGATGGTGGCGCTTCGCTACGAGTGAGCAGTAAGCAGTGAGCAGTAAGCAGTAAAAGCAAGACCGCTCAATGTCAGTTGCACTTCTACTGCTCACTGCTTACTGCTTACTACCTCCGAAGGAGGTTCGATGGGGACGCTCTGGCAAGACCTGCGTAACTCGGCGCAAATGCTGACGAGTAGCCCCGCGTTCACGCATCGGACGAGCGCAGGCGACGGCCAGCGGTTCCCGGTCTACCACCCCGTCTACAAGTTCTATCGCGATCACAACGAAATCTTCTCCGGCCTCCTCTTGTGCCGGGGCGGGGCGAGGTGCGCCCGAAGCGAACAAGGCGGCGAAACGATAACTAAGAGAGGTCAGAGGTTAGAGATCAGAGGTTAGTAAAAACCTCTTCTTCTTTAACTGACCTCTGACCTCTGACCTCTGACCTCTCTGGAGCTTGTTATGGGAACGATGCTGCAAGACTTGAAGTACGGCTTTCGGATGCTGCTGAAGACGCCGGGCGTGACGTTCATCGCCATCCTGGCGCTCGCCCTCGGCATCGGCGCGAACACGGCCATCTTCTCGGTGGTCAACGCCGTGTTGCTGCGTCCGCTCCAGTACAGGGAGTCGGAGCGCCTGGCGATCATGTGGGAGAAGACGCCGAAGATGGACACGTCGGTCGCCTACCCGAACTTCAAGGACTGGCGCGAGCAGCAGACGGTCTTCGACGCGGTCGCCGCCGGCCGCCTCCACAGCTTCAACCTGACGGGGACGGGCGAGCCGGAGCGTTTGCAGGGGCGCATGGTCGCGCACGAGTTCTTCGGCGTCCTCGGCGTCGAGCCGTTCAAGGGGCGCGACTTCACGGCCGACGAAGACCGCACGGGCGCCAACCGCACGGCCATCCTCGGCCACGGCTTCTGGCAGCGTCGCTTCGGCGGCGACCAGTCTATCGTCGGCAAGGAACTCACGCTCAACAGCCAGAGCTACACCGTCATCGGCATCACCCCGCCCGACTATCGCTACGGCACGGACACGGACGTGTTCGTCCCCTTGGGCCTCTTCGAGAGCGAGTACGCGGAGCGCGGCGCACACCCCGGCATCTACGTCCTCGGGCGCATGAAGCCCGGCGTCACGTTGGAGCAGGCGCGCGCCGGGATGGACACGCTGATGGCGCAGCTCGAACAGGCGTACCCGAAGACGAATCAGGACAGGCGCATCCACATCGAGTCGCTTTACGAGAACACTGTGTCGGACGTGCGCCCCGCGCTCTACGTCTTGCTCGGCGCGGTCGGCTTCGTGTTGTTGATTGCCTGCGCCAACGTCGCCAACCTGTTGCTTGCGCGCTCGGCATCGCGGCAGAAAGAGATTGCGATTCGGACGGCGCTCGGCGCGGGGCGCTGGCGCATCGTGCGCCAACTGCTCACCGAGAGCGTGATCCTTTCGCTCGTGGGCGGCGCGGCCGGACTCCTGCTTGCGCTGTGGGGCACAGACCTTCTCATTGCCGCCGTGCCCGACAACATCCCGCGTCTCAGCGAAGCCGGCGTGGACACGCGCGTGCTCGTTTTCACGCTCGGCGTCTCCGTCCTGACGGGCGTCGTCTTCGGACTCTTCCCGGCGCTTCAGGCGTCGCGCCCAGACCTCAACGAATCGCTCAAGGAAGGCGAGCGCGGCTCGACGGGCGCGCGTCACCGCCTGCGTAACGCGCTCGTCGTCACGGAGGTCGCCGTCGCGCTCGTGCTCTTAGTCGGCGCGGGGCTGATGGTCAGAAGCTTCTGGCGCTTGCAGTCGGTCGATACCGGGTTCGACCCGAAGGGCATCCTGACGATGCGGCTCTCGGTGGCGGCGAAAGACGGCGAGGGGCAGAAGGCCATGAACTTCATCGACGACGTGACGGCGCGCGTCCGCGCGCTGCCCGGCATCGAGGCCGCCGCCTTCACGACGGGGCTGCCGTTTGCCGGCGCCAGCGAGCAGTCGTTCTGGGTCGATGGCCGCCCCCGCGCCGACGAGCGCGAGTTCATGATGGCCGTGATGTACACGACCGCCACCGGATATTTCGAGGCGATGAACATCGGTCTCAAGAAGGGCCGCTACCTCGACGAGCGCGACCGCTCAGGCAGTGCGCTCGTGTGCGTCATCGACGAGTCGCTCGCCGCGAAAGCGTTCCCCGACGAGGACCCCATCGGCCAGCGCCTGACCATCGGCCCCCCGGAGGCTCCGCCCTACGAGATCGTCGGCGTCGTCGAGCACGTCAAGCACTACGGGCTGGAGGGCGAGGTGCCCGTCGATCCGCAGTTCTACTTCTCGCTGGCGCAGATACCCGAGCCGTTTCTGCCGCGCATGGTCGGGCGGGGGACGATAGTCGTGCGGACGAAGGGCGACCCGCTCGCTCTGGCCGGGCAGGTGCGCCAGCAGGTGCTCGCGGCCGACCCCAACCAGCCGGTCTTCAACACGCGCACGATGGAGGAGATCGTCGCCAACTCGACGGGGCAGCGCCGCTTCGCCATGACGCTCCTCACCATCTTCGCCGGCGTCGCCCTGCTGCTCGCGGCCGTCGGCCTCTACGGCGTGATGAGCTACACCGTCACGCAGCGCACGCACGAGATCGGCATCCGCATGGCGCTGGGCGCGCGCGGCGGCGACATCCTCGGGATGGTCGTCCGGCAGGGAATGGTGCTCGTCATTTTGGGAGTCGTCATCGGCGTCATCGCGGCGCTGCTTCTGACGCGCGTCATGTCAGGGCTGCTCTACGGCGTCTCGGCGTCTGACCCGATGACCTTCGGCGGCATCTCGCTGCTGCTCGCGGGCGTGGCCTTCCTCGCCTGCTTCGTCCCCGCGCGCCGCGCCACGCGCGTCGATCCGATGGTGGCACTGCGGTATGAATAAGAGGTCGGAGGTCAGAGGTTAGAGGTTAGTAAAAACAGATGGCTTTTTAACTGACCTCTGACCTCTGACCTCTGACCTCTGAGGTTTCGTGATGAATAACCTTTGGCAGGACGTTCGATACGGCGCGAGGATGATCGCCAAGCGCCCGCTGCTAACGCTGATTACGGTTGCGGCGCTCGCCGTGGGCATCGGCGCGAACACGGCAATCTTCTCGGTCGTCAACGCCGTGTTGCTGCGTCCGCTGCCGTACCCGGAGTCTGAGCGCATCGTCCGCGTCTTCTCGACCGACGCGAAGCGCAACGCCCGCAAGTACCCGACCTCGTATCTCAACTTCGTCGATTGGCGCGAGCAGAGCAGCGTCTTCACGCAGACGGCCGCGCACGCCAGCACGGGCGCGGCCGTGAACTTCGGCGACACGCCCGAGTCGGTCGAGGGCGTGTACGCGTCGGCCGACCTCTTCCCGCTGCTCGGCGTCAGCCCGGCGCTCGGGCGCACCTTCACGCGCGAGGAGGAGCGGCCCGGCTCGAACGTCGTCGTCCTGAGTCACGGCATCTGGGAGCGTCGCTTCGGCGGCGACCCGGCGGTGGTCGGCCGGCAGATTCTTTTCGACGGCGAGAGCACCACGGTCGTCGGCGTCATGCCCGAGGGCTTCAAGTTCCCGGTCGATGTCGAGGAGGTGCAGTACTGGACGCCGTTCAACCCGGAGACCCCGACCAATAAGGAGCGCGGGAACAATTACCTGAGCGTGGTCGCGCGCCTCAAGCCGGGCGTGTCCGTCGAGCAGGGGCAGGCCGAGATGGAGGCCGTCACGGGGCGACTTGAGGAGCAATACAACACCTCGAACGCGGGCCGCGGCGCCAACGTCGTCTCGATGTACGAGGACTTGGTCGGCGACGTGCGGCCCGCGCTTTACGTGCTGCTCGGCGCGGTCGGCTTCGTGCTGTTGATTGCCTGCGCCAACGTCGCCAACCTTTTGCTCGCCCGCGCCGCCTCGCGGCAGAAGGAGATCGCGATTCGGACGGCGCTCGGCGCGAGCCGCTGGCGGGTGGTGCGGCAGATGTTGACCGAAAGTTTGCTGCTGGCGCTCATCGGGGGCGCGCTGGGGCTGCTGCTCGCGCTGTGGGGCGTTGACGCCCTGAGCGCGCTCATCCCCGCCGACATCCCGCGCGTCAAAGACATCGGTCTCGACACGCGAGTGCTGCTCTTCACGCTCGGCGTCTCCGTGCTGACGGGCGTCGTCTTCGGACTCGCGCCGGCGCTGCAAGCCTCGAAGCCCGACTTGAACGAGTCGCTCAAGGACGGCTCGCGCGGCTCGACCGAGGGCTTCGGGCGCAACCGCCTGCGCGCTTTGTTGATCGTCTCCGAGGTCGCGCTCTCGATCATGCTCTTAGTCGGCGCGGGTCTGCTGGTGCGCAGTTTCCTTGAGTTGCGCTCGGTCAAGCCGGGCTTCGAAGCGCAGAATGTTTTGACGGCCGGAATCTCGCTGCCCTCGGCGAAGTACGGCGAGGAGCAGCAGCAGGCGGCCTTCTACAGTCAGGCGCTCGAACGCATCGCGGCGCTGCCGGGCGTGAAGGCCGTGGGCGGCGTCGAGCCGATGCCCTTTAGCGGCAACGGCTGGCAGACCTCACTCAAATTCCCCGACCGGCCGCCGGCCGCGCCGGGCGAGCGGCCGACCTCGCACGCGCGCATCGTCAGCCCCGACTACTTCCGCGCCCTCGGCATTCCCCTCCAGAGGGGCCGCGTCATCGCCGAAACGGACGACGCGCGCGCCCCCAAAGTGATGGTCATCAACGAGACCTTCGCCAGTAAATATTTCCCCGGCGAAGACCCCGTGGGCAAGCGCGTCACGCCGAGCGTCGCGCCCGGCTACGACACGCAGATCGTCGGCGTGGTCGGCGACGTGAAGCACCGCCGTCTGAACGAGGACGCGGCCCCCGAGTTCTACATCTCCTACCAACAGGCGCCGGGGCCGATCCTCGCCCTCGTCGTGCGCTCCGAAGGCGGCGACCCGGCGGGCTTAGCCAATGCCGTCCGTCAGGCCGTCTTACAGGTTGACCCGAACCAGCCCCTCTACAGCGTCAAGACGATGCAGGAATTGCTCTCGGACTCGGTCGCGCGCAGCCGCTTCCAGATGCTCCTGCTCACCATCTTCGCGGCCGTCGCGCTGGCGCTCGCCGGCGTGGGCCTCTTCGGCGTGATGTCGTACACGGTGACGCAGCGCACGCACGAGATCGGCATCCGCATGGC
>DASVES010000477.1:0-8596 GCA_036380435.1 Pyrinomonadaceae bacterium | reverse complement strand
GCCGTCGTCGGTCTTGTAGACGTAGGGGCGCAGGTCGTCGAGCATGTGGCGGTCGAAGGAGACGTAGGCCGTCTCCAGTGCGACACGCGAAGGCTCGACGTGCGAGACGGGCGAGTTGGCCGCAAGACCCGACACGTTCTTCGTGAGGTTCGTCCAGTTCTTGCCGCCGTCGGTCGAGAGCTGTAGCTGGCCGTCGTCGGTCCCGGCCCAGAGGACGCCCGCCTTTAGGGGCGACTCGGCGAAACTGATGACGGTCGAGTGATACTCGGCACCGGTGTTCTCGAAAGCGACGGGGCCGCCCGCGTCTTTTTGTTTCTCCTTGTCGTTCGTGGTGAGGTCGGGGCTGATGGTCGCCCACGTCTTGCCGAAGTCTGTTGACTTGAAAACGACGTTGCCGCCGAGGTAGACGGTGTCCTTGTCGTGCGGCGACTGGATGATGGGTGAGTTCCAGTTGAAGCGATACTTGGCGAACATGGCGGGGCCGTCGTCGCTGCCCATCGAGGGGACGACGAGCTGCTGCTCGCGGGTTCGCATGTCGGTGCGGACGATGTTGCCGCCCTGCGACTCGGTGAGGTAGAGGTCAGGGTTGTCGGCGTGGTTGATGGCGTAGAAGCCGTCGCCGAAGGAGACCATGCGCCAGTCGTCGTTGAGGATGCCGGCCGGCTCGCGCGTGCGCGACGGCCCCGTCCAAGTGCCGTTGTCCTGAAGGCCGCCCATCACGTAGTAGAACGGCTGCCGGTTGTCGGCCGTGATTTGATAGAACTGACCGGCCGGGAAGTTGTTGACGTACTCCCACGTTTCGCCCGCGTCGTATGAGACGGCGACGCCGCCGTCCTGACCCTGCCACATGCGGCGCGGGTTCTGGGGGTCGATCCAGAGCGCGTGATAGTCGATGTGCGTGCGGCCGGTGATGGAGCGGAAGGTGCGCCCGCCGTCGATGGAGACGAAGAGGGTGGAGGCGACGGCGTAGACGCGGTTCTCGTTCGTCGGGTCAACTCGCAGGTCTGTGTAGTAGAAGCCGCGCGAGACGATGCGGGTCTCCTTCGAGACGTTGCGCCACGTCTCGCCTCGGTCGTCGGAGCGCCAGAGCGTGCCCTCCTTGGCCTCCGTGATGGCGTAGACGACCGAGGGGTTCGACGGCGCGGCCTTCACGCCGATGCGCCCGATGGTCTTCGGCAATCCGCCTTCGAGCTTCTTCCACGTCCGGCCGCCGTCCGTTGATTTGAAGACGCCGCCCTTTTCGCTCCCCGACGTGTGCGTCCACGGCGTGCGGCGAAACTTCCAGACGGCGGCGTAGAGGATGTTCGGGTTGGTCGGGTCGATCTCCATGTCGGCGACGCCGTGCTCGGCGTCCACGTAGAGCGTCTTCGCCCACGTGCGCCCGCCGTCGGTCGTCATAAACACGCCGCGCTCCTCGTTGGGGCCGAAGGCGTGGCCGAGCGCGCCGACGTAGACCACCTCCGGGTTACGCGGGTTGATGAGAATACGCGAGACGTGTCGGCTGTCGCGCAGGCCCACGTGCTGCCACGTCTTCCCGCCGTCCGTGGACTTGTAGACGCCGTCGCCAAACGAGACGGAGTTGCGCGGGTTGGCCTCGCCCGTGCCGAGCCAGATGACATCGGGGTTGCCCGGCTCAAGCGCGATGTCGCCGATGGAGATTGAGCCTTGCCGCTCGAAGACGGGCGTCCAGCGCACGCCGCCGTTCGTCGTCTTGAAGAGACCGCCCGAGGCCGTAGCGACGTAGACGAGGTTCGGATTTCCGGCGACGCCCTCAACGTCCGACGTGCGCCCGCCCATGTTCGCCGGCCCGATGCTTCTCCACTCCAGCCGGTCGAACATCTTGTTCTCGACCGAGGCGTCTGTCTCGGGCCGGCTCTCCTGCGGGGTCGGCTCGGGCGCGGGCGTGGGCGAAGGCGTGGGCTGCTGCGCGAAGGTGGTTGCAGAGCCTCCCGCGAGCAGGGCGAGAAGACAGAGAGACGCCCGGCGGGCGTATCGGCGCTTGAGTTCGGACATGCTTCGACTCCTGAGAGCTAGAATTTTCGGCTGGGTATAGAGAACGAGACGGAGTCGGCAGGATAAACTATGAGTTCGCCGGTCGTCCAGACGTGGTGGCGGTGAGGAGCGTCAGCGCGCGCCGCGAGAGCGTGCGCTGCCGACGTGTGCGGCGGCTCGCATCGAAGCGCGTTTGACGGCGCGCGCCGGCTTCGCTCTGGCAGACGCCGCGCGCGGCCTCGTTGATCCAGCGCAGGGCGACTTCGTCGGAGGCGGGCTGCCGCGGCGCGGCGTAGGTCACGACGTGCGGGGTGTATGCGTCCGCTTCGGCCGGCGACAGGCGCGCGGTGTAGACGTGTTCGCCGGAGAAGCTCGGCCACAGGGCGGGGCCGCCGACAAGGTCGCTGGCCGAGACGCTGAGGCCCGCAAGCCCGAGCAGGGCCAGCGCGACAGCCATCACGTCCGCGCGTTTGGATTTTGGATGTCTTAAGTCAGACACGTCCTTGTCCTTCTTTTCGACCGCCCGTGTGAGCCTTTCGGCGAATCCGTCCCCGGCCGTGTGGCCCGCTGCGGCGGGCGTTGCAGGGAACGCATCAAAGCGTAAAGTAATTGTAAAACGAACGGCCCGCACGCCGGCATAATAATGTGACGAAAGGGTTCGACTTCGGGACGAACGGGCCGTCCGCCGAAGGATTTCGGCCCCGCAATTCGCGCCCGCCCCGCCGCGACGTTAGAATTGACCGGCAAACGCGACGACCTTCACGCGGCGACGACGAAGAACGATGACGAGGACGCTACTGATCGCATTTCTGCTGCTCTCCACGGCCGCCTGTGCCCAAACTTCGCGACGTGGCGAAGGCGTCGCCGCCATCGAAACGCCGCCCCGCCCGACACCGACCGCGAAGTCGGCCGCCACGCCCCCGCCCGTCGATGAGAGCGCGAAGAAAGAGAAGGGCGCGGGCGTCTTCGACCGTTACAAGTTCACGTTCGAGAAGACGGGCGAGCGCGTGACGGCCGACTTCCCTTCTCCGAAGCTGCCTTATAACGACAACGTCGTCGTCGGCGCCGCGCGCGAAGTCATCCTCACAGCCTACGGAGAGAAGATGGAGAACTTCCCGCGCCGCGTCGGCTGGAATTTCGAGGGCGCGCAGCACGCCATCATGCTCGCCGGCGACAGTTACGACTACGTCTTCGTCCACGCCGCCGACGCCGACAAGCAGATTCCTCGGCTGGTCTTCTGGCGGGTGGCGAAAGGTTCCGTAGATTGAATTGCGGATTGAAAAGGCAGACTAGGAAGAACGTTTCAATCAGCCGCGGAGCGGCGAAAGATTGTAGCCCACGGCGCTAGCCGTGGGGACACGCCGGATTAAAGTCAACAAGCCCCGGAGGGGCGAAAGAATCGCGCTACATATAACGCACGCGCGAGTCTTTCGCCCCTCCGGGGCTTGTTGATTTGTTTCTACGACGGATCCCACGGGACGGCCGCCCGTGGCTACATTCTTTCGCCGCCTCCGGCGGCTGGCGGCGCGCGGCGACTAAGTGGCTTCAATACTGGCGCAACTGCTCGCGGTAGCCGTCGAAGTTGCGGCGCATTTCGTCGAGGTGGTCGCCGCCAAACTTCTCGCGCATCGCCGAGGCCAGCACGAGCGCCGTCATCGCCTCACCGATGACGCCCGCCGCCGGAACGGCCGTCACGTCCGAACGCTCGAAGGCCGCCCGCTCTTCTTCCTTCGTATCGATGTCCACGGAGCGCAACGGTTGCCGCAGCGTCGAGATGGGCTTGAGATAGCCGCGCGCGCGCAACTCCTCGCCGTTCGTCATTCCGCCTTCGAGACCGCCGGCGCGGTTGGTCGGGCGCACGAACCTGCGCGCTTCGGTGTCGTAGTCGATCTCGTCGTGAACCTCCGAGCCGGGACGCGAGGCCGCGCCGACGCCCGCGCCGATCTCGACGGCCTTGACTGCCGGGATCGACATCAACGCCTGCGCCAGCCGCCCGTCGAGCTTCGCGTCCCAGGAGACGTGCGAGCCAAGCCCCGCGACGAGGCCGCGCGTCACCACCTCGAAGACGCCGCCGAGCGTGTCGCCCGCGCGCTTCTTCTCATCGATGAGCGCGACCATGCGCTCCTGCGCCTCCGCGTCGGCGCAGCGCAACGGCGCGTCGTCGGGGATGGAGGCGATGGCCTCCCACGCGACTTCCAGCGGCGCGTCGGGGACGCCGCCGAGCTGCACGACGTGGCTTTTGAGTTCGACCCCGAAGGCCGAGAGCAGTTGGCGGGCGAGCGCGCCGCAGGCGACGCGGGCGGCCGTCTCGCGGGCAGAGGCGCGCTCCAGTATGTCGCGCAAATCGCGCGCGCCGAACTTCAGCCCGCCCGCGAGGTCGGCGTGGCCGGGCCGCGGCCGGCGCACGCGCCGACGCTTCTCTTCCGGCGCCTCACGCGGCTCGGCCGCCATCACCTCCGACCAGTTCCCCCAGTCCTTGTTCTCAATCTGGAGCGCGACGGGCGACCCCAGCGTCAGCCCGTGTCGCACCCCGCTCAGAATCTCCGCGCGGTCGCGCTCGATCTTCATCCGCCCCCCGCGCCCGTAGCCCCATTGCCTCCGCTCAAGCTCGCGGTTCAACGCCTCGACATCAACCGGCATCCCCGCCGGCAGACCCTCGACTATCGCGACGAGCGCGCGCCCGTGTGACTCTCCAGCGGTGGTGAAGCGAAACATATTTAAGTCAGTGATAAGTGATGAGTGATAAGTGATAAGAAAATCCGCTTTTCTCTTTTTATCACTTATCACTCATCACTTATCACTCCCAAGAAGCTCTTCATCGAAGATGTTGCCGCGGCCGAGGACGCAAGACGGGTCGAAGGCGCGTTTGAGTGCGGCCATCTCGCGCAAGGCCGGCTCGCCGTAGAGCACGCGCAGGTACTCGCGCTTGAGCTTGCCGACGCCGTGCTCGGCCGAGACGGTGCCGCCTGCGGCGACGGCCTGCCGGATGAACTGCGCGTAGAGGTCGAGCGCGGACAGGCGCTCGATGTCGTCGCGCGGCATGATGTTGACGTGGACATGGCTGTCGCCGACATGTCCGAAGACGACGTACTGGAGGCGCTTGGCGCGCAACGCCTGTTTGTAGGAGCGAAGCAGTGCGGGGAACGCTTCGTCGGGCACGGCCGTGTCGGTCGAGACCTTGCGCTGGTTGTGGCGCGCGAGCCATTCGTTGACCATCACGGGGAGCTGGTGGCGGAACTCGCGCATCTCGGCGCGGTCGTACTCGTTGGCGCCGAACCAGGAGTCGTCGAGGAGCGCGCCGTGGCGTTCGAGAAGGCGGAGCCAACTCTGCATCAGGCGATCTTCGGCGGCCTCCGTGATTTCCTGCTCGAAGAAGAGGGCGCCGGCGGTGCTCAGCGGCACCAGCGCGAAGCGCTCGCGCAGGAAGTTGAGCGACTCGGCGTCGAAGTATTCGAGCGCGCGTGCGTCAAGCCCACACGGTTCGACGGCGCTGCGGCCGCGCACGTCGCCGGCCGGCACGCCGCCGCTGGCCGCGCTCGCCTCGGTGCGCGCGCGTGTCGCGAAGGACTGCTCGCGCGCCTCGTTGACGCAGGCGAGCAAGTCATCCTCTTCGCGGAAGAAGACGATGCCGCACAGGACGCCCTCGGGGCGCGGCAGCAGCCCTACCTCGACCTCGGTGACGACGCCGAGCGTGCCCTCGCTCCCGACGAACAGATCGACGGCGTCCGCACCCGGCGCGGCGTAGTAGCCGGCGGCGTGCTTGCGCGTCCGCGGCATCGTGTATGAAGGCAGCCGCGCGTCTATCGTCCGCCCGCCGCGCAAGGGGATGCTGATCGCGCCGGACGCGTCGGCGCGCACCTCGCCGCGGCGCAGATCGAGCACGTCGCCCGTCGTGAGCGCGACCTTCAGGCGTCGGACGTATGAGCGTGTCGGCCCATACTTGAAAGTGCGTGCGCCCGAAGCGTTCGTCGCCACCGTGCCGCCCACCGAGCAGCTCCACTCGGTCGGGTCGGGCGGGTAGAACAGTCCCGCGGCATCCGACGCGCGCTGGAGGTCGATTAAAGGGACGCCCGCCCCCACGCTCACGCGTCCGCCCGCGCCCTCGCGGATGACTTCGCCGATGCAATTGAATTTATGAGTGGAGAGCACGACGCCGCCGAAGGGGACGCGACCGCCGACGATGCCTGTGCCCGCGCCGGCGACGGTGACGCTCACCCTTTCGCGCGCAGCGGAGGCCAAAGCCTCGGCGGCCTCTTCGGCCGTCTCGGGAACGACGACGCGCGAGGCGTGGCCGCCGGCGAGGTTGCTCGCGTCCGACAGAAAGGATTGAATCTCGTCTGCTTCGGATTTGACCAGCATCAATAGTCCGTTGCCAACTCCTTCAACGTGCGTCACGACTGTAGGGGCAGGGCAAGTCCGCGGCCCGTCCTACAGAGGAATTAACATGGATGGATTGGATGGACGGGATAAGCAGATTTGAAATCTCAAATGTTGAATCTGAAATCTCAAATCAGCTCTTTCTTCATCCTGCCCGTTCTGTCCATCCATGTTAATGATTCTTCCCTTTACCCCAACTGAATCTTGCGCTCGTGCAGGTACTTGACGCGGTCGCGCAGCTCGGCGGCGCGCTCGAATTCGAGGGCCTTGGCGGCGAGGCGCATCTCGCCTTCGAGACGGGCGATGGTTTCGTTGAGTTTGGCGGGCGAGTAGTCGTCGATCTGGTCGAGGTCGAGCGGCACCTTGAAGTAGTCGGCCTCGTAGGCGGTGACGAGCGTGGCCTCAATCGGCTTCACAATCGTCTGCGGCGTGATGCCGTGCTCGGCGTTGTACTCCAATTGAATCCCGCGGCGGCGGTCGGTCTCGCCGATGGCCCGGCGCATCGAGTCGGTCATCTTGTCGGCGTAGAGGATGGCCTTGCCGCTCGAGTGGCGGGCGGCGCGGCCCATCGTCTGGATGAGGGAGGACTCGCTGCGGAGGAAGCCCTCTTTGTCGGCGTCGAGGATGGCGACGAGGGACACTTCCGGCAGGTCGAGGCCCTCGCGCAGGAGGTTGATGCCGACGAGCACGTCGAACTCGCCGCGCCGCAGGTCGCGCAGAATTTTGATGCGCTCCAAGGTCTCGATGTCCGAGTGGAGGTAGCGCACTTTCACGCCGACCTCGGCGAAATACTCGGTGAGGTCTTCGGACATCTTCTTGGTGAGCGTGGTGACGAGCACGCGCTCGTTGCGTTCGGCGCGGAGGCGGCACTCTTCGAGCAGGTCGTCGATCTGTCCCTTGACGGGGCGCACATCGACAACGGGGTCAGTCAGCCCCGTCGGGCGGATAATTTGCTCGACGACCTCGCCGCCCGAACGCAGGAGTTCGTAGGGGCCGGGCGTGGCCGAGACGTAGATGGTCTGCCCGATGCGCTCCTCGAACTCCTGAAAGTTGAGCGGGCGGTTGTCCATCGCCGAAGGCAGGCGGAAGCCGTACTCGACGAGCGTGCGCTTGCGCGACTGGTCGCCGTTGAACATGCCGCGCACCTGCGGCATGGTCTGGTGCGACTCGTCGATGACGGCGATGGTTCCTTCGGGGAGATAGTCGAGGAGCGTCGGCGGCGGCGAGCCGGGCGGCTTGCCCGTGAGGTGGCGCGAATAGTTTTCGATGCCGCGGCAGAAGCCCATCTCCTTGATCATCTCAAGGTCGTACATGGTGCGTTGATGAAGGCGCTGCGCCTCGACGAGCTTGCCCTCCTGAATGAGCTTCGGCTCCCACCAGTCGAGTTCCTCGCGGATGGTCTTGATGGCGCGTTTCACCGTCGCCTTCGGCATCACGTAGTGCGTCTTGGGGTAGATGGGCAGGCGGCTGGTGTGCTTGTGGAGGACTTCGCCGAGCAGCGGGTCGATGGTCGAGACCGAGTCGATCTCGTCGCCCCACAGCTCGATGCGATACGCCTGATCCTGATAGGAGGGATAGACCTCGACCACGTCGCCGCGCACGCGGAAAGAGCCGCGGTCGAACTCGATGTCGCTGCGCTCGTACTGCAACTCGACGAGCTTCTGCAACAGCTCGTCGCGCGTCATGCGCTGGCCCGGCTCGACGAAGAGGAGCATCTTGTAATAGGCGTCCGGGTCGCCGAGGCCGTAGATGCAGGAGACGGAGGCGACGACGATCACGTCCCTGCGCTCGAAGAGGGCGCGGGTGGCCGCGAGGCGCAGGCGGTCGATCTCCTCGTTGACCGTCGATTCCTTCTCGATGTAGGTGTCGGATGCCGGGACGTAAGCCTCCGGCTGGTAGTAGTCGTAGTAGGAGACGAAGTACTCGACCGAGTTTTCGGGGAAGAAACTTTTGAACTCCTGATAGAGTTGCGCGGCGAGCGTCTTGTTGTGGGCGATGACGAGGGCGGGGCGCTGCACGCGGTCGATGACGGGGGCCACCGAGAAGGTCTTGCCCGAGCCGGTGATGCCGAGCAACACCGGATCCTTGACGCCGCCATCGAGTCCGCGCCCCAGCGCGTCGATGGCCGCCGGCTGATCCCCCTGCGGCTTGAATTCGGAGCGAAGCTTGAAAGGCATAACTCGTGAATAGTAAATCGTAAATCGTGAATCGTAAAACGGCCGTTAGC
>DASVES010000476.1:0-3323 GCA_036380435.1 Pyrinomonadaceae bacterium | reverse complement strand
GCGCGGCTCATTGTCGCTGGCGGACGCGCGTAGGGGGCGAAGAGGTCGGCGGCCAGCCCCGGCGCGCTTCCCCTGTCGCCCCCTGCGCTTCGCGCGCGTGAGTCGTCTTGGTACGACCCACGCGGGAACCGTTTAGTTGCTCGTCAGACTCACGTTGCCGGAGGCCGTCGAGATGCGCAGGCTGCGCGAGCCGCTGCCCAGACGGCCCTCGGCGCGGCTGCCCGAGCCGTGGCGGTCTTCCCTGACTTCGATGGGGAAGTTCGTCTTGATGGCGCCGCTGGCGGTGGACATGTATACGTCGGCATCGACGGAGGAGGGCACGCGGACTCGGACATCGCCGCTGGCCGAGGAGAACCTCATGTTGCCGCCGCCTTCGAGGCGGTCGATGTCCACCTCGACGTTGCCGCTGGCGCTGTTGGCGTTGACGGTGCCCGACACGTTGCGGACGCTCATCTCGCCGCTGGCGGTCGAAGCGTTGATGTCGCCGGTGACCTGGCTGACGAGCACGTCGCCGCTCGCGGTGTTGACCTTCACGTCGCCCGTCACATTCGTCAGCTTGATGTTGCCGGAGGCCGTCGAGATCGGGCCGAAGGAGAGGCGCGTGTTGCGCGGCACCTGAATGGTGAAGTTGACGCTGACATCGCAGCGGCGGCAGTTGCGCGGGTACTTGGCACGCACGTCCACGGCGCCCGGGCCGGAGAGGTCTTCGACCTCGACCATGTCAACGTCGGGGCCGACCTTCGTGCCGTTGACGACGACCTGATCGCCGTCGTGCCCGCTCACCTCGATGTTGCCCGAGACGTTGCGGATGCTGATGGAGCCGCCGGGCGCGAGCTGGTAGGAACGGTTGAAGTCCTGCGCGGCGACGCTGGCCGCGGAGACGAGTAAAAGAACGGACGAGCAGAGACTCAGACGGAGCAAACTTCTTTTCATGGCTGCGGAAATCCTCCTGTGAAAAACTTCGGTGTGTGGAATACGAGAGAGCGTCCGGGTCGCGAAGATGCTTCGGCCTTGTAAGGAAGCGACGACTTTCGTCCGGGGCCGAAGTTGGTTCGTCCACCGGCGTGCGCGTCGTTTTCCATCCGCTCTGACGTGGAAACACCGGGGGCGCGGGGTTTGTGGCAAAAAAAATCCGGCGGCGGGAAATGCGGGAGGGAACACGGATTAAACGGATGGGACGGATTTACACAGATCGAATCCGTGCTCATCCGTCCCATCCGTTTAATCCGTGTTCCCCTTGCCTACTTCGGCTGTGACGCCGCGTCGTAGGTGAGAATCGTCCCGCCGAAGCCGACGGCCCAGCCTTGCCGGCGGTCGAGGAAGTGGAGTCGTTCGAGCTGGTGTGTGGTGTCGGTCGGCTGGAGCACCCAGGTTACGCCGCCGTCGGTCGTGTGCAACACGGCGCCGCCCGCACCGGCGGCGAAGCCTTCGCGCTCGTCGAAGAATTTCACGTCGAGGAGGTCGGCGTCCGTCCCCGTCGTTCGCGCGCTCCAGGAGCGTCCGCCGTTGGTGGTGGAGAAGACCGAGCCGTTTGACCCGACCGCCCAGCCCCGCCGCTCGTCGATGAACGAGACGGCGTTGACGCGCGGCGCGCGCGAGCCCGACGGGGCGAACTGCGCGGCCGTCGTGCTGATGGAAGAGGCCGCGACGAGAAGGGCCGCGCCCCACGTCGCGCCGCCGTCCGACGTGTGGAGGAAGGTTCCGCCCGCCCCGACGAGCCAGCCCACGCGCGCGTCGCGGAAGGCGCCGCCGAGGAGCAGGTGTCGCGTGGGCACGAGCTGGCGCGCCCACGTCCGGCCGCCGTCCGACGTGGCGAAGAGCGCGCCCTCCTCGCCGAAGACCCAGCCGTGCTCCGAGCCGGCGAAACGCACGCGCACGAGCCGCGCGTTCGTCTCCTTGCCCACGACTTCGACGCGCGACCAGTTGGCGCCTCCGTCGGTCGTCTTCAAAAGATAGGCGCGCGTCTCGTCTTCAGTCCTGAGTTTGTAGATGTCGCGCTCGGCCACGAGCCAGCCCGTGTGCGCGTCCGCGAAATGGATGTCGCGCAGCGTGTCTTCGCAAGGGGCGGGCATCAGCTTCCAGTCGCGCCCGCCGTTCGTCGTCTGAAGCAGCGCGCCCTTGCCGCCGACGGCCCACCCGCGCTCGCCGTCGATGAAGTGGACGGCGTGCAGCCACGCGAAGGTGCCCGTCGGCTGCCGCTTCCATCCGCTCTGCGCTGTCGCGCAGAAGGGCAAAAGGCAAAAGGCAAAAGGCAAAAGTAAAAGAGCGCGACGAAGGCCGGGGTGACGACGACGGCGTTCGCACGCGACGCCAACTATCCGCCCTCGTCTCTGCCATCCTCCGTCTCTCATTGCCTGAAGCCTTCGGCCTGTCCTTCCCACTTTTGCCTTTTGCCTTTTTACTTTTGCCTTCCCCTAAAATCCGCCGGTGAAGATGCGCGCGAAGCTGATGACGGGGAGCAGTTCGATTATCTTGTTGACCGTCTTCATGCGGTTGCCGGGGACGAAAATCTGGTCGCCGGGCGCGAGGAAAGTGTTGTCGGGCGCGCGGCCCTTCTCGATGGCGGCCACGTCGATGAGCTGCTGCGTGAGCATCCGGTCAGGCCCGTGGCGCACGAGCACCACCTTCTTCTTGTTCCCCGTGCCGAGCACGCCGCCCGCCGCCAGCAGCGCCTCGTAGACGGTGAGGCGGCGCGACATCACCCGGATGCCGGGCTGCGCCACGTCGCCGAGCACGCTGAACTGGTGCGACTGCGCCTTCTCCAGCGTGACCGTCACCTTCGGGTCGATGATGTACTCGTCGAGGTGCTTGGCGAGTTCCTGCGCTACCTGCTGCGTGGTCTTGCCGGCGACGAGGATGCCCTCGGGGATGAGGTAGTAGGAGAGATTGCCGTCGGGCGGGATGGTGATGCCGGCCTTCGAGTAGCGGTCGTGGCCGAAGACCGAAATCGAGATCACGTCCTCGGGGCCGAGCCGGTACTGCGTGAGGAAGTTGTTGTAGAAGGGAAGCACGGCGGCCTCCTCCTCGCTCCGCTGCCCGATGCGGTTGGCGAGCATCTCTTTGGAGGCGACGGGGCGGGCGACCGTGGTGTCGTCCGGCTCCAGACGCTCGCCCGGCGTCGGCGTGGGATGTGCCGCCTTCACCTCGCCCTGCGGCGATTGCTTCGGCGGCTCCTTCGACTCCTTTTGCGCCGCGGCCGTGGCGGCCGTCGGCGAAAGCGCGAGCAGGAGCGCGAGTGATGCGACGCCGATTCTCATTTCCGATTTCATCGTCTTAACCTCCAAAACTTCCGTTAACAACTCCGAAGAGTCCGAGCCTTATGT
>DASVES010000475.1:0-20836 GCA_036380435.1 Pyrinomonadaceae bacterium | reverse complement strand
CGCTGAAGGCGGCCCGTCGTGGAGAAGATTTCCAGAAGACCCTGCTTGTCCTCGACGGAGATTTTGATCTGGGAAGCCAAGGCGTCGGCGAGGTGCGAGGAATCCTGATTGCGGAGCGCGGTCTGGAGCGCGTCCGTTTGCGCCTCGGGGGCGAGCCGCAGATGTTGCTCGACGAGCTGGTTGATGCGCTGGACGAGCGCCTCGACCCGCGCGCCGGACTCGTTGACCACGGGCGCTCGGCGGACTATCGCGGTGAACGCGCCGCCGTCGTTCTCGATGCGGATGGTCGTGGCGCGCTCTCGCCCCTCGACGACGACCTTCGTCTGCCCGTTCTCCTGACGCTGGGCCTGAAGGATGCGGGCGATGGTGCCGACGCCGTAAATCAGTTCGGGGGCCGGCTCATCGACGGAGGCATCATGCTGCGTGGCGAGGAAGATGGTGCGGTCTGTGGAGAGCGCCTCTTCGAGGGCGCGCACCGAGCCGGGCCGACCGATCTTGAACGCCACCTTCGTGAAGGGGAAGATGACGACATCACGGATGGGCACCATCGGCAGCCGCGCGATGTCGGGAGGGGTGCGGTCAGAGTATTCTTCCATAATCTAATAATTCCCGTGTCCGTGCCGGGCAGCGAGGCGAGACGTTCGTCAACGGTCGCCGGCACACGTCCAAGTTTAGACTATTTTGTGAATCCGTGCCACCGGACTTTCAAGGCAAAAGTAAAAAGGCAAAAGGCAAAAGTGGAGAAGCGCCCTCCTTACTTTTGCCTTTTGCCTTTTTACTTTTGCCTTGTCTTACGCGGCTTCGTCAACCCCGGTCAGCACTTCGCCCGGAACGGCGCGACGGCGCTCGACCATCTCGCTGGTGATGACGAACTCCTTGATACGCTTCTGCGAGGGGAGCGTGTACATGGCTTCGAGGAGCATCTCCTCCATGATCATCATCAGGCCGCGCGCGCCGACCTTGCGCTCGACGGCCTGGCGGGCGATGGCCTTCAGCGCGTCTTCGGTGAAGCGCAGCTTGACGTTGTCGTACTCGAACTTCTTCTGATACTGCTTGATGAGCGCGTTCTTCGGCTCCGTCAGGATACGGATGAGCGCCGCCTCGTCGAGTTCGTGGAGCACGCCGCAGACGGGCAGGCGGCCGACGAACTCGGGGATGAGGCCGAACCGGATGAGGTCTTCGGGCTGAACGAAGCCGAGCGCCTCGGCGTGGCGCGCGCCGCTCGACTTGACCTCGGCCTGGAAGCCCATCGACTTGTTCCTGAGACGCCGCTCGATGACCTTCTCCAGCCCGACGAACGCGCCGCCGCAGATGAAAAGGATGTTCGTCGTATCGATGGGGAAGAACTCCTGATGCGGGTGCTTGCGTCCGCCCTGCGGCGGGACGTTGGCCACGGTGCCTTCCAAAATCTTGAGCAGCGCCTGCTGCACGCCCTCGCCCGACACGTCGCGCGTGATCGACGGGTTCTCGTCCTTGCGGCAAATCTTATCGACCTCGTCGATGTAGATGATGCCCTGTTGCGCGCGCTCCACGTCGCCGTTAGCGGCCTGCAAGAGCTTGAGGATGATGTTCTCCACGTCCTCGCCGACATAGCCGGCCTCGGTCAGAGTCGTCGCGTCCACGATGGTGAAGGGGACGGCGAGGATGCGTGCGAGCGTCTGCGCGAGCAGCGTCTTGCCGGTGCCGGTCGGGCCGATGAGGAGGATGTTCGACTTCTGAATCTCGACATCGGAGCGGCGGCGCGCGATGTCGATGCGCTTGTAGTGCTGATAGACGGCGACGGCGAGGCGCTTCTTCGTCTCGTCCTGACCGATGACGTACTCGTCGAGGAAGGTTTTGATCTCGGCCGGTTTGGGGAGCGGCGGGCGAGAGGCGACGGCCTCGGCCTGCTGGTCGTCCGTGATGATCTCGTTGCAGATGTCAATGCACTCGTTGCAGATGTAGACGGTGGGGCCTGCGATGAGCTTCTTGACCTCGTTCTGCGACTTGCCGCAGAAGGAGCAGCGCAACGTGTCGTCGGTTCGTCGTACCATAAGTTCCTTCGAGGGGGTATTGCCGGGACGTCTCAGGGTTTCGGGTCGAGCTTGGGTTGTCTCTTCGCGTGCGAGCGTGGCGGGCCGGGCGCGTGTCGAGCAATTCGGGAGAGAGTCGGCCCCGGCGCGTTCGCTGGCGCGCCCACGCGGACGCGGGCGCCATCTTACAACAGATGTACGCCCGAAAGGCAAACTTGTAAAGAACTTTTCGCGCGGGGGGCGAGCGCGTTCGTGTGGGACTTCAGGCTTCGCGGTGCGCGATGACTTCGTCGATGAGGCCATACTCCTTGGCCTGCGCCGCCGACATGATGCGGTCGCGCTCAACGTCGCGCTCGATGACCTCGTAGGTCTGGCCCGTGTGCTTGGCGATGATGCGCGAGGTCAACTCGCGCATGCGGAGGATTTCCTCGGCCATGATGCGGATGTCGCTGGCCTGACCCTGCGCGCCGCCCGAGGGCTGGTGGATGAGGATGCGGGAGTTGGGCAGGGCGAAGCGCTTGCCGTGCGCGCCGGCCGCCAAAAGCAGCGCCGCCATCGACGCGCACTGCCCCACGCAGATCGTCGTCACGTCGGGGCGGATAAACTGCATCGTGTCGTAGACGGCCATGCCGGCCGTGATCGAGCCGCCGGGCGAGTTGATGTAGAGGTTGATGTCCTTCTCGGGGTCTTCGGCCTCTAAGAAGAGGAGCTGGGCGACGATCAGGTTGGCGATCTGGTCGTCGATGGGCGTGCCGATGAAGATGATGTTGTCTTTGAGGAGCCGCGAGAAGATGTCGAAGGCGCGCTCGCCTCGCGACGTTTGCTCGACGACCATTGGGACTAATGCCATATCAACCCTTCCATAGAATTCAGGAGTCCGCAATCCAGAAGAATAAATCCGTCGCGACGCTTATTCCGACTCCTGACTTGTGACCTCTGACTCCTGCTTTTCCTCGCGCCATTCTTCCTCGCTGACGTTCGCTTTTTCGACTAAAAGATCGACCGCTTTGCGGTTGCGCAAGCTATCGGCGATGCTAGTGGCGCCCCCCTGCTTTGTCAAGGCGGCCCGCACCTGCTCGACCGTCTGTCGCGACGCCTCCGCGATCATCTTGATTTCTTCCTCGACCTCCTCGTCCGTCACGTCGATATTCTCACGCTCCGCGATGGTTTCGAGCAGCATCGAGGCGCGCAGTTCCTCCTCGGCGCGCTCCCGCGCGCCGCCGCGCAGCGCCTCCCAGTCGAACTGCTCGGCGCGCGGGTCGAGGCCGTGGCGGATCATGTCGCGCACGGCCGTCTGGAGCATCTGGTTGGTCTGGTACTCGACGAGCGACTCGGGCAGCTCGAACTTGTGCGCGTCCACGAGGCGGCCGACCACCTCGTCGCGCACGCGCCCCTCGGCCTCGAACTTCGCGCGCCCCTCAAGGTTCTCGCGCACGCGCCGGCGCAGAGACTCGACCGAGTCGATCTCCTCGCCCAGCGACTTCGCCCACTCGTCGTCGAGTTCGGGCAACTCCTTGCGGCTCACCGCGACGACCTTCGCCGTGTAATCAACCGTCTTGCCGGCCAGTCCCTTCGAGGAGAAGTCCTCGGGGTACTTCACGGTGAACGTCTTCTCTTCGTCGGCGCGGGCGCCCATGAGGTTGGCGTTAAAGTCTTCCTGCACGCCCTCGCCGCCGAGCACCACGTCCACATCGTCGGCCGTGATGTCCTCCGCCCCCGCGGGTTCGACGAAGCGGCCGTGGAAATTGACGGTGACGGTGTCGCCCGACTCCGCGCCGCGTTCCTCGACCGGCTGGAGCGAGGCCGACGACTCGCGCAGGCCCGCGAGCGTTTGCTCGACCATCTCGTCGGTGACGGGGCGCGTGCGGCGCGCGGCCGAGAGTCCCTTGTACTCGCCCAACTCCACGTCGGGCAGCACCTCGACGTGCGCGTGGAGCGAGACGGGGGCTTCGCCCAAGCGTTCGATGCTCTCGGGCGCGAGATGCACATCGGGCTGGCCGAGCACGCGCAGGCCGCTCTCTTCGAGCGCGCGGTTGACGGCCTCGGGCACGAGCTTTTGCAGCACCTCGCCGCTGATCTCCTTCTTGTAGCGCGTCCGCACGACCGACGCCGGCGCGTGCCCCTTGCGGAAGCCCGGCACGGTCGCCTTGCGCGCGTACTCGCCGCTCACGCGGTCATACTCGGCGCGCACCTCGGCGGCGTCGATCTCGATCTTGAACTCCTTGCGCGTCGCCGACACGTCAACGATTTCTGTCTTCATAAACGCAAAAGCCCGCCGCCTCAGACCAAGGTGCCAGCCCTGAAGCCGCGGGCGTCCTTCCTCGTTATCTATTAATCTCTGCGACCGACATCTCTCAAAACTTTAATGCGAAAGGGGGGACTCGAACCCCCACCCCTTTCGGGACCAGGGCCTAAACCTGGCGCGTCTGCCAATTCCGCCACTTTCGCATGTCCTAGTTACAGTTGTTGGAATAAACCTTAATCCGATTTGACCCTTTGCCTGCGTGATTATCAGTGAGCGCATGACAGTTGGGGCAAAGTAGTTTTAAATTTCCGAATCTGTTATCGAATCTATCACCGTTTATGTGGTGTAACTCAATCGGGATGGGCTGGCTTAACCATTCTGTCAGCTCACATTGTTCACATCGGCGTTTCTTCAGCCCGTCCTCAAGTAATTTTCGCTTCAGCTTATAGCTACTAATGAGAGTGCCTTTACGTAAATATATGCGCGCACCCTTGCGGGTCGGGCATTGCTTATAGCCCTGACCACCCATGTTGCCGGCGTAATTTAAGCCCATCTTCTGCAAATAGCTGTTGAGTGTCGATGGCTTACATTGCAACTCGCGACACATGAAAGCTTTAGGCCGGCGACTCGCTATCCAGTTTTCAATCTCCAGACGCCTTTCAATAATGTCCGTTCTCATTACGCAGCTCCACAAGTGAGGTAGGAACAAGGGAGATTAAAGGAATGAAGTTTGAATGTCTAGCAGCACAACGGACACATTCGCGGGCATGCCGGGGCAGGTCAAACACCCGCGGCGGCAGGTGCGTCGGAGGGCGCGCGGGGTGTGTAGTCGAGACGTTGTTGACATCGCGGCGACGCCGTCAAATAATGCCCCGCAGACTTGATTGCTGCTTCACTCGATGAAATTAAGGACGACGCGGCGCACACGGACGCACATGAGACTCGACGCCAACGCACTCGCCCTGCTGCTGCTGCTGGCGTGGCCCCTCGGCGCGCTCGCCGTAGCACAAGAGCGCAAGGCCGAGCCGAAGGCCGTGGCCAGTCCGGCGACTGTGGCGGCGGTGAAGGCGCGCGCCGCGCGGACGATTATCGCCATCGATCCCGGCCACCCGTCGGAGGTCGCCAGCGGCCGCGGCGAGCAGAACGGCACGAACGAGACGCGCGTGGCCTGGGAGGTCGCCCTCAAGCTCAAGACGCAACTTGAGACGGAAGGCTACGAAGTCGTGTTGACGAAGTCGGCCGAGGACGAACTCGTGCGCAACCGCGACCGCGCCACGGTCGCCAACCGCGCGCGGGCCGCGCTCATGGTGCGCCTGCACTGCGACGCGAGCATCGAGCGCGGGTTTGCCGTCTACTACCCCGACCGGCCGGGGCGCACGAAGGACGGCGCGGTCGGCCCCTCGGCGCGCGTGGTCGAGGCGAGCGCTCGCGCGGCCCGCGCCATCCACGCGGGGATGAGCGAAGTGTTGGAAGGCCAACTCGACGACAACGGCGTGCGAACGGACTACCAGACGAAGGTCGGCCGCGAGCAGGGCGGCGCGCTCACCGGCTCGATCTTTTCGGACGTGCCGGTCGTCACGGTCGAGATGGTCGTCTTAAGCGACGCGGGCGACGCGGAGTTCATCAAGTCGGAGGCGGGCCAGCAGAAGATGGCCGAGGCGATTGCCGGCGGCATCGCACGTTTCGTCGGCCCGCGCGTTCAAGCGGCGCCTCGCGGAAAGAACTGAGGGCAGCCCGGCCGGCTCGTTGTGTCTCCCCGCGGTGCCATTCGCTACGGGCCGCGCGGATAATAAGACCCTTAAAGCCTGACGGGTAACAAAACCGACGGGTGACAAAACTCAGGACGCCTGAAAGGAACGTTTCCCCCATGTTGAAGAGACATCTACTACGACACGCGGCGCTCCTCTTCGCGCTGCTCGTCCTCGCGCCGGCAGCCGCGGGCGCGACCGACGAGGAGGCCGTCAAGAAATGGGAGAGCTTCGACTTCGCGAAGCAGCTCGTCACGCGCGAACAACTCAAGGACATGCCGCTCGAAGACTTGAAACTCCTGCGAGGGCTAGTCTTCGGACGCCACGGGCGCGTCTTCAAAGACTGGGACATCGGCATCTACCTCAAGGAGCGGCCCTGGTACAAGCCAGACCCGAACTTCTCGAACTCCTCGCTCAACGACACGGAGCGCCGCAACCTCGACCTCATCCGCGAGATGGAGGCGCGTCTCCACGAAGTGATCGAGCCGGGCGACATGCGCTGGTGGCAGGCGCGCGCCTTCAACGCCAAACAACTCGGCGAGCACAACGGCGCCGAGTGGCGCATCCTCCGGGCCGAGATCGAGGCCGTCCACGGCAAGCGCTTCGACGACCAGCCGTGGCTCCAGCAGTACTTCGAGGATCGCTACTGGTATCAGGCGAACGCGGGGTATGACCCGAAGCTTTTGACCGACATCGAGCGGCGCAACATGACGACCATCGACGCCGCCCAGCGCAAGCAGCGCAACGTCGCGCTCTCGCCCGGCGACATGGAGCACTTCCAGAAGACGCCCGTCTCCGAAGCGATGCTCGACGGCCTCAGCCTCCACGAGTTGCGCCTGCTCCGCAACGAGGTCTACGCGCGGCGCGGCCGGCGCTTCCGCACCGAGTGGCTCTCGCAGCACTTCTACAGCCAGCCGTGGTACGAGCCGGAGCAGAGCGAGGAGTTCAAGGAGCCGGAACTCTCCGACATCGAGCGAAAGAACATCGAGCTGATCGTCGGCTACGAGAACCGCATCCGCGGGGAGTTGAGCACGAAGCCCGTCTCGACCAAGCTCCTCGACGGCCTGTTCCTCGAAGACGCGCGCAAGCTCCGCCACGAAATCCTCGCGCGCCGCGGCAAGGTCTTCAAAGACCGCTGGCTCCAGAAATATTTCGAGAGCCTCGGCTGGTACAAACCCGACCCCCGTTTCAAGGAGGCGGCGCTGACCACGGTCGAGAAGAAGAACGTCTCGGCCATTCTCGCCTACGAGAAGAAAGCGACGAGCGTCTTAGACGCCATCGAGGGTTGATAAGGCCAAACTTTAGTCCCGCGTGACGGGACACGAAAAAGCGAAGAGGTCAGAGGTCAGAGGTTAGAGGTCAGTAAAGAGCATCTTGTCTTTCACTGACCTCTAACCTCTGACCTCTGACCTCTTGAGAAAATCTGAACTGTCCGAACTGTCAGACCGAGCTGCGGGGGGGCGCGCAGTTCTGCACGGGTTGCGGCGAGCGCATCAATGCTGGCGCGGGCGACCCCCCGTCGGAGACGACGCGCGAGAGCGCGCCGGCGCCCGTTGTGCGTCTGGAAGATGAGCTGACCGTCGTCTCGGCCGACGTGCTCACGGGGCAGGTGCTCGACGGCAAGTACGAGTTGCAGCGCCGGCTCGGCGAGGGCGGCATGGGGGCGGTCTACCGCGCGCGGCGCGTCCACATCGGCGACGAGGTGGCGGTCAAAATCCTCCACCCGAAGTTCGTCGCCGACGCGTCGGCCGTCGAACGCTTCCGCCGTGAGGCGCGCGCCGCCGCGCAGCTCCATCACCACAACGTCGTCACCATCCACGACTACGGCGAGACCCAGACGGGCGGGCAGCCGCTCGCCTACATCGTCATGGAGCTGGTGGCGGGCGTCTCGCTGCGCGAACTGCTCAAGCGCGAGGGCCGACTCGACCTCACGCGCGCCGTCTCCCTGATGCGCGACGTGTGCGCGGGCGTGGCCTCGGCCCACCGCCGGCACATCGTCCACCGCGACATCAAGCCCGACAACATCATCGTGCTCGCGCCCGACGACGACCGCGAGCGCGAGACCGTGAAGGTCGTGGACTTCGGCATCGCCAAGCTGCGCGACGCGTCGGCCGATCACACGCTGACGGCCGCCGGCGCCGTCGTCGGCACGCCGCACTACATGTCGCCCGAGCAGTGCCTCGGCGAGCCGCTCGACTCGCGGGCCGACGTGTATTCCCTCGGCGCGCTCTTCTACGAGATGATCGCCGGCGCGCCGCCCTTCACGGCGGCCACGCCGACGGGCGTCATCTCCAAACATCTGAGCGAGCCGCCGCCGCGCGTGCCGGCCGACGCGCGCATCCCCGCCTCCATCGAGCAGACCGTCCACCGCGCGCTCGCCAAGGATGCGAACGCCCGACAGACCGACGCCTCCGAGTTCTCGCGTGAGCTTTCGACCGCCGCCGCCGCCGGCGCCGCCACGACCGCGCTCGGCCCCGAAGCGAACGCGGCGCATCCACATGCCGGAGCGCCGCCACAGCCGACGACGCTTCCCGCCGCCGCCTCGACCGGTCGCCAGCCGCCCGCCGTCCACACGGCAGGCCCCGCGCCGCACGTCCCGCACGCCGCGCCCCAGCCTCCGCCCCGGCGTAAGTCGCGCGCGCCCTTCTGGGTCGGCCTGATGCTCCTGTGCGGGGCGGCCATCGCGGTCGCCGGCTTCGGCTTTTACATGTTCCTCAACGCGAACCGGAACACGCGCCCGAATCGCACGGCGCAACACAACACGTCGGCGAACACGAACACCAACACCAACACCAACACCAATACGAACTCCAACACCAACGCCCAACTGGCGGCCTTCCAGCGCGCGGAGGCGAAGGTGCTCAGCAACATGCGTCTCGTCGAGACCGAGCTGGCGGGCCTCGACAACGCGGCGCTGCGCCTCCTGCTCAACACCGTCTACGCGCGCCACGGCCGGGCCTTCACCCCCGTAGACCTACGCGCACACTTCCGCACGCGACCGTGGTACAAGCAAAGCGGGGACTACACGGACGAACGTCTGACGGAGGCTGACCGCGCCAACATCCGCCTGCTCGTCGGCGCGGGCGCCGGCCCGGCCCCGACGCCTCCGCCCGATCAGAAGGAGATGCGCCGCGAGGTCGTGGACGCGCTTGACGGCTGGGTGTCATCGACCGAGGATCGCGACCTCGACGAGCACATGAGCTTCTACGCCGACACGCTCGAAGGCTATTACAACTCGCGCGGCGTGGCGCGCACGAACGTCCGCACCGACCGCGCGCGCGCCTTCGACCGCTACCAGAAGATCAACGTGGACATCGACAACATCAGCATCGCGCTCGACGAGACGGGCGCGGGCGCGCAGGTCACGCTCGATAAGAAGTGGAAGTTCGAGGGCGAGCGGTGCTCGAAGGGGAAGGTGCAGCAGCAGCTTCGCCTCGCCCGCATCGACGGCCGCTGGCGCATCACCTCGGAGAGAGACCTCAAGGTCTACCCCGAGGAGTCGGACACCAACTGCGATTGAGTAACGAACGAATTCTTCCGCCCCGGACGGGGCTTGCCCCACCTACCCTCACATCAAATTCCGCGTTTCGTCGGCGTCTCCGTTTCCGGCGGAGAGATTTCCTTTCTGGTCACGCGCCAGAGGTCGAAGTGCTCGGCGTCGAAGCCTTTGAGGGTCGTGCGTAGGGGTTCGGCGACGAGGCCGCTCGCCTGGCCCGAGAGCAGGGCGGCGATCTTCGGGTCGTCGCGGACGGGGCGCGAGATGATGCAGTCGGAGCCGGACGAGAGCGGTTCGAGGCGGGCGGCGATGTTGACGTTGGAGCCGAAGTAGTCGAGGCGGCCGTTGAGGGTGACGGCGATGCAGGGGCCGGTGTGAATGCCGACCTTGAGCGCGAGGGGGCGCACGCCCGCGGGCGGCGCGGCCAGCATCGCCTGTGCGCGCATGGCGGCGCGCAAGGCCGGCGCGGGGCGTGTGAAAGCGCCCATCACGGCGTCGCCGAGCGTCTTGATGATGGCGCCGCCTTCCGCCGCGATTGATTCGCGCAGCACGTCGAAGTGGGTCATCACGGCGCCGAAGGCGACGGCGTCGCCGATCTGTCGATAGAGCTGTGTGGAGCCGCGCAGGTCTGTGAAGAGCAGCGTCAGGCTCCCGACGGAAATCTGCTCGCCGGGCCGCAGCGCCTCTTCGGCGAAGAGGTCGCGGAACACTTGCAGCGCCGTCACCTCGGCGGCCGTCGCCGCCTGGTCGCTCCACGAAGTGCGTTCGAGGATGAAGAGACGCTCGACCGCGTCCTTGTTCTCGATGCGCAGGGCCGGCTCGACTCCGATCAGACGTTCGTCCGACGGCCAACGGGCCGCCTCCGTCGGGCCTAATGAAACTACGCCGCCCGCGCCCGCGCCCGCGACGCGGACTTGTTGCGCGCCGCTCAGCCCGAGCGCGCGCAGGCGATAGCGGCCCTCTTCGAGCCGCGGGCGCACCGTGCGCGACTCGCCCGGACGGAGCAGTTGCTGGACGACGACGTGGGGCGTCGTCGCGGGGCCGGCGACGCAGAAGGCTGCGCCTTCGACCTTCCGCACGGCGGGGTTGGGGCGGAAGGTGAGTTCGACGGAGCGGTCGAAGTTGACCTCGAAGTCGATGCCGCAGGTCGCGCAGTGCTGGCCGGCGGTGATGTCTCCGAGTGAGGCGGGAGAGTCGGCCGAGCCGCGGCAGAGGGGGCAGAGGAGTTCCCAGCGGAAGTCGAGCAGGCCGGCGCGCGTCGCGGCGAGGCAGAGTTCGAGCACTTCGCGGCGGTCGGCCGTCCACAGGTCGGCGAGCGCGTAGGGCCGCACGCGCGCGAGCGCGAGGTCGTCGCCGCGCTCGACAAGCTCGGAGAGTCGCCGGACGAGTTCCGCGTTCTTCCCTTCGGCGACGAGCGCGCGGCCGATCTGCCGAAGTCTCTCGCGGCCCGTGGGGGTGAGCTGCGTGCGTTCGGAGAGTGGGGCGGCGGCGTTCGGCGTCGCGGCGGTCTGTGGGGCGGTCGCGCGTTCGGCGGCGAGACGGTCGTAGCGTCGGAAGGCGCGCTCGAACTTTCGGCGCATCAGTTTGAGCTGGAGCGGGAGGGCGAGACGGACGACCGATGCGCGCGGGGTGAACTCGGTGTCGTAGACGAGATGCGTGCCGCCGCCCTCGCGCGGCCGTAGCTCGACGCGGACGCGCATCTCCGCGATGGGGCCGCCCGCGTAGCGGCGCACGACGCCGAATCCGTGCGGGCGCACCCACTCGAACGGCTCCTCTTCGTAGAGCATCTCCAACACGGAGACCTTCACGCGCAGCCGGCGGCGCGCGTTCCTCGGCGCGCCGGTGGTGGCCTCGTCGCCCGCTTCATCGTCGGCCACTGCTACGGCGGGCAGTCCCGTGTCGCTGTTGAAGCGGTTGGTGTCGGCCACGTAGGGCCAGAGCGCCTCGGGGCTGGAGCGGAGGTCGAACTCCCAACGCTGCTGAAGAGTCTTCTTGCGGGTCAAGGCAGTTCGGGTCGAATCCAGAGTCGGAGCGGCGGGGCGGCCCCGCGCCGTGGGCGGTGTTTATTTCAACTCAGGTGGAGATGTCAACTTCAGGTCTCACGAAAGCGATGTACGGGCGGCGGGGGGCGAGCGGATTTCGGAATGTACGGGGCGGACGAAGATACGTCGCGCGCCGCGGACAAATGTTCGTGACATGGCGGGTGTAGTTTGATAGGTTCCACGAAGCATTACAGAAAAACTACACGGAGGAGTGAAGGAGGAGAGAGTAATGGCGACAAAGAAAGCGAGCAGGAAATCGGGGAGCGGGAAGAAGTCCGCGAAGAAGAAGTCGGCGGCCAAAAAGTCATCCGGCGGCAAGTCGGGCGGGGCGCGCAAGGGCGGCGCGGGCAAGAAGGGCGGCGCGAAGAAATCCGGCGCTAAGAAGTCCGCGGCGAAGAAGTCCGGTGCGAAAAAGTCGGCCGCGAAGAAGTCGGGTGCCAAGAAGTCGGGCGCTAAAAAAGGCGGGAGCAAGAAGAGTGGCGCGAGTAAGAAGTCCGGGGCGAAGAAGTCCGCGAAGAAGCGCGGCGGCGGCAGGAAGGGCGGCAAGAAGCCGGGCCTCATCAAGCGGGCCGCGAAAGTGGCGGGCGAGATGATCGCGGGCGCGGCGAGCGGGGCGGTGAAGGGCGCGGTCGTCGGCGCCGTCGAGCCGCTCGAAGAGGCAGTCGGGGTCGAGCGCACTGAGGTCGAGACTTCGGATGCGACCGGCGGGGCCGGCTCAAAAGGCGGCGGCACACAAGGCGGCGAGTCGCAGGGCAGCGGCGGCAAGTCCGGCAGCGGCGGCGGCAGCGTCGGTTAAGACCGAGCCGGCCACACGCGTCAAACGAAACACTTCTGGAAGGGCGGTCGCCACGCGCGGCCGCCCTTCTTTTTGGACGCACGAACATTTTTTTGAACGCCGGCCGGTTCATTTTTGGAACTGTCGATTCCCAAAAACGCGAAACCCGCAACCCGCCGCTCGCGCGCGGCCGCCCGAAACACCCGCACAATTCGATTCACCCGTTCTGGCACGCCACTTCCATAAGGAGTTCTCTCGCTCGTGGAGAATACCGCCGAAGAGCCGGCCGGAGAAACAACGGATGATTGAGCTGCGCAACGTCGAAAAAGCTTTCGAGCAGGGCAACACAAAGAACTTCGTTCTGCGCCGCATCAACATGCACGTGCGCGAGGGCGAGTTCGTTTCCATCATGGGGCCTTCGGGCGCGGGCAAGTCCACGCTGCTCGGCATCCTCGGCATGTTCGATAGCGCGTGGAAGGGCGAGTACTACTTCATGGACAAGCCCGTCCACGCCTTGAATCGCAAGGAGCGCAACGACCTCCACAACCGGCATATCGGCTTCGTCTTCCAGAGCTACCACCTGCTCGACCACCTGACGGTCTACGAGAACCTGGAGCTGCCGCTCACCTACAAGGACATCAAGAAGGGCGACCGCCAGTCGATGGTCGCCGACACGCTCGACCGCTTCCACATCGTCGGCAAAAAAGACCTCTTCCCCAACCAGCTCTCGGGCGGGCAGCAGCAACTCGTCGGCGTGGCCCGCGCCGTCATCGCCAGCCCCAAACTGATCCTCGCCGACGAGCCGACCGGCAACCTCCACTCGGGTCAGGGCCGCGAGATCATGGAACTCTTCAAGGGCCTCAACGACGCCGGCGCCACCATCATTCAGGTGACGCACTCCGAGACGAACGCTTCCTACGGCAACCGCGTCATCAATCTGGTGGACGGCTGGATGGCCGACGAAGGACAGACGAGCGCCGCCTGACGCGGGCGGAACAAAGACGGGCGTCGCCGTCGTTAGAGGCTTCGACGCCGGTCGCCAGCTTTTCGTTTTAGTAAACATCTTGCCAAGCAACGACGAAACACGCCCCGGCGTGGCCGACGACAAAGAAGACATGAACACGAAGATATCTCCCATCCGAAGCGAGAAGGGCGAGGGACAGGACGTGCCCCGCAAGGGACAGGATCAGCCCCGCAAGACCGGCTTCACCACGCCGAGCAACACGATGGACGTGCCGCGCAAGAAGTCGGCGGCGCGCAAGCGGCGCGTCAAGAACATCGGACTCGCCGTGGTCGCCGTCGCCGCCATCGCCGGCATCACCTTCGCCGTCTCGCGCATGAAGCCGGCCGCGCCCGGCGTGCAGCGCTCGACCGTGCTCATCGATACCGTCAAGCGCGGCGAGATGCTCCGGCAGGTGCGCGGCATCGGCACGCTCGTCCCCGAAGAAGTGCGCGTCGTCGCGGCCTCCACGCAGGGGCGCGTCGAGCGCATCCTCGTCCAGCCCGGCGAGGACGTGGGCGCCGGCACCATCCTCATCGAACTCGCCAACCCCGAACTCCAGCAGCAGGTCGTCGATGTTCAGTACCAACTCCTCTCGGCCGAGGCCGACCTCAACAACATTCGCGCGCGCCTCGATAACGAGCGCATGGCCCAGCAGGCGGCCGCCGCCACCGTCCGCGCCGAGTACCAGCAGGCCAAGATCATCGCCGACACCGACCAGACGCTCGCCAAAGAAGGTCTCATCCCCGAACTCAACACGCGCCTGTCGCGCGTGCGCGCCGAAGAACTCGCCAACCGCTACGCCATCGAGCAGCGCCGCCTCGAAGGCCGCAAGAAGTCTGACGAGGCGCAGATGGGTTCGCAGGTGGCGCGCGTCAACCAGCTCAAGGCGGAACTCGGCCTGCGCCGGCAACAGGCGGCGAGCCTGCACGTGCTCGCCGGGACGAACGGCGTGTTGCAGCAACGCCTCGTCGAAGTCGGGCAGGAGGTGACGCCGGGCACGGTTCTGGCCCGCGTCGTCGAGCCGCAGAACCTCAAGGCCGAGCTACGCATCGCCGAGACGCAGACGAGCGGCATCGCCATCGGCCAGCCGGCCTCCATCGACACCAGAAACGGCGTCATCCCGGGCCGCGTGTCGCGCATCGACCCGGCCGCGCAGGGCGGCACCGTGGCCGTGGACGTGCAGCTTGAAGGCGCTTTGCCTGCGGGCGCGCGCCCCGACCTGAGCGTGGACGGCACCATCGAGCTGGAGCGACTGGAGAACATCCTCTACGTCGCGCGGCCCACCTTCGGGCAGGCCAACGCCACCGTCGGCATCTTCAAGCTCGACGAGGGCGGCTCGTCCGCCACGCGCGTGCAGGTGCGCCTCGGCCGCAGCTCCGTCAACACCATCGAGATCGTCGAAGGGCTGAAGGAGGGCGACCAGTTGATCCTCTCGGACACGTCGCAGTGGGACGCCTTCAACCACATTGAATTGAAGTGAACCCAGTTAGTGATAAGTGATGAGTGATAAGTGATAAGAAAAACAATCCGTCTTCCTTCTTATCACTCATCACTTATCACTCATCACTTATCACCAGGAGAAACTAATGAGCACTGCACCTGACAACGGCAAACCCCTGATCCACCTGGAGGACGTGAAGAAGGTCTTCTACACCGACGAGGTGGAAACACACGCGCTTTCCGGCACCTACCTCGACATCCAGAGCGGCGAGTTCGTCTCGATCACCGGCCCGTCGGGCTGCGGCAAATCGACACTGCTCTCCATCCTCGGCCTCCTCGACTCCCCGACCGACGGCCACTACTGGCTCAACTCGAAGGACGTGTCGGAGCTGTCGCTCTCCGAGCGCGCCGTCATCCGCAACCGCGAGGTCGGCTTCATCTTCCAGAGCTTCAACCTCATCGGCGACCTCACGGTCTACGAGAACGTGGAGCTGCCCCTGACCTATCGCGGCATGTCGGGAGCCGAGCGCAAGAAGCGTGTGGGCGAGGCGCTGGAGAAGGTCAACATGGCGCACCGCGCCAAGCACCTCCCCTCGCAGCTCTCAGGCGGCCAGCAGCAGCGGGTGGCCGTCGCCCGCGCCATCGCCGGCGACCCGCTCATCCTCCTCGCCGACGAGCCGACCGGAAACCTCGACTCGACCAACGGCGAGGCCGTGATGGCGCTTTTGCGCGAGCTGCATCAGGTCGGCTCGACCATCTGCATGGTCACGCACGACCCGCGCTATGCCAAGTTCGCCGACCGCGCCATCTATCTCTTCGACGGCCGCGTCGTCAGCGAAGAGCAGGTGGAAGCAGCGTGAAAACAGAGGTCAGAGGTCAGAGGTTAGAGGTCAGTTAAAGAAGAAGCGGTTTTTACTGACCTCTGACCTCTGACCTCTCGGGAGTGATGATGGGAACCCTCTGGCAGGACATCAGGTACGGCGTGCGGATGCTCTGGAAGAGTCCGGGGTTCACGCTCGTCGCCGTCGTCGCCCTCGCCTTAGGCATCGGGGCCAACTCGGCCATCTTCTCGGTCGTCAACGCCGTACTCCTGCGGCCGCTTCCGTACCCCGAGCCGGAGCGGCTGGTGAGAGTCGGCGGGACGAGCGCGCGCGCGGCCGAGGCCATCGGCACGCACAGCCCGGCCGACTTCTTCGACTGGCGCGAGCAGAGCACGTCGTTCGAGGCCGTCGCCGCCTACGACGGCTGGTCGCCCTCACTGACGGGCGCGGGCGAGCCTGAGCGCATCAACGCGGCCCGCGTCTCCGCGTCCTTCTTCTCCGTCCTCAAGTCTGAACCCGCCGTGGGCCGCGGCTTCCTCCCGCAAGAGGAGCAGCGCGGCCAACACCGCGTCGTCGTCCTCGGTCACGGCCTCTGGCAGCGCCGCTTCGGCGGAGCGCAGAACGTCGTCGGCCAGCAGATCGAACTCAACGGCGAAGCCTTCACGGTCGTCGGCGTCGCGGCGCGCGAGTTCGAGTCGCCGGAGTTCACGGGGCTGGGGGCCACTGAGCCGCCGGAGCTGTGGGCGCCCTTCGCGCCCGACCTCGCGCAGTGGACGCGCAGCAGTCGCTCGGTTGATGCGTGCCTCGCGCGTCTCAAGCCGGGCGTGACTGTGGAGCAGGCGCAGGCCGAGATGGCGACCATCGCCGCGCGGCTCGAAGCGCAGTACCCCGAAACGAACAAGAACGCGGGCGTGCGCCTCGTCTCGCTGCACGAGCAACTGGTCGGCGGCTCGCGCCGCGCGCTGCTCACGTTCCTCGTCGCCGTCGGCTTCGTGCTCCTGATTGCGTGCGCCAACGTCGCTAACCTTAGCCTAGCGCGCGCGTCGGCGCGGCGCAGGGAGATTGCCATTCGCACGGCGCTCGGTGCGTCGCGGCTGAGAGTCGTGCGGCAGATGCTCACGGAGAGCGTGATGCTCTCTCTCATGGGCGGACTGTTGGGGCTGCTCTTCGCGTGGTGGGCCAACGACCTTCTGCTCGCGCTCGGCGCGGACTCCATCCCGCGCATCGCGGGCGTCGGCCTCGACGCGCGCGTGCTCGTCTTCACGCTCGCGGCGTCGCTTCTGACGGGCGTCGCCTTCGGACTCGTCCCGGCCATCCAGTCCACGCGTCTCGATTTGAACGAGGCGCTGAAGGAGGGCGGCCGGAGCCAGGGGCAGCCGGCCGCGCGGCGCCGGGCGCGCGCCCTGCTCGTCGTTGCCGAGACGGCGCTGTCGCTCGTGCTCTTAGTCGGCGCGGGCCTGCTTGTCAGAAGTTTCGTTCGCCTGCTCGCCGTCGATCCCGGCTTCGACCCGCGCGGCGCGGTGACGATGAACGTCTTCCTGCCCGGCGCGCGCTACCCCGAGGACGCGCAGCACGCGGCCTTCTTCGACGCGGTGGTCGAGCGCGCGGCGGCGCTGCCCGGCGTCGAGTCTGCCGGCGCGACGAGCAACCTCCCGGTGAGCGGCAACTACGACCGGATGCCCGTCTACGTCGAGGGCCAGCCCGCACAGCTCGCCGGCGACGCGCCCGACGCCGAACGCTACATGGTCAGCGCCGACTACTTCCGCGCGCTCGGCGTGCCGCTCGTCGCGGGCCGCGCCTTCGACGCGCGCGACCGCGAGGGCGCGCCGCTCGTCGCCGTCATCGGCCGCTCCATGTCCGAACGCTTCTGGCCGAATGAAGACCCCTTGGGCCGCCGCATAAAGTTCGGCGACGTGAAGAACCCGTGGGTTGAGATCGTCGGCGTGGCTGGCGACGTGCGCCACTACGGGCTGGAGAAGGAGGCGAACTTGCAGATCTACCTGCACCACCTCCAGACGCCCTCGCAGGTGATGACGCTCGTCGTGCGCGGCCCCTCGGGCGGCGACCCCGAAGCGCTCGCCCGCGCCGTCCGCGGCGAGGTGTGGGCCGTGGATAAAAATCAGCCGGTCTACGACGTGAAGCCGATGGAGCGCATCGTCGCCGAGTCGGTCGCGCCGCGTCGCTTCAACACGCTCGTCGTCGGCGTCTTCGCGGCCGTCGCGCTCGCGCTCGCCGTCATCGGCCTCTACGGCGTGATGTCTTACACCGTCTCGCAACGCACGCACGAGATCGGGATTCGCATGGCGCTTGGCGCGCAAGGCCGCGACGTGCTCCGCATGATCGTGGGGCAGGGGATGTGGCTCACGGCCGCGGGGATGGGCGCCGGTCTGTTGGGCGCTTTGCTTTTGACGCGCGCCATGTCGGGGCTGCTCTACGGCGTCAGCGCGTCCGACCCCTTGACGTTCGCGGGCGTCGCCGTGCTGCTCGCGGCGGTCGCCTTCGTGGCCTGCTTCGTCCCGGCGCTGCGCGCGACGAAGGTAGACCCGATGGAAGCACTCAGGCACGAGTGAAGAATGATTGGAGTTGTGATGGACACTATCTTGCAAGACCTGCGCTACGGGATTCGGATGCTCACCAAAAGCCCCGGCTTCACGGCCGTCGCCGTGCTCGCGCTCGCTTTGGGCATCGGGGCCAACTCGGCCATCTTCTCGGTCGTCAACGCCATCCTGCTCCGGCCGCTCCCCTACAAAGACCCCGGCGAGCTGGTGTTGATTAATCACAACTACCAGAAGATCAACCTGAAGGCGTCCGTCTCTGTGCCGGGCTACTCGCACTACCGCGACAACGCGCAGTCGTTCGAGGGCGTCGGCGCGGTGACGGGTTGGAACGCGAACCTGACGGGGACGGGCGGCGAGCCGGAGCGGCTGCAAGGCATGGCCGTCACACACGACCTCTTCCCACTACTTGGGGCCGAGGCCGCGCGCGGGCGCACCTTCACGGCTGAGGAGAATCAGCCCGGCAACAACAAGGTCGTCGTCTTAAGCGACGCGCTCTGGCAGCGTCGCTTCGGCTCCGACGCCGGAATCGTGGGCAAAGACCTCACCTTGAACGGCGAGAGCCACAAGGTCGTCGGCGTGATGCCGCCCGGCTTCCAGTTCGGCCGGGAGTTGGGGCCGCTCGTCGAGGTGTGGGCGCCGGTGGGTTGGACGCCCCAGCAGCTCCAGATGAGCAACCTGACGAACGAGAGTCTGGCGGTGCTCGCGCGTCTCAAGCCCGGCGTCTCCATCGGGCAGGCGCAGGTCGAGATGGATAACATCGCCGACAACCTGCGGACGCAGTACTCGCCCGGCATGACGGCCGCCGACTGGGGCCTCCTGCTCACCTCCTTCAACGAGACGGTCGTCGGCGACATCCGCCCGGCGCTGCTCATCCTTCTCGGCGCGGTCGCTTTGGTTCTGCTCATCGCGTGCGCCAACGTCGCCAACCTGATGCTGGCGCGCTCGGCGGCGCGGCAGAAGGAGATCGCCATCCGCACGGCGATGGGCGCGAGCCGCGGGCGCATCGTGAGACAGTTGCTCACGGAGAGCGCGCTGTTGTCCGTCATCGGCGGCGGAGTCGGTTTGCTGTTGGGGCTGTGGGGCGTGGAGTTTCTGGTAGCCATCAATCAGGACAAGATTCCGCGCGCGCACGAGATCGGCCTCGACCTGACGGTCGTCCTCTTCACGCTTGGCGTCTCGCTCGTCACCGGCATCGTCTTCGGCCTCGCCCCGGCCTTCCAGACTTCCAAGATCGAACTCCACGACACGCTCAAGGAGGGCGGACGCAGCGGCGTGGGCGTGATGCGACGCGGCGTGCGCGGCGCGCTCGTCATCGCGGAGGTGTCGCTCGCCGTGGTGCTCTTAGTCGGCGCGGGCCTGCTCATCAGAAGCTTCTACCGCCTGCAAGACGTCAGCCCCGGTTTCGACCCGCAGAACCTGCTCGTGATGCAGGTGTCTCTGCCGGGCAGCAAGTACCCAGAGCCGCAGCAGCGCGACGCCTTCTATCAGCAGTTGATGGAGCAGGTGCGCGCCATTCCCGGCGTGGGTTCGGCCGGCGCGACCGCCATCCTCCCGATGAGCGGCAACAACCAGAGCGGCAGCTTCCGCATCGAGGGGCGTGAGGTTCCGCAGGGCGCGTCGTTGCCGCACGGCGACCGCTGGGCCGCCACTGCCGACTACTTCAAGACGTTGGGCGTCCCCCTCGTGCGCGGGCGCTTCTTCACGGAGCGCGACCTCTCGGACGCGCAGCCCGTCGCCATCATCGACGAGACGATGGCCCGCAAGTACTGGCCCGACGAAGACCCGATGGGCAAGCGCATCAGCTACGAAGGCGGCGCTGCCAATCCGCGCTGGCGCGAAATCGTCGGCATCGTCGGCCACGTCAAGCACAAGGGGCTGGAGGGCGAGTCGCGCGTGCAGTACTACATCCCGCACCCGCAGCTCGCGCAGGGCAGCATGTTCCTCGCCGTGCGCCCCTCGGCCGGCGAGGCGACGAGTCTGGCGGGCGCGGTGCGCGGCGCGGTCGCCTCGATTGACCGCGACCTGCCCGTCTTCCGCGTGACGACGATGGAGCAACTCGTCTCCGACTCGCTCGCGCAGCGGCGCTTCTCCATGCTCCTGCTCGGCTCCTTCGCCGCGCTCGCCATGGTGCTCGCCGTCATCGGCCTCTACGGCGTGATGTCGTACACGGTCGCGCAGCGCACGCACGAGATCGGCATCCGCATGGCCTTGGGCGCGCAGCCCGGCAACATCACCTCGATGGTCGTCGGACAGGGGGCCAAGCTCGCCGCCCTCGGCGTGGTCATCGGGCTGACGGGCGCTTTCCTGCTGACGCGCGTGATGTCGGGCCTGCTCTTCGGCGTGTCGGCCACCGACCCGCAGACCTTCGCGGGCGTCGCCGTGCTGCTCGGGTTGGTCGCCCTCCTCGCCTGCTACATCCCGGCCCGCCGCGCCACGCGCGTCGATCCGATGGTGGCGCTGAGATACGAATAGAGGTCAGAGGTCAGAGGTTAGAGGTCAGTTAAAAACTGTCTTCACTAACCTCTGACCTCTAACCTCTGACCTCTTTGGAGATTGTCATGGGAACACTGCTGCAAGACATTCGCTACGGCTTTCGGATGATGTGGAAGAAGCCGGGCTTCACGCTCGTGGCGGTGCTGGCGCTCGCTTTGGGCATCGGCGCGAACACGACCGTCTTCAGCGTGGTGGACGCGCTG
>DASVES010000474.1:0-28434 GCA_036380435.1 Pyrinomonadaceae bacterium | reverse complement strand
CACGTGAGGAAACGCGCCGCGCGACCGTCTCCGTCGAAGCGCACGCTGAAGTTGCCGGCGACCACCTCAGGGTCACGCAATGCCCCGGCGACGGCTTCGGCGCAACCTGCTGACGCTCGCGTGTCCGCGTGCAGAAACCACAGCGCGCTTCCGCGCGCGGCGCAGGCCCCCGCGTGCATCTGCTCGCCGCGCCCGCGCCCCGAGGTGACGAGCCGCGCCCCGCGCCCGCGCGCGATCTCCGCCGTCCCGTCAACGCTTCCGCCGTCAACGACGATCACCTCGACCGCGCCCTGAGCGCCCATGACCGCGTCGAGGGTTTGACCGATTGAGCGCGCTTCGTTGAGCGTCGGGATGATGATCGAAAGGGCCGGGGGGCGCTCTCCTTCGGGCCTTGGTTTAGTGGTTCGATTATCCATTTCGGCATGCTAATCAGGATAATGAGACACTTCACTCACTTCTATTTTTTGAACTCAATCAGGTCCCAGAGGTTGCCGTATAAATCTTTGAAGACGGCGACCGTTCCGTATTCCTCGTTCTTCGGTTCTCTGACAAAAACGATGTCTTGCGACAGCATGCTTTTATAATCTCTCCAGAAGTCATCGGTTTTTAAGAATAGGAAAACTCGCCCGCCCGTTTGGTTTCCGATGCGGCTTCTTTGTTCTTCGCCGACCCCCTTCGCCAGCAACAAGCTACATTCTTCCGCCCCCTTAGGCGCGACTAAAACCCAACGCTTTGTTTCGCTCTGAGCGGTGTCTTCGACGAGAGTGAAATTTAATTTCTCCGTATAAAATTTGATGGCCTCGTCATAGTCGTCCACCACCAATGCAATATGCGCGATACTCTGTTTCATGGTCTTTTGTCTACGACTCAAGCCAGCAAGTGATCCTCCGCGACAGGCGCGGCGACGCGGCGTGGTGTCGCGCCTTCCGGCAACGCCCACGTCGGGCGCTCCTCGCCGAACGGCATTCGGAGAAGCTTCGGGAGGGTGACTTCGTCGGGGTCGCGGTAGGCGGGTACGCCGATGATGATCGCGTCTTGCGGCACGTTCTGGCGGAGCGTCCCGTGCAGTCTGTCCCACAGGGTCAGCCCGCTCGACCAGTTCGAGTTCGTCTCCTCCTTCACGAGTGAGTGATGGATGCCGTGCATTCGCGGCGTGACGACGAGTGAGTTCAGCCGGCGCTCGACTTCGACCGGCAGCCTCACGTTTGAGTGATGGAACAGGATCGAGAGGAACAGGAAGGTTTGCCAGACCGAGAGCGATAGCGGGGAGACGCCGATGAGCAGGACTTGAGCCGCGCGCCACGGGACGGAGACCATAAGCTCCGCGAAGTGAAACCGCAGGGCGGTCGAGGCGTCGAGGTCGAGATCGAGGTGATGCACGAGGTGAAAGCGCCACAGCCACGGTTGCTTGTGCGTCAGGACGTGCCACACGTAGAGCGTGTAGTCCAGCAGGAGCACGGCGAGGGCCGTCTCCAGCCAGACCGGCAGCTTCCAGAGCTTGAGCAGACCCCACCGCCGCCGTTCCACGAGGGCGGAGAGCGGCCCGACGACGGGCTGTTCCGCAACCCGGAGCGCCGCCGCGCCGACGGCGGCCACGGCCAGATTACGCGCCTCGCGCCGGAGCTTGGGTTCGACCGAGCGCCGCAGCGGGCGTCGTCGCTCCAGCCACGCGAGCAGCCCGAACGCGCCGACGACGAGCGGCACGCTAACCCACGCTGGAACCTTTCGCCCCTTCATGATTCTTCCCGGCCGCGAAACGAACCGCTCCCCGGCAGGGCGGCGGATTCAATCCGCTTAACGAAACAGTCCGCCGACGAAGCCGATCTGATAGACCATGAGCAAACCAAAGCTCAGGCTGAAGACTCCCGCCACCCCGCGGAGCGCGAGGTTGGCCCGGTTGAAGCGCGCGGCCGTGAAGTAGAGCGGGAGGCCAATGAGCGCGCTCATCAACATCATCCCGCCTATCGAGCCGACGCCGAAGACGACGATGTAGAGGAACCCAACGGTTGCCGACTCGATGGTTGAAAGAATCAGGAGCATTAGGGCGGCGCTGCCCGCCAGCCCGTGAATCATCCCCACCACGAGCGTGCGCGTGTCGAGGCGCAGGCCGTGGTGCGTGTGCGGGGCTTCTTCGGGCGAGTTGCCGTGGACGTGTGGGTGGATGTGCGCGCGTCCGCCGTGCTGGTGGACGTGGAGGTGGACGCGGCCTCCGCGGGCGAGCTTCCGCAGGGCGTTCGCGCCGAGCGCGACGAGCATGAGGCCGACACAGAACTCCAGCGCCAGCGCCGTCCGCGCGCCAATCTCGACCCCCAGCAGAATGACGGCGACGCCCGCGACGACCAGCGAGATAGTGTGTCCCACTCCCCACAGACCGCCCACCAGCGACGAACTCAGAATACTTTTGCGCTCGCTGACGATGGTCGAGATGGCCGCCAGATGGTCGGCTTCGACCGCGTGCCTGAGTCCCAGCACGAAGCCGAAAGCGAGCACCGACACGGTGGAGAGCGAAGTCATATAAATAGAGCTGTTAGCTGTTAGCAAAAGATGGCGAGCCGTGGCGTTTAGTTATCAGCGGCAGCACATCCGACGGCGCTGGCCGTGGGCTGACAGCTAATAGCTAACAGCTCCTCGATCAACATATCCGCGGCAACTGCTCGCCGACGAGCATGTCCACGATGCGCGTGCCGCCGAAGCCGGTACGCATGGCCACGATGCCCTTCGGCTCGGCCTTCACCTCGCCGATGATGCAGGCCGCTCGGCCGTAGGTGTTTTGCTTCATCCGCGCGACCAGCCGCTCGGCGATGTCGGCGGCGACGACCGCGACGAGCTTTCCCTCGTTGGCGACGTAGAGCGGGTCGAGGCCCAGAATCTCACACGCGCCATGTACCTCCTCGCGCACGGGGATGAGGTCTTCGCGAATTTCGATGCATACTTCGGACGCCAGCGCGATCTCATTCAGGGTCGTCGCCACGCCGCCGCGCGTCGGGTCGCGCAGCGCATGAATCCCTTCGAGCGACCCGGCGCCGGCCGCCTCGTCGAGCATCTCCCTGACCAGAGAGTTCAGCGGCGCGGTGTCGCTTTCGATGTCGGTCTCCAGCTCAAGCTCGCCGCGCGCGATCATAATGGTCGTGCCGTGGTCTCCGATGGCGCCGCTTAAAATCACGCAGTCTCCGACCTGCGCGCGCGCGGCGGAGATTTGCACGGGCGACTCGATCACGCCCAGCCCCGCGGTGTTGATAAATATCTTGTCAGCGCTCCCCTTCTGAACCACCTTCGTGTCGCCCGTCACGACGGCGACGCCCGCCTCCTCGGCCGCCGCCCGCATGGACACGAGCACGCGCTTGAGGTCTTCGATGGCAAAACCTTCTTCGAGGATGAAACCGGCGGAGAGATACAGGGGGCGCGCGCCGCTCACGCACAAGTCGTTGACCGTGCCGCAGACGGCGAGGCGGCCGATGTCGCCGCCGGGAAAGAAGATCGGCGTGACCACATAAGAGTCGGTCGTGAAGGCGAGGCGCGCGGGGCCGCGCCCGTCCCCCACCTCGAAGACCGCCTGATCTTCGAGGGCTTCGAGCACGGGGTTGCGGAGGTATTCAAGAAAGAGACCTTCGATCAGTTCGTGCATGGCGCGTCCGCCGCTGCCATGCGCGAGCGTGATCTGCTCGTCCTTAAATTTGCGCTTCCGACGCCGCGCTCGCTCGACGCGCTCGAAGAGCGGCGATGGGTTGAACTCGCTCGTCATCTGCTAAACCGTCACGCCCGCCTCGACGGCCCGTTTGCTTTCGCCGTTCGGCGCGGAGCGCTCGGCGATCTTCGACAGCCGGCCGAAGTTGTAGTAAGCGGCGCACGCGCCCTCCGAGGAGACCATGCAGGAGCCGATGGGCGTCTCCGGCGTGCAGGCCGTCCCGAAGACCTTGCACTCCCACGGCCGCTTCACGCCTTTGAGAATCTCGCCACACTGGCAAGCCTTCGGATCGGCAACGCCCACGCCCGGCACGCTGAACCTGAGTTCCGCGTCGAAGGCCGCATACTTGCGGCTGAGCTTCATCCCGCTGTGCGCGATGGAGCCCAGGCCCCGCCACTCGAAGAAGTCGCGCGGCTCGAAGACCTCGAAGAGAACTTCCAGAGCCTTCCGGTTGCCGTCGCGATGGACGCAGCGGCCGTACTGGTTCTCGACCTCAGCGCGCCCCTCGACGACCTGCCTGACGAGCATGTAGACGGACTGCAAGATGTCGAGCGGCTCGAAGCCCGCGACGACGACCGGCTTGCCGTACTCTTGGGGGACGAAGTCGTAGGGCCGCGTGCCGATGACGGTGCTGACGTGGCCGGGGCCGAGGAAGCCGTCGAGTTGCAGATCGGGCGAATCGAGGAGCGCCTTGAGCGCGGGCACAATCGTGATGTGGTTACAAAAGACCGAAAAGTTTTCCACGCCGTCTTTCGCCGCCTGAAGGACGGTCAGGGCGGTCGAGGGCGCTGTGGTCTCAAAGCCGAGCGCGAGGAAAACCACGTCGCGCTCAGGATTCTTCTTGGCAATCTTCAAGGCGTCGAGCGGCGAGTAGACCATCCGCACGTCCGCGCCCGACGCCTTCGCGTCGAGCAGGCTGGTGCGCGAGCCGGGCACGCGCATGGCGTCGCCGAAGGTCGTGAAGATCACGCCGGGCTGTTGGGCTATCGAGATGGCGTCGTCAACGCGCCCCAGGGGGATGACGCAGACTGGGCAGCCCGGCCCGTGAATCATCGTGATGTTCTCGGGCAGCAAGTCTTCGATGCCATACTTGAAGATCGTGTGCGTGTGGCCGCCGCAGACTTCCATCAGCTTGAGCGGGCGCTCCGTCAGTTGGGCCACCTGCCCCGCGAGTCTCTCGGCGATGTCGCCCCGCCGGTATTCGTCTACGAATTTCATAATGCCCCCAAGATTTGCGGTAGAGGCCGCGGACTTGTCCGCTGCCCGTTCCAGCGAAAGAAGAATTAACATGGATGGACAGGATGAGCAGGATCAGAAAATCTGAAATCTCAAATCTCAAATCTGAAATCAGTCCTTTCTTTATCCTACCCATCCTGCCCATCCATGTTAATTGCTTCGGCAACTCCGGGCCGCGGACAAGTCCGCGGCCCCTACAATTATTCAGCCGCTTGCTCCTCTACAAGCGAGCGGTGCTGCATGAATGTATGCACCATGTCCCACATGATGTGATAGAGGGCGACGTGCGTCTCCTGAATCCGATGGATACTCGAAGTGGGCACGGTGAGGCAGAAATCCAGCAGGCCCTTTGCGCCCAGCTCGCACATCCGTCCGCCATCGCCCCCGGCGAAGCCGACGGTCACAAGCCGTCGCGCGCGCGCGGTGGCGAAGGCGTGCCTCAGGTTCTCGGAGTTGCCGCTCGTCGAAATGCCGAGCAGGATGTCGCCCTCGGCCCCGAGCGCGATGATCTGCCGGGTAAACACGTCGTCGAAACCCACATCGTTGGCCACGGCCGTGACCATCGCCATGTCGCTCGTCAGACAGATGGCGGGCAGCGCCTTGCGGCCGACGATGACGGGGTGCATGAACTCGACGGTGACGTGCTGCGCGTCGGTGGCGGAGCCTCCGTTGCCGCAGACGAGCAGCTTGCGCCCGTGGTGAAAAGCCTTCGCCATCGCCAGCGACGCGGCGAGGATGGTGTCCTTGTTCTCCTCGAAGAAACGGCTCTTGATCTCCACGCTTTCGCGCGCCTTCTCCAACAGCGAGAAGCGCAATTCTTCCATCAACTCCTGCGGCTTCTTCTCGTCCGCGTGCAGGAAAGGGTAGAAGGCGCGCGAGAAATCTTTTGCCGACTCAGACATTAATGACCTCTGCCAAGATGGCTGTAGGGGCAGGGCTTGTCCCTGCCCGTTCGCGCCCATGAACTCAAGTTGAATGACATTGAATCCCTGCGGGCAGGGACAAGCCCTGCCCCTACAATTTATTCCAGAGAAGTTTTGAACTGGTCGAACTCCTCATCGAACTGGCCGATCTCCTCCAGAATGCGTAACGTCTCCATCGCCTCGTGCTCGTCAACCTTGCTCATCGCGAAGCCGACGTGGATCAGGACGTAGTTGCCGACGCGCGCCTCGTCGGGAGTGAGCATCCCCGTGTTGATGTTGCGGCGGACTCCGCCCACGTCAACCTTGGCGATTGAGTTTTCCTCGTCAATTATCTCGACGATCTTTCCGGGTATCGCTAAACACATCGATTAAACCCTCCCTGCTTTAAGACGCGCGTCGGCAATGGCCGCCTGGCCGAAGCTGATGCCGCCGTCGTTCGGGGGCACGCGGCTGTGTGTGAAAACCTCGAAACCGTCGCCCTTAAGCATCCGGCAGGCGGCTTCTAGGAGAAATGTATTCTGAAAGACGCCGCCCGAAAGCACAACTCTTTCCAGCTTCCGCTCGTCCCTCACCCGTCGGGCGACCGCCGCGATAAGGGCGGCCACCCCGAGATGAAACTTCGCGGAGACCTCTTGCGGGCGGCGCCCTTCAAGCAAGTCTTCGACCGCGCGCCTGACGACCGCTTCGGCCTTGATGACCCTGCCGCCCTCCTCAAGCTCGAACGCGTAGCCTTCTTGTCTACACGCGCGCTCCGCAATCGTCTCCAACTCAATCGCCGCCTGCCCCTCGTAGTTCACCGCGCCCCTCAAACTCAACAGGCCCGCCACGGCGTCGAAGAGTCTGCCCATGCTCGAAGTCTCTGGGCTGTTCGTGGCCGTGGCCGCCATCCGTCGCAGCGTCGTCCACGCGCGCCGGTCCAGATTTTGAACGAAGGGTATGTCGAGGTTTAGAAACTCGTCGCCGAACGCGCGATGCAGGTAGACGGCGGCCATGCGCCACGGCTCGCGGACGGCCTTCGCGCCGCCGGGCATCGGCACGTAGTCGAGATGGGCGACGCGCTCCGCATCGCAAAAGTCCGCGACGAAGAACTCGCCGCCCCAGAGGCGTCCGTCCGTGCCGAAGCCGAGACCGTCCATCGCCACGCCGATCACCTCGCCCTCTATCCGGTTGTCGGCCATGCAGCTCGCGACGTGCGCGTGATGATGCTGGACGCCGATTTTGTCCGGGATTTCATCGAGCGCGAGCGCGTACTTCGTCGAGAGGTATTCGGGGTGCAGGTCGTAGGCGACCACGTCGGGGTTGAGGTGAAAGAGCCGCCGGTAGTGTTCGACGCCCCGCTCGAAGGAGCGCAGCGTTTCCAGATTTTCCAGGTCGCCGACGTGATGACTGATGAAGGCGTAGTTGTCACGCGCGAGGCAGAAGGTGTTCTTCAGCTCCGCGCCGCAGGCGAGAATCTGTCGCTCGAACCTGAACGCCACGCGGACGGGCGCGGGCGCGTAGCCGCGCGCGCGGCGCAGGATCATCTCGCGCCCCGCGTGCACGCGCGCCACGGAGTCGTCGGCGCGCATGTGAATCCGCCGGTCGTGGAGCAGAAAGTAGTCGGCTATCGCGCCCAGACGCTCGCGCGCCTCCGCGTCTTCATAACAGATTGGCTCGTCGGAGACGTTGGCGCTCGTCAACACGAGTGGGCGGTCGAGGTCTTCGAGAAGCAGGTGGTGCAGGGGCGCGTAGGGCAGCATGAAGCCGAGCGTGTTCACGCGCGGCGCGACCGCTTTGGGGAGGACAGCGCCCGCCCTCTTTTCGAGGAGGACGATGGGCCGGCGTGCCGACAGTAGCAAACGTTCCTCAAGTTCGGAGACGCGGCAATACTCTCTGACGACATCGACCGAAGCGCCCATCAGCGCGAACGGCTTGTCCTCCCTGTACTTCCTCTGTCGCAGACGCTCGACCGCCCCCGCGTCGAGCGCGTCGCAGGCGAGGTGGTAGCCGCCGATGCCTTTGATGGCGACGATCTTCCCCGAAGAGAGCAGGCGGCGCACGCGGCCAATGATGTCTAAGCCGTCGGCCTCATCGAACTCAGGCGCGCGAGCGCACGCGTCCGTCAGACGCAGCCTCGGGCCGCAAGACGCGCAGGCCGTCGGCTCGGCGTGGAAGCGGCGGTCGAGCGGGTTCTCATACTCGGCGCGGCACGGCGCGCACATCTCGAAGTCGCGCATCGTGGTCTGCGCGCGGTCGTAGGGGACGGCTTCGACGATGGTGAAGCGCGGGCCGCAGTTGGTGCAGTTGATGAAGGGGTAGCGGTGGCGACGGTCTTGCGAATCGAAAAGTTCGCGCAGGCAATCCGCGCAGGTGGCCACGTCAGCCGAGACGGGAACGAGCTTCACTCCCTCCGCCGCACTCTCGACAATGCGGAAGTCTTGATAATTCGCCGAAGCCAGATCGTCGTGGCGCTGGATCGATTCGATTTGAGAGAGCGGGGGCGGGTTCAAAGTAATCTCATTGATGAACTCTTCGATGCGGTGATCTTCGCCTTCAACGTCAATCAGCACGCCCGTCGTGTTGTTCAGCACCCGGCCTCGAAGCGCGCCCCGCGCGGCAAGCGAGTAGACATAAGGGCGAAACCCTACGCCCTGCACGATGCCGCGCACCAGTATTTGCACACGGGTAGTTCGCGAAATGTGTTCGGCAACGCGCATGAGAAACGTCTCATCGTACTGAAGGACTCAGCCCGCCAGAACTTTCTCCGACTCCGCGGAACGGGCGCTGTAGAGCACTGGCAACAACTCATCCATCCCCTCGCCTGTCTTCGCCGAAACCTCGAAGACCTTCATTCCGGGGCGGACGGACTGGATGTTGCGGTGCGCCGCGGCCCGGTCAAACTCGACGGCCTCGGCCAAATCTATTTTGGTGATAACGGCCACGTCCGCCGTGTTGAAAATCGTCGGATACTTGAGAGGCTTATCCTCGCCTTCGGTCACGGAGAGGAGAACCAGACGGAGGTCTTCGCCTAAATCATAACTCGACGGGCAGACGAGGTTGCCGACATTTTCAATGAACAGCACATCCAGTTCTTCGAGGTTCCATTCTTCGAGAGCGCGCTCGACCATCTGTGCATCGAGATGACAAATCGTGCCGGTCGTGATCTGTCTGACGGGCGCGCCGCTGCGGGCGAGCCGCGCCGCGTCGTTCTCCGTCGCGAGGTCTCCGACGAGGGCCGCGACACGCAACTTTGAACGCTGGAGCAGCGTGAGCGCCTTTTCCAGAAAGGCCGTCTTGCCGGAGCCGGGACTTGAGACGAGACTGACGACGCAAACACCTGCTTCCTGAAAACGTCTCCGCAGCTCGCGCGCGAGCAGATCGTTCTGCTTCAGCACGTTTTGCCTGACTTCGACGAGGCGCGGTTGGCTGCTCATCATTGAATCTCCATGGCGACGACTTCGAGTTCTTTTCCCCGCACGACCTCCGATGTCAGAGTGCCGCAAGCCGCACAACAAAATCGCTGAAGCGAAGCGAGCGACGTTTCGGCCCGGCAGGTCGGGCAATAGACCACCACCGGAATTTCTTCGATGATGAGTTGCGAGCCTTCCAGAGTGGTGCCCTGACAGACTATCTCATAGGAGAAGAGCAGGGCGTCTTTGACCACGCCTGAAAGTTGGCCCAGCTTGAGGTGGATCGCAAAAACTTTAACGCCACCCCGGCGCGCAGCCTCTTCCTCCGCCATCTCCACCATACTCATGGCTATGGAAAGCTCGTGCATGATTAAGTGAGCAGTGAGCAGTGAGCAGTGAGCAGTAAAAAGCAGTTTGACTGCTTACTGCTCACTGCTCACTGCTCACTTGCAATGATGTCGAACGAGAGTTTCAGCTCGTCCTTCATCTTGAGCGTGCCGCCGACGGCGGAGACGGGCTTGATGTTGTAATCGCTTTGTCGCAACGCGGACTCGCCCTGTGCGCGCAGGCTGCTGCCGTTGACCGTCACCTGTGCATTGATCTGGTGTTCGCGCGTCACGCCGTGGAGTGACAGATTTCCGCTGATCCTCGTCTGGTACTGGCCTTCAGCCGTGCGGTTCGCCGAGACCTTCGTGCTCATGAAAACAACCTCGGGGTAACGGGCGATTTCGAGCACGTCTTCACGCATCCCGCGCTCCATCTCCCGTTTATCCTTACCACTCACTTTGTTGACGACCGCGAGCGAGTCGGTCTGCACCAGCATCAGCAGCGACGCGGCTTCGAGCGTGCCGGGGTCGCACCGCACGTCGCCGCCGAAGCCGCAGATGGCGATCACGGGATTGTGGCCGAACATGGAGAGCATCCCCTCGGCCACCCCCTGCACCGTGAACCTGCTCCGGCCGGCGTCTATCCGATAGCGAACAACGCTGGACTCATTCATGCTCATAAGTTCTGGAGGGCTTGAGACTCCATACATGACGGCAGACGCGGCCAGCCCGCCGACGACACCTGCCGCCACGTCTTTCCATAGATGAACTTCACGGCCTGCGCCCCTCGTTCGCTTCTTAACTGCTGACGGGCGCGTGTTACATCCTGCTGATCTTGATATAGCGTTTGATGTCGGGCAGGCTCACGACAACCGCGGCCGCGGCCAGTACCAACGCCGCGCTTCCAACAATTGACCAGAGACCCATACCGGCTGACCTCCTGACTCTTCGCTCCAACGATTGATTATGCTTCATGACAGATGATCTCCCTTTACTTCTGAATATCACTCAAACTGCCGTCGCCTTCTGACCTCTCTCTTCGAGAATCTCGCGGACGAGCGACTCGACCACCTTCACCGCTTCGTCCACGGCCGCCGTTACCGGCTCACTCAACCCCATGTGCCCGTCTTCCGAGCAAAGCGGCGCCGGCTCGCACCCGACCAGAAAGATACGCTTGAATTCGCCGCCCATCGACTTGACCATGCCGAGCACCTTCAACGGATTCATGCCGTGCGGCTCGACCATCATGCTTTCGGCGTCGAGGTCATCCAGCTCGCTCAAGTTCGGCTCGATGGTGTAGAGCGTGCCGGGCGCTTCTCCGCGCGGAGTCGCGTCAACGAAGATGGTTACTTCGTAGCCGTCGAGCAACGCGTAGGTGAGATCGAAGCCGCGTATCCCGAAGTCAACGACACGCACCTCCTCCGGCAACTCGCGCACGGCCAGACGCCTTGCCACTTCCGAGCCAAAAGCGTCGTCGCCGAGGAAGATGTTGCCAATGCCGGCGATGAGTATGCGTGGTTGGGTCATCCGCTTTTCGCATCCTCGCCGCCGGGCGCTGGCAGCGGCTCGACCTCTTCGGGGGAGAAAAAGAAGCGGTGGCCGGGTTGCCGCAGCCGTCCCAAATCCTGACCCGGATCGTCCTCCAGCACGACGGCCAGATGCACCCTGTCCTCGTAGTCCTGCTCGATAGATTCGACGATGGCGATTTGCCCGGCGAGCGCGAGGTCGAAAATGTCGCCGCCCGCGCGAGGCCGCAGCCGGACGCGGTCGCCCGTTTTGATGTGTGCGCCGCCCACCTCAACCTGCTCGACGAGAGTCCTCTCTTCGAGGAGCTGAAATTCCCATTCGTTCATCGCTCAACTCAATAAGTTCAAAGTTCAAAGTTCAAGGTTCAAAGTCGGAGACAGGCTCTTCACTTTGAACCTTGAACTTTGAACTTTGAACTTTTTTTATCCCGCCGTGGAGTTTCATCATCTGCTCGGCGGGAAGCTGTTCGGTCCTCTCAAGTATCCGGCGCGCACGCTCGTCCACGCCGCGCATCTCCCGTTTCTCTTCATCCGTCAGGGTCATAATGCGAAGAGTCAGAATCTCGTCGATCTCCGTCCCGTCGAAGAGGTCGCCCGCGCTCTCGGGCGCGATCTGCGGATAGTCGTAGAGGATGATCGGCGAGGAGAGCATACAATCACGTGCTCCCTCTTCACCGACCATGACCGGCCACGTCCCCGTGTTGCGGCAGGAGGCGGCAATCTCTCGAAAGGCTTCAGGCGGTTCGAGCAACGAGACGAACTCGCCGCCGCCCTCGCGCACGCCCAAGATGGTGTGGGTCGAGACGAGCGAGCGCATCAGCGCCTCGTCGCGGCTCCTCGTCGCCGCATCCTCCAGCGGCGTCAGGTTCAGGATACGCACGGTGACTTTGAACAAACCCTCGCGCGCCTGCTCGGCCACCACCTCAATTGCGCCTTCAATCAACTGCTGTTTGCGGACGAGCACGCCGACCGTTTGTCCATCCGACTCGCGCAAAGGTTCCGTCTCCTGCTTTGACGGAAAGGTGAAAGTCTGTCGCTGCCCCTCCGCGTCGAGCTTGCTCAGATTGATCCCCGGCAAGTCCACTTCGCGCTCGACGGCTTCCTGCCACGTTTGATAAATCCGGCCGCCGACCTCCATCGCCGCGACCCGTTGGAAGTCAGGCTCCGCGCCTTCCGGCAGCTCGGGCAGCGGGGTTGTCAATCGTCGCACCTCACGCGTCAGCAGATGCAGGAAACGCACTTTCACGTCGAGCGCGGCGTGCTCAGCGCCTTCGACCAGACACTCCGTCTGCATCTGACAACTTTCCGTGCCCCCTTGCGCCTCACTGTAGGCGGGCGGGCAGAGCGCCCCGAAGTTCCAACGCTGCTGATTCTTGACCGACGATGAGCGATAGGGATAGAGGATGTACCCCTCGTAGAGCACGGCGTTAGCAATCTTTTCCACCCGTTCGAGATTCACGCCTGTATCTTCTCCTCAATCTCACGCGCCTCGCCCGTCTCCTCGACTGCCGGCAGGAGACTCTCCAACGCTTGCTCCCATGTCGGAATCCCGCGCCGCATCTTGTACCGCGACAGACGGTCGAAAACGTCCCGGCGCAGGGAGAGCCACGCGCTGTTCGGATAGTAGTGGTTCATCATCTGTTGCCACACCGACACGGGCAATTGATACTTAGCCTCCTTCTCCCACGAAATCTGCGAAACCTGTAAGGCCCCGTCCGCCGCCTCATAGAAGACGGTGCCGCTGAAGAGCAGGGCGAGCGGGACTTCCGCGTCTTCAAGACCGGCAAAATACTTCGTGGCGGCGACGTTGAAGTCGAACGTGCATGGCACGGGCAGCTCGACGAGCGTGCTTCCCTGAAAGGGCGTGACGACCATGCTCGCGTGCGTCCACAACATTGTGCGGAGGGTTTGCCCCCAGCGCTCCGGCTCGCCGAAAAGGTCGAGGAGACGCTCCTGCTCCCGCTCGTTATACCGACGGCGCGTCGTCTCGATTTGAATCTGGCAGCGCAGCGCGACGGTGTGAATGGGTTCGTCGCCTTCGGCGTTGGTGACTCGTAGTTTGAACGAAAGAAGCGGAGCCGCCGCATAAGCGACGGCTTCAGCTCCTTCCACTTGAAAGTTTAAGTCAGGCACAATTAAAGTAAAAAGGTAAAAGTAAAAAGGCAAAAGTAAGGCTGAAACCACTTTTGATTATTGAAATGCTTTTGTCCTCACTTTTGCCTTATGCCTTTTTACTTTTGCCTTTTCACGCCCTCTCATTCAGTCCCGCGTAGAATTGTTTGATCTCACGCCAGACCTCCGTGCCGCCGGAGAGACCGCGCCAGTGCGCGCGGATGAGGCCGACCAGCTTGTAGCACTCGTCAATCGGCACGAGATAGTATTCACCCCCGCCCCCCACGCGATTAACGAGCAGCGCCTCCACGTCCGGCTCCATCTCCCGCAGGACGGGATTTTCTCGGACGACTTCGTTCCATGAATCCAGCGCCAGTAGCGACTCGGTCGGCCCGGCCGGGCTCGGATAGAGCGCCAAAACTTTTCCGTCCGGCGTGCTGTGGAAGAAGAAGGCCAGTTGAATCGGGATCATCAAACTGTCCCACTGTCCGTCCGTCAGACGAAAGTCCGGTAGCACGCGGATGCGGCGCGGGACGCGCTTGTATTTCGTTCCCGTCTGGCCGCTGAAAAGAATCGCGCAAGGCTCACAGGCGCAGACCATCTGCCTGTTTGAAGGCTCGACGAGGTGTTGATGCTCGGCCGCCAGTGCGGCGCTACACATCTCGCACCGTTCCACGTTCGCCGCGCGCGGGCGCACGAACCGCCGGAGCGCGGCGAGTGGCGACTGCTCCCCACGATCTCTCGAACTCTCACTCATACCATCTCAGAATGCGGACGGGGAAAAATGTGACGCGTGCTTCAAGGCGTCCAACGCTCGTCCCAACCCGCGAGTCGTCTTATGCCGGTGGCATGTTCGGGCTGTTCGGGTCAATCGGGTCCATGTTCTCAGGATTGATGCTCGTGGAATCCCTCGCCGTCGAAGTGCCGGCGGGGCGATCCGCGTGGGTCGCCCCCGTATCGTGGCGACCGGCTTCTTTTCCTTCGGTCGAAGATTTATCCTCGCCCTTACCCGTGCCCCAATCGTGCGCGGGCGATTCGCTCTTGGAATCGTGTTCCTTGTCCATTTCGTCCATCGTTCGATCCTCCTCAATTCACATGGCCGTCTCGGTAAACGGTATATACACCCGCGACCCGGACAGGCCCGGCAAGATTCAACTGGCCGCCAGATGGGGCAGGGACACTTTAGCGCGGCCCTGCTCCATCAAGAGCGGGAAAGGCTCAAGTTGCAGGTTCGGCTGATCGAGTCCGCGCCCGGCGCCCACGCAGTCGTAACGCTGCCGGCACGCGGGGCAGACGATGCTCGTCGCCTCAAGGTAAGCCTCCTGCAATGCTTCGCCGCATCCGGGACAGTCGTTGCTGTAAGCGTAGAAGGTTTCGTCCAGCCGGCAGAAAAGAAGCGCGCGGCCCGACACCGCGATAGTCTGCACGGCCCCTTGAGCGAGAGCCGCGAGACCGCTCACTTCCTGCCATCCATGCCCGTTGCCGTTTGGCTGCGGAGGAGCGGCTTCCTCACTTCGCAGTCTCCCCAAAGGCACAAGGCCCGACGAGGCGACGGGCGGCTCCAACACTCCTTCAGCCTCAATCGACGTGACATCGGGCGCGGCTTCGTAGATGGCCTCTTCGATGGCGAGCTTCAGCGTCATGGCCGACGAGGGACAACTTTTGCAGCTTCCCTGAAGACGCAGGCGCACGACGCCGTCTTCAATGCCGAGCACTTCCACGTTGCCGCCGTGCGATTGCAGGTAGGGCCGTACTTTGACCAGCGCCTCCGCCACGCGTGTCTCAAGAGCGACCGGGTGCAGCCCGTAGAGCAGCAGCAATCCCCTCACCAACTCATCCCGCCCAAAGCCGTCGATGAGAGCGTGGCCCGCCGCTCCCGTTTCCGCGGCCATCTCCATCATGCGCTCCAGCCCCGCGCCGTTAAGCTCCATCAGCGATTGCAGAAGCTCCACGCCGGTAGAGCGCGCTTCGGGGTCGGCCGTCGCCTCGATCTTGCGGACGAGTTCTTCAATCCGCTGAATTAGTTGTTGAGATTCCATAGAGTGATAAGTGATGAGTGATAAGTGATGAGAAAGAGAAAGACAGTTTTTGTCTTATCACTTATCACTCATCACTTATCACTACTCGTTTACTTCATCGCGCCGAACATCGGCGAGTGGCGCGTCTCCAGGACTTTGCCGTTGCCGAGATACATGTGGACGCCGCAGGGCAGGCAGGGGTCGAAACTGCGCACGGTACGCATGATGTCGATGCCCTTGAAGTTGTCCTGTCCGTTCTCCTCGAAGAGGGGGGTGTTTTGCACCGCATCCTCGTAGGGGCCGGGCGTGCCGTAGGTGTCGCGCGGGTTGGCGTTCCACGGCGTCGGCGGGTACGGGTGATAGTTGGCGATCTTGCCGTCGCGGATCACCACGTGGTGCGAGAGCACGCCGCGCACGGCCTCGTGGAAGCCGCAGCCGATGGCCTCGTCCGGCACCGTGAAGGGTTCCCACGTCTTCGTGCGTCCCGCGTGCAACTCGGCGAGGGCCTGCTCGGCGAAGTGGAGGGCGGCGGCCGCCGCGTAAGCCTGAAAGTAAGTGCGCGCGCGGTCGCGCTCGATGGTGTTCGACCACTTCGGAATCTTCCACTCAAACTCCACTTCAGGCTTGAGGGCCGTCTGCGGCAGATAAATCTTGACGCTGTGGCCGGTCGCCTTGATGTAGCCGATGTCCACCTTGCCCGCGAGCGCCGTTGACCAGAGACGCGCGATGGGGCCGCCGCCCGTGTCGAGCGCGAGGTACTTGCTGCCGCCGCCCTGCTCGCCCTCGTGATACCAGCGCGGCGACATGACCCACGTGTAGTTGTTGTCGAAGTCGCGCTTCTGCGGCCTCGGCGTCGTGGTCTGGTTCCAGGGGTGCCTTTGGTCAACCGGGTTGCCGAGCGGGTCGGTTTTGACGAACGTCTCGGCCGTTTGCCAGTCGTCGTAGTAGGAGCTCCCCAGAAGGATGCGGATGCCGAGGTTGATGTCAACGAGGTTGGTGGTGACGTGCTTGCCGTCCACGATGACGCCCGGCGTAACGAACATCGCGTTGCCCCACTCGTCCATGTTCTCGTAGCGGTAGTCGCAGACGTTGGGGTCGTTGAATGAGCCCCAGCAGCCGAGCAGGATGCGGCGCTCGCCGACCTTCTCGTAGCCGGGCAGGGCGTCGTAGAAGAAGTCGAAGAGGTCGTCGTGGAGCGGGACGACTTTCTTCATGAACTCGCAATAGCGCATCAGGCGGACGATGTAGTCGGTGAAGAGTTGCACGGTCGGCACGGTGCCGACGCCGCCGGGATAAAGCGTCGAGGGGTGCACGTGACGGCCTTCCATCAGGCAAAACATCTCGCGCGTGTAGCGGCTGACGTGCAGCGTCTCGCGGTAGAACTCGCCGGTGAAGGGATTGAGCGCCGTCATGATGTCGGCGATGGTGCGATAGCCGTGATCGGCGGCGTGCGGGGCCTCCGTGTTTTTGGCCTTCTCCCAGACGCTGGGGTTGGTTTCCCTGACCATCTGTTCGCAGAAGTCCACGCCGACCAGATTGTCCTGAAAGATGTTGTGATCGAACATGTACTCGGCCGCCTCGCCGAGGTTGACGATCCACTCGGCGAGCGCGGGCGGGCGGACGTTGAAGGCCATGTTCTGCGCGTAGTTGGAGCAGGTCGCGTGATTGTCGCCGCAGATGCCGCAGATGCGGCTCGTGATGAAGTGGGCGTCGCGCGGGTCCTTGCCCTTCATGAAGATCGAGTAGCCGCGAAAGATCGAGGAGGTCGAGTAGCACTCGGCTACTTCTTTGTTGGCGAAGTCGATCTTGGTGTAGATGCCGAGGCTGCCGACGATGCGCGTGATCGGGTCCCAATTCATGTCAACCAGCGTGCGCGGCTTGGCCGGAGCCTTCGTGCCAACTATCGTTGTCGTACTCATCTCGTGTCACTCCTTAGTCGTAGGTGGTTGGCCTGTAGCCGGTTGTCAGTTTGTCGCCCGTGTGCCGCCACTTCGGTTCCTTGTTGACCGTCGTGTTGGTGATGGCGCGCAGGCGTCGGATCATGCGCCCGTAGACGCCGATAGCGCCCGCGGAGATTTTCGCGCCCGGCGGCTCGTCCATGAACGGCATGAACTTGTCGGGGAAGCCGGGCATCGTGCAGCCGATGCAGATGCCGCCGACGTTCGGGCAGCCGCCGATGCCGGCCATCCAGCCGCGCTTCGGCACGTTGCAGTTGACGACCGGCCCCCAGCAGCCGAGTTTGACGATGCACTTCGGCGAGCCATACTCGGTGGCGAAGTCGGCCTGCTCGTAGTAGCCGGCGCGGTCGCAGCCTTCGTGGACGGTCTTGCCAAAGAGCCACGTCGGACGAAGCTGATCGTCTAAGGGAATCATCGGGGCGAGGCCCGCCAGTTGGTAGAGCAGGTAGAGCACCGTCTCCATGAAGTTGTCGGGCTGGACGGGGCAGCCGGGCACGTTGACAATCGGGAGACCGGCTTTTGATTTGAAATCCCAGCCGAGATAGTCGGCGAGTCCCATGCACCCGGTCGGGTTGCCGGCCATCGCGTGAATGCCGCCGTAGGTGGCGCAGGTGCCGATGGCGACGACGGCCGTGGCCTTCGGGGCCAGCCGGTCGATCCACTCGCAGGTGGTTATCGGCTGTCCCGTCATCGGATCGTTTCCCTGCGCCGCCCAGTAGCCTTCTTCCTTGATCTTCTCGTTTGGAATCGAGCCTTCGACGACCAGCACGTAAGGGTCGATCAAGCCCTGCTCGGCCTGATAAAACCACTTCATGAAGTCGTCGCCGACTTCATAAGCGAGGACAGGGTTGTGCAGATGAACTTTCGGGAGTCCCGGTATCGCCCCCATGACGACATCCTCGACGCTCGGCTGAGTCGCGGCGGTGATGGAAACCGTATCGCCGTCACACCCCAGACCGGCAGTCATCCACAGAATGTGGACCTCCTTGACCGCAGGTGGCCGCTGAGTGACCCGACCGTATGGAGCAATTTCTGCTGCCATCGCTGTCTCTCCTTTCAGTCAGTTGATGTAACTGGTTTGGTGGTGGGTCGGTTTGCTTTGGCAAACACGGCGCGACCATCAGCTTCTGCTCACATCAGAGTCAGGCTCTTAGGCCCACCTATGATTACAACAGCAACCTGACTCGCTACGTAACTTGAGGACACACGTAAAGATGGAGAGTTCTTTACCGCAACCGGGGGAGTTGCGGCAGTAACGATGGGGGATCGTAGAACAGTCCGCGAGGAATAAAGATTCAGAGAAGGGTTCAGCGCAGCATTTCTGCGGAGGGTGTCGGGTCGCTCCGTAACTGGATGAATTCTTCGCTGAGAAAATCAATCCAACTTCGCTACCGCTTACGTTATTTTCAATGTGGGGCTACTTTAACGCCGGGTTTTCCTTCGTGTCAATAGTTAGAAGGAGACCCGAATGTGTCTTACAGCACATTGCCGCCCGGCGTTTACGGAGTGCCTGAAAGTTATCAACAGACTATTGCATTATTCTCGTCTGCGCGTTTCAGATCACGCCGCGCACGCCGCGCCGCACCATCTCGGCCGTCAGCCCGAAGACGAGGTGTGAGGCCAAGGCGTAAGCGTGGATCGAGAGCGGATACTCGGTCGGTGATTTCGACAGGCCGAGCGCCGGCACCAGACCCTCGTCGGCGGCGGCCCAGACGAGCGTGCCGAACGGGAGGCCGGCGCCCGTCGTCACCGCGGGAGCCACTTCCGCCAAAGCGCCGTACATGGCCCCTGTCGTCACGCCGAACGCGTAGTGGACGGCCGCGCCGGCCCGCCGCTTCTCGGCGCGCGTCAGCTCGTGATCGAAGACGCCGGTGGAGATGGCGTTGGCCACCCGCTCGGTCGCGTCGTCCTGCTGCTCGTCGCTGCCCTGCTCCCGCAACTCGCGCCCGACGCCGTGCTCCGGGGAGCCTTGCTGGAGAGACTGCGCGCCGTGCGGCTTATCGACCCCTTCCGTTAGCTTGCCCCACGTGGACTGAAACTGATTCATCACAAAGGCGGCGGCCAGACCGCCGGCGACGCCCGCCACGAGTCCCTTCAACACGTCGCCCTCGCGGCGTCTGCTTCCCTGTTTTCTATTTCGCATGACCTGTTCTCCGAGCTGCTGTTACCGAGAGGCGTTGGGAGTGTATTCATTCGTTGACGGCGGAGGCGCGGCCCGTTTTCCTCGCGGCGAGTTGGGCGACCATGGCGACCAGCTCGGCCGGTTCCACCGGCTTGGGGAGGTGATCTTCAAAGCCCGCGGAGATGGAACGCTGGCGATCCTCCTCCGTCGCGTAGGCCGTCAGGGCGATGGCCGGAGTCGCGCCCCCTTCTTCCGTGGGGAGCGACCTGAGCCGGCCGATCAGATGAAATCCGTCTTCGTCGGGCATGCCGATGTCGGAGACGAGCACGTCGAGCCGCGTCCGCCGGAGCGTGTCGAGTGCGGCGGTCGCCGAATCGGCCGTCAACACTTCCGCCCCGGCATACTGGAGAACCATCGAGAGCAGCTCGCGCGCGTCGGGCTGGTCGTCAACCACGAGGACGCGCACGCCGTCCAGTAAATTTGAACCGTTCGGCTGCTGCTCGCGGCCCGCGCCGTCGCCCGCTTTGCTCTCTACTTTTTCCGGCGGCGTGCTCACCGCCGTGATCGGCAGGTTGACGGTGAAGGTGGCGCCCTGCTGCGCGCCGGCGCTTTCGGCCGAGACCGTTCCGCCGTGTTGCTCGACGAGATGGCGGACGACGGCGAGGCCGAGGCCGAGGCCCCCGTGCGCCCGGGTGGTCGAACCGTCGGCCTGCCGGAAGCGCTCGAAGACGTGCGGCAGAAACTCCGGGGCGATGCCCTGCCCCGTGTCGGACACCTTGAGGCGAACGTCGGAGCCGCGCCGGTCGAGTCGGACGCCGACGCGCCCGCCCTTGGGCGTGAACTTGATGGCGTTCGAGAGCAGGTTCCAGACCACCTGCTGCAAGCGGTCGGGGTCGCCGCTCACCAGATGCGACTGCGTGTCGAACTCCACGTTGAGGTCGATGGCCCGAGCCTCGATGGCCTGCTGCACGGAGTCAACGGCCGCCTCGACGACCGAGGCCAGCTCGACCGGTCTCACGTCCAGACGGAGCTTGCCGGTGATGATGCGCGACACGTCGAGCAAGTCCTGAATGAGCTGATGCTGCGACTCGGCGTTGCGCTCGATGACCTGTAGGCCGTGGTGCGCGGTCTCCTCGTCCACCTTCATGCTGCTCAGCATTCGCGCCCAGCCGAGCACGGCCGTGAGCGGCGTGCGTAGCTCGTGCGAGAGCGTGGCGAGAAACAAATCTTTCGCGCGGTTGGACTCTTCGGCCTGCTGGCGCGCCTCGACCGCCTCCTGTTGCGCGCGCCGCTCGGCGTTGAGGTGGTCTCTGACCTGATACTGGCGGCGGCGCGCGCGCAGGGCCGAGCGGACGGCGCTGACGAGCGTGATGACGCGCGTGGGACGCTCGACGAGCGTCATGTTGCCGGCCTCGCCGAGCGTCTTGAGCGTGCCGAGGTTGTCGGGCGTGATGTCGGCCCCGCTGGTCAAGACGATGAGCGGGAAATCTGACCAGGGGGGCTGTTGATTCAGTGCGCCGCCCAGACATTCGAGGGCCTCGGAGGTGAGCGCCTCCTCCGAGATGAGGGCGGCCCCGGCGCTCGCCAGCATCCTTTCGCAAAGCTCCTCGATGTGAACGCACGACTCGACGCCGACGCCCGCCTCTTCGAGGTACTTCTCCGTCATGGAGGCGTCGCGCCCCGTCGGCGCGAGGATGAGCACCCGCTCGTCCGCGTTGTCGGCGTCAGGGATGGTCAATCGCCCTCCTTCGACAACGAGCCGTTCTCGCCGACGTAGGTCGGAACGCCCGTGAGCACGCCGTGAAACTTCGTCAGGGGCGCGCCGACCTCTATCCCTTTCGACGATAGGCGCAGCTCGCGGATGGTGTCTTCGTGAAAGCCGGTGCGCTTCTTGACGACGGAGATCGCCCGGCGCACGGCCCCGCGCGCCTCGAAGTAACGCAGCATGACGACGGTGTCGGCCAGATAGCTGACATCGACGGGCGTGGCCATGTCGCCCATGAAGCCGTGTTGCGCCATCACGACGAGCGTCACCACGCCCTGCTGGTTGAGGTAGGTGAGAAGCTCGTGCATGTGGATGGTCAGGAAACGCTCGTCGGGCATCGCCTGCAAGTAGCCGTTGAGACTGTCGATGACGACGACGCGCGCGCCGTCCGTCTCGACGACGCGGCGCACGCGGTGCGCGAACTCGCCGGGCGAGAGTTCCGCCGGGTCCACTTGCTGGATGCGGATGCGGCCCTCTTCGACGTGGGAGCGCATGTCGGCGCCGAGTCCGGCGGCGCGCGCCATGTGGATGTTGGCGCTCTCGTCGAAGAGGAAGGCGGCGGAGAATTCGCCCCGACGGGCCGCGCACGCGAGAAACTGCGCCGAGATTGACGACTTACCGCAGCCGGCTGGCCCGATGACGAGCGTGCTGGTGCCGCGGTCGAGGCCGCCGCCGAGCAGCGCGTCGAGTTCCGGCACGGAGCTGGAGATGGACTCCTGCACGAACGCCTGCCGGTGATCGGCCGCCACCAGACGCGGATAGACCTCGATGCCGCCCGTCTGAATGTTGAAGTCGTGAAAGCCGCCGCGATAGCGACTGCCGCGCAGCTTGACGACGCGCAAGCGCCGGCGCTCGGCCCCGTACTCCATCGCCATCTGTTCGAGCGCGAGGACGCCGTGCGCGATTGACTGCACCTGAAGGTCGCCACTCGTCGAGGTGCGGTCGTCGAGCAGGAGCACCGTGCATTGTCGGCCGGAGAAGAACTGCTTGAGGGCGAGTATCTGCCGCCGGTAGCGGAGCGGGTCGCGGGCGAGGAGGCGCATCTCGGAGAGCGAGTCGAAGACGGCGCGGCGCGGCTGGAGGCGTTCCACCTCGTCGATGACGGCCCGCGTCGTCTCGCCCAGCTCCACCTCCGACGGGTGGAAAATCGTGTACTGCGTCTCGGTCTTCAGACTTTCTTCGGGGGCGATCAGCTCGTAGATGGTGACGCCGTCGAGCGACCAGCCGTGCGAGTGGGCAACTTCGGTCAGCTCCTCCTTCGTTTCGGAGAGGGTGACGTAGAGCACCGGCTCGCCGCGGCGCGCGCCTTCGAGCAGGAACTGCAAGGCGAGCGTGGTCTTGCCCGTGCCGGGGTCGCCTTCGACGAGATACAGGCGGTTGGCGGGGAAGCCGCCGTTCAGAACCTTGTCGAGTCCTTCGTTGCCCGTCGCCATTCTGGGCTGTGTCGCTTCCGCCGCACGCGCTTCGTCGGGCGCACTCTGCTTGTCCATATATTGATCCTATCGGGTATTCGGTCGGCTCATCGCCGGCTCCGGCCTCAAAGATTCTTCCGCAAGGGAAGCCGCCGTCAGGGCCGTAGAACTCGGGAGACACCGGCCAGATTGAATTGGGTGCCCGACAAGTAAAACACAAAAGTATTCTTTTGTCTCCAACCTCCCGCGAAACTCGGCGCGTCGGGTGCGACGAGCGAGCGCCATTGAAATCAGTACCGCGAGCGGTAGCGAGCGGGTCTGACGCGCCCGAGACGAGCCGCTGCCGCATCCACACCCGCTCGCTACCGCTCGCGGTACTGTGTGCGACGGCAACTGATACAGACGTGCGAAGGGCCGCCGGGAATTATCCGGGCGGCCCTTCAAGCGTTGTCGAGAGTCTTTCAGTAAAGTTACTGCGGCCGTCGCTCGCCGCCCGCGGCGGCCGGGGGTCTGAAGGTCGCGTCATCGATGTGTACGTTCGTCTTCACTTCCTCAATCTTCCGCCCCCACGCGCGGCCCGGTATCGACCAGCGGATGACGAAGGGCACACGGACGCCGTCAACCTCCCGGTAATCTTCGTAGTCCGTCTGCGTCGGAAACGCGCCGAGGACTAACTTGATTTCCGTGTACTTGCGCACGAGCAGGCCGGTCTGCGTGTCGAAGAAGAGTTTTTCGGAAGCGCCCTCGCGTGTCGTCGCCACGATGACATAAGCCTCGCGCTCGCCCACCGTGGCCCTGCCCTCGACGCTCATGCCGGCGTACAACTCCCGCAGCCTGACCTCCTTGTAAAACTCCGCCTCGCGCGCAAGCTCGGCCAGCTCCTCTTTGCCGATGTCGCCTCCGCCCTGACTGTCGCGCGCCCACCCCATCGTGCCGTCGAACCCGCGACGGAAAACTATCTGGGGATAACTGGTTGTGACGAGCAGCTTGTTCGGCGCCTTCTGTTGCACCTCCTCCGGCACGAGCACGCCGTCGGCGCCGACGCGCGAGCCTTTGAAGACCCGCGACGTGATCTTTGCCAGCGCCTCCCGGCCCCCCGCCGCGCGCACGTAGTTGTCGAGAATCTGTTCGACGGTGGGCAGCGCCGCCGCCGCCGCATCGGGCTTCGCCACGGCGGCCGACGGCAGCCAGAGGCTTCGGCCCAGCGTGGGGACGGACTGCGGACGGGTCTGGCCCCGGTGGCAGGTGTTGCAGCTCACGGCCGCCGCGCCGTCGAAATTTCCCCGGTTGATCTCCAGCACCATCCGCATCATCCGCCGGGCGGTCTGCTTAGTCGCCTTGTCGTCGCGCTCGAAGGCGCTCGACGTGTGGCAGTGGCTGCAACGCACGCCGAGCGCGCCGGTGATAAACGCCATCGTCGGCTGTATCTGCGACGCCGGCACGCCCTTCAACACCTGTATGTTCTTGAAGACCTGTTCGGCCGCTTGCTCCTGCGCGTGCGCGGGCCGCGTCTGGGATTGAGGCGCGGGCGACTGCGCGGGCGTCGCCGCGAAGTCAGGGAGACCAGTCCCCCGCTCGCTCTTCGCGGAAAAACTGACGGAGCCGAGGGCGGTGACGGAGAGCAAAACTGTCAGGAGCCGGAGACGCATTTTCGTAGCCCTCTTCAGAACCATGTCTTCCCGAAGCCGCCTGTGGTTCGGAGTATTGGAGTGATGTTCACTTGAGTGAAAGCGAAGTCAACCCTCCGCGTAAACTCTGCGTCCTCTGCGCCTCCGCGGTGAGTTGACTTGCCATACATTCAACTCAAAGCGATCTAACCGCACGCAATAGCAACTGGCTATAAACGCTCTCAATCAATCTTCGCGGCGCGCATCTCGCGTGCGGTGTTGTTCGCTCCGCGCTCGCGCCAGAGCAGGTGTGTCACCCGCCCGTCGTCGCCTCTGGCGAAAACAACTTCGCCGTAAAAATGTTTGATAAAGAAGCTCGCCTCCGACTCCGGGAACAGCTCGACCTTCTGCCCGACGAACTCGGCCGTCAGACGCTCGCCCTCTTTCGCGATGGTCAAAACGAAATCCGGGCGCGGCCCGTCGTCGCCACCGCGGTAACGTCCGGCGTAAGCGTCGTACAGGGCCGGCTCGACTTTCTTCACTTCCCGCAAACACTTCTCCAGCGTGACGAGGCTCAGGCGCGGGCGGAAGCCGATTTTTTCGTTCAGGGCGAGGACGGCCCCGTGCGCCGGACTGTTGAAGGCGCGCACCGTCCGGTAGCCGTGACTACGCGCGTACTCGACGGCACGCGCCTTGAGCGCCGTGGCTACTCTCTGCCGACGCCACTCGCGCCTGACGCCCGTGAAGCCGTGCGTCACGCCGCCCGGCGCCGTCTCCCGCAGATTCAGGTCGCACACGCCGACGTATTGGTCGCCGTGGACGGCGATGAAGTAGGCGTCGGGCAGGACGTAGGGCAGACGCAGCCAGAGCGCAGCCTCTTCGCGGTCGAAGGCCGGCGGCCTTAAGGGCGAGCGCGCCGGGTCGTCCAGCTCCGCCGCGCAACGCAGCTCGTAGAGTTTTTCCAGATGGTCGGGGTCGCGCTTGCGCTCCTCGGCAAGAGTCGTGATACGTACACGACGCCGGGCCAACTCTTCAGCGACCGGCAGGAGCGGCGCGAGGTCTTGCGCGTCCGAGACCTTGAGACGTAAATCCAGCACCCTGCTCGTCTCGACGAAGCCGTGCCCTTCGAGCAGCGCGAGGAGTTCGGGCCGCGAGGCGTCGCCACGCAGAGAGACGGTGACGGCGTTCACCTCCCGCAGGTCGGCGGTGAGGCGCTCAACCAGCAGACGGCCGACGCCGCCGCGCAGGTGACGCGGGTCGGCCGCCAGATGCAGCCTGTATCTCGGGCCGTAGACGCTCTGCTCGACGGCGCCGTAGCCGAGCGGACGGCCCGTCCCGGCGTGCTCGGCCACGTAGTGCCGGCGGACGCGGCGCGACTCGTCGAACCGCCGGCGTTCGGCGAGCCACGTGTCGCTCGCCTGCGCTTCGGCGCCCGGTTGCGTGTGGGCGAGCGCCGACAAAAGTTCCCAATCGGTCTGGGCGAACGGGCGCAGACGCGCGCCCACCATCTCGGCGAAAGAGTCGTCGCGGGAGGGGCGCTCGTCGCGCAGTCCGTCTTTGAACGACTCGACCATGCTCCTCCTCAACCGTCGCCGCGCCGTGAAGAGACGCTTCCTCACGGTCGCGAGCGGCACTTCCAGAAACGCGCAGATGTCTTCCTGCGTGTACTCGCCCACATAGAAGAGCGTCGTCGTGATGCGCTCTCCTTCGGGCAGAGACCTGAGGGCGGCGAGCACCTTCGCGCGCAGCTCGCGACTCTCGGCGGCGTCCTGCGGGCCGGGTTCGGCCGCGGAGACAAGCGCGCCGGCTTCGAGCGGCAGGAAGACGAGGCGCTTGCCCCGCGTCATGCGGTTGCACTGCGTGAGCACGATGCGGCGGAGCCAGCCGGGGAACGCGGCGGGTTCGCGGAGCTGACCGAGCTTCTGCCACGCCGTGATGAAGGCTTCCTGCGCGGCATCCTCCGCGAGGTAGGAGTCGGCGAGCACGGCGTAGGCGCAGCCGTAGGCCATGTCCTGAAATCTCGACACCAGCTCGCCGAACGCCTCGCGCCTCTCGGCGTGCGGGGCGTCCGCGGCGGTGACCCTGTCGATGAGTGCGCGCGTGTCCCTCAAGTCGAAATCTGCCGTCTCTATAAGATAAGAGCCAGGTGGGCGGGGAAAGATTACCGTGTGCGTAAAAACTTACTTGAGTGTGTGGAGGGTCGGACTCACCGCGGAGGCGCAGAGGACGCGGAGGAAGGCAAAGGGCAAAAGACAAAAGGCAAAAGTAAGAAAGCCTCTTCACTTTTGCCTTTTGTCTTTTTACTTTTGCCTTCGCTTTGCGCCCTCCGCGCCTCCGCGGTGAACCGCCGTGCCTGACACTCAAGCGGAGAGCCAGTCTAAGAACTTTGGAAGGCTGAAGGGGCCGCGGCCGTCAGTGGCTCATTGCGTAGATGACGACGTTGATGCCGATCCTGTAGGCCGCGAGGCCGTACTTGACGGGGTAGCGCGGGTCGTTGATCCACTCCCAGGCGTCGCCGAGGTCGGAGTTGCGCGAGATGAAGACGACGAGGCGGCCCGACTTGTCCTCGATGCCCATGTAGTAGGGCGTGTTGCCGCCCTTCTCGCCGGTGATGCCGCGCTGCGCGTTGTAGATGTTCGGCACCTGCACGACCTCTTCGATGTCGAGGTAGGAGTGCAGTATCGGGTGCGTGAGCGGCAGCTCCTTGATCTCGTATTCGGGGAGCACCTTCTTCAACTGCGTCTGGACGTTCTGCCACTCTGATTCGCCCCAGAAGTCGTCGAGGAAGAGGAAGCCGCCGCGCAGGATGTACTCGCGCAGACGCGCCGCCTCCTCGGGCGACAGCTCCATGAATCCCGGCTCGACGAAATAGATGAACGGGTAGTTGAACAGCCGTTCGTCGAGAAGCTCGATGGCCTCGGGCCGCTGCGTGATGTTGAGATTGGTGCCGGCCCACTCGCGCATCCCCGTGATGAAGTGGTTGTCGGCCTCGGGGTAATCGACCGTCCAGGAGCCGCCGTAACGCGTCCAGTAGGGGGAGAACGGCGAGGTGTAGATGGCGCGCGCGAAGGTGAACTCACCGGCCGGGCCGGCGGGGCCGTCCGTGGGCAGTTCCGTGTTCCTCGGCCGCTCGGCCGCGACGCTCAACTCCGGCGGCGTCGTAGTGCCCCCGCCGCGCCGACGCCGCTGACCCGCGGCCGGCATCAACACCAGCGCCACGAGCGCGACGGGCAACGCCGCGCGTCGCGCTAACTTCAGCGCGCGTCGCAGTCTGTCGTGCGGACTCTGCCCTTGTGGTCTTCGTCCCGCCACTTGCTGTTTACCTCCGGCCGCCGCCCGAGAGGCGACGGTAATACTCTTCGACCGACTTGCGATAGCGTTCGGGCGCCGCGCCCTCGTCGTGCAGGCGCAGGTTGGTGCGCCCGAGTTGTTCGCGCAGGCGACGGCTCAACTCCAGTTCGAGCTGGCGGAGCGGTTCGATCACCTGCGCGCGGAGCGCGGCGGCCGTCTGCGCGTCGCCCTGCATCCGCCCGTCGGCCATGCGCCGCAACTGCTCGACGACGGCGCCGAGCTTGCCCACGGATATCCCGCTCGTGCTGCCCCACTCGCTACGCAAATCTTCGGCCTCGCGTAGACGCTCGCGCAGCTCCGAGCCGAGCTGACGTGCGTCGCCCCCGACGCCGCCCATCTGCTCGCCCGCCTGCCCCCGCTCGCCCTGCCCCGGCTGCCCGCCCGGCTGTTGCCCCGACTGCGACGGGCTGCCCTGCTGTTGTTGCCCGGCGCGCGATTGACCGCCCTTTTGTCCACCCGACTGCTGACCGCCCTTCTGTTGACCACCCTTCTGCTGTCCGCCTTGCTGTTGGCCTGCCTGCTGCTGGCCTCCCTGCTGTCGTTGCTGCTGCCCGTCGCGGCCTTCGCCGCGTCGTGCGTTGGCGTCGTCGAGACGACGACGCAGAGATTCGAGGTCGTCGGCGAGGCGGCGCGTGCGGTCGAGCGCTTCTTCGCCGCTCTGCTGGCCGGAGGGGCGGCCGGCGGCGCGCTCGGCGGCCTGGAGTCGTTCCGCAAGCTCGTTGAGGCTGCGCTCGACGGCGCGCTCTTCAGTGCGCGCCCCTTCGAGCTGGTTGCTTTCGAGTCCGCGCTTGCCATTGCGGATGCGCTCGGCCACGCGGTCGCGACGCAGCGACTCCGCCGCCTCACCCAACTGCCTTGCGGCCTGCTTTCGTCCCTCGCCGAGAGAGCGCGCGCTCTGCTCGATGTCGCGCTCAAGATTGCCAACGGAGTCGGCGAGCGCGTCCTTGCGCTCGGCCAGTTGCTCGCGGCTTCCACGCGACGAGGCGTCCTGCGCGTCGTTCTTT
>DASVES010000473.1:0-10831 GCA_036380435.1 Pyrinomonadaceae bacterium | reverse complement strand
GCCGCGCCCGCGAGAAACAGCAGCGCCGTCATAAAGCGTCAAGCCTCCGCGCCCCCTCTGCGTTAACTGCGCCTCTGCGGTGAGTTTGCTTCACGTTATACTCAACTGAAATCAACCCCCGTGCGGCGCGACATTATACCGGAGCTTTCCTTTTCGCGAAGCTGCGGCATAATCGTCGGCGATGTCCGAGGAGATGGAAGGCAACTCGGCGCGGCGGCGACGGCCGCGCGGCGGCGCGCTCGCGTGGGCGGCGCTCGCAGGTCTGGGCCTCGTCCTCTACCTGCACAGCGTCCCTGAGAACCCGCCCGGCTTCTTCGCCGACGAATCCTCCATCGCCTACAACGCGCACCTCGTCGCGCGCCACGGCGCGGACGAGCACGGCGCGCGCTTCCCCCTCTTCTTCCGCGCCTTCGGCGAATACAAAAGCCCCGTCTACGTCTATCTCCTCGCCGCGCTGTTCAAACTCACCGGGCCGAGCATCGCCGTCGCACGCTCCCTGAGCGCCGTCCTTGGCGCGGCGGCCGCGCTCCTGCTCGGACTCGTCGCCGCGCGGAGTGTGAGCGTGCGTCCGCGTGCGGTCGGGCTGACGGTCGCCGTCTCGGCGCTATTGACGCCGTGGCTCTTCGAGCTGAGCCGGCTCGTGTTTGAAGTGGCGTTGATGCCGCTCGTGCTCGCGCTCCTTTTGCTCGCGCTGCGCTCCGCGCACGAGCGCGGGCGCTGGACGTTCGGCGACAACGTGCGTGTGGCGCTCGCGCTCGCGCTCATCACGTACACTTACTCGGTCGGGCGTCTGCTCGCGCCGCTCCTCGCGCTCGGCCTCCTGCTCTTCGCCGGGCGCGGGCGCTGGTGGAGCGTGGCCTTTCGCACGTGGCTCCTCTACGCCGTGACGCTTCTGCCGCTCCTCGTCTTCTTCGTCGAACAGCCCGGCGCACTCGGCGAGAGGTTCGCGCAGGTGAGCTTCATCAAGCCGGGGATGAGTTGGATGGAGGTGGCGCTGCGGTTCTGTCAGAACTACGCGGGCCACTTCAGCCCACGCGGCTGGCTCGTCGCGGGCGACCCGGAGCCGCGTCACCACGTGCAGACGATGGGGAGCCTGCTCGCGCCGACCGTCGTCGCCGCAGCCGCGGGGTTAGTGCTTCTCCTCCGGCGGCGCGGCGCGGACGCCTGGTGGCGCTTCGTCGTCTACGGCCTGCTCGTCTCGGCGCTCCCGTCGGCGCTGACCCTCGATCACTTCCACACGCTGCGTCTCGTCGGCGTCCCCGTCTTCCTCCTGCTGCTCACCGCGCCCGCGCTAGAGCGCCTGCTCACGCCCGGCGCACACACGCGCGCGCGTCGCGTCGTCTTCGCCGCCCTCCTCCTCACGACGCTCCTTCAGGGCGCGCTCTTCCAGTGGCACTTCCGTCAGGCCGCGCCCGCGCGCTGGCACAGCTTCGACGCGCACTACCCCGAAGTCTTCGCCGCCGCGATGAGCCGGCCCGAGCGGCCCGTCCACCTCATCGACAACAACGGCGCCCCCGGCTACATCCACGCCTACTGGTACGCCACCCTCGCCGGCACAGACCCCGCGCGCGCGTTCCTGCGCCTCCCCAAAGAAGCCCGCCCGCCCGCCGGCGCGCTCGTCATCAGCACCGAGCTACCCTGCCACAACTGCCGCATCATCTCCGAGCGCGCAGCCTTCCGAGCCTACATCGCCGAGTGAGTCGCCTTATGGCTGCTTGCCCAGACGCTTCCGCAGTTCGAGGTACTCGCCGGAGCCGGCGAAGGCGCGGCCGAGGCGCGCGCGGTCGCCGCCCGCATGTTCAAGCTCTGTGATCCAGAAGTCGAAGCCGCTCGCGTCCCGTTCGGGCGGGGCGCCGGGGTCGCGTCGCAGGTAGCCGAAGTAGTGCAGCAGCACGGTTGACGGGTAGTTCTCACGCTCAACGAACTCGCGACGCGCGACGAGGCTGGCGAGGACGCCCGCGCGTGTCTCCGTGCCCGACCTCAGAGCTTCGGCGAGCGCCGCGCGCTCATCGGCCGGGGGCGAGAGGCCGGCGTTGCGGGCGAGCGCGTCGATAAATTGTTCGTCGCTCAACGCTCCGAAGGATGAGACGAACGCCGCGCGCCGCGTCCAGTCCGAGATGAGCGCGCGGTAGTTATTTTCCAGTTGCGTGCGGCCGTCTTCGTCGCCCGCGAGGACGCCGGCGGCGAGTCGCTGCGCGTCGGGCATGAACTCCTCGTAGCGCGGCGGGCGTCCGAAAGACGCCTTGTGAAGACGTTCGAGCGTCTGGCCCCACTCGAAAAACTCGCCGAGCAGGTTAACCGGGTCTTCGGCGAGCATCTCGTCGAGGCGGCGCATCGTGGAGACGAACGGCAGAGGCTCCTCGCCCCGCGCCTCCGGCTCGAACATCGTCACGGCGTAGAGGTCGTCGCGTCCTTCAAACCGGCGGACGAAGCGCAGCCGCCCCGTGGCGACGGCGCGCGCGAAGAATTGTTCGTAGTCGGTGTGACGCTCGGGCGCGAGCCGCGCGTTGTGGACGACGACGTAGGAGGTCGAAAGCTCTTCGAGCAGGTCGAGCAGGCGCGGAGCTATGGGGCCGCCGCGCGTCAGTTCGTGCAACTCCCAGATGGGCTGGGGGACGAAGCTCGACGTGGCGTTGACGAGCGGGCGGGCGTGGTCGGCGGCGCGCAGCATGTAGAGGTGGTTGTGGCCGTCGGGGCCGGCGGGCAGCTCCACCACGCCGCCGCGCATCGGCGTCTCCTTCAGACGCAGCGTGACCTCGTCGGGGAAGACCGCCCCGCGCACGAACCTGAGCGGGGCCGCGCGCAGCTCGAACAGCAGCGCGAGGATCAGGACGGCGCAGACGGCCCCGGCGCTCACGTCGCGACGACGACGCGCGACCCACCCGGCGACTCGCACTGCGCCGAGGCCCGCCAAGACGGCGAGGCCGACGTAAGCCAGCATCGCCCCGCGCGCGGGAAGACGCTGGCTGCGGAAGAGAAAGAGGTGGTCGTAGACGAGCCGGTAAAAGAGGCTGTTCGTGCCGAGCGACATGAGGAAGCCGACCGCCGCCCACAGCGCGCCCAGCCAGACGGCGTCGGAGTGCCGTCCGGCGCGCATCGTCTCAATCAAATTCCCCGACGGCCGGAACCAGAGCGGATAGGCTACACAGAGGCGAGCGACCAGCGCGCAGGCGAGCACAAAAAGCGCGCGGTCGGACGTGAACACGCCGAAGACGGTTCCCCCCCATCCTTGCGTGCCCTCGAACACGGCGGCGACGAGTGCCAGCACCCCGGCCGCGAGCGCCGCCGCGTCCAGAAGCTCCGTCCACCACTCAGCGCGCCGAGCCGTCGCCGAGTCCTTTTCAACTGCGACTCCCTCAAGGGCCGCCGCGGTGTCGCCCCGGCGCGCGCCGAGGCGCGTGAAGGCGGCGAGCGCGAGCAGCAGCGGGAGCAGGCCCGGAAAGAGCGGCGAGCCGTCGGAGCGCGCGCCGAGCCACCTCCAGACCCGGTTGCGCGTCTCCGCAGACAGCCACGTCGAGACTCGCGGCGACTGCTTGACGACCTCCTCGCGGCCCCACGCGAAGTTGTACATGCGGCTCACGTGGTAGTAAGGCAGGAGGAACGGCAGCAGGGCGAGCGAGGCGAGACCGAGCGCCGCAGCGCCGCGCACCCAGAAGGCCCGCTCCCGCGCGAGCCTATAGCGCGCGACCAGAAACGCGGCCGACAGCGCCAGCGCCGGGAGCGTCAGGATGAACCAAGTGATGCACGTCAGCGCGTTCATCAGGAAGGCGACGCCGAGCCACGCCGCGCGCTTCCAACTCCGCTCGCGCGCGAACAGCACCAGGGCTTCGAGCAGCAGCGGAATCCACCCGGCGAAGAGGTAGTGCAGGTGCGAGAGCAGGTGGAAGCGGTAGGGGACGAAGGCGAAGACGACGCCCGCCACCCAGCCGGCCGCCACGGAACCCGTGAGCGTGCGCGCCAGCCGGAAGGCCGCGTAGCCGCAGAAGACGAACCCGCAAAAGGTCGCCACGCTGTGTACGGTGAGCGGGCGCGCGCCGAGCGCGTAGAGCGGGAAGAAGAGGAGCGCGATGCCGTAGTCGTTTTCGCTGAAGGCGAGCGTGTAGCGGTAGGGGTGAAAGACGTTGGCGTGAAAGAGGTTCAGCGGGTCGTTGAACGTCTGGTGGTAGTCCCACCAGAGCGTCCAGGCGATCATGTAGGGGTCGCCCACGTCGCCGACGGCGTCGCGCATGCGCGTCACCCACGGCCACGTCATCAGGGCCGTCACGGCGAAGAAGCCGAGGATGACGAGCGCCTCGCGCGCGCGAGGCGCTCCGGCCAGCCGGCCGAGCAGCGTTTTCCACGCGCCCCGGCCGGTTTTGACATTCGCGGGGGCGGCTTGTACGGTTGGCGTTTCCACGCGGAGGTGTTAGGGTCTAGCGCCTTTTCAGAAACACACGCGGCGCTTCGGGGCGGCGTCGTCGATGCCTCGACACCTCTTCCGGACGAACCGCCGTGGCATTGTCTGCGCCCTGAAATCCGAAGTCAAGAAATCACGGCCCGCGCGCGCGCCGGAGCGTCGGCGGCGGAGCACGCGCGGGCGAGGGCCGACATTTCAAATGTCTGAAGCACCTGTGATAGCGCGCGCCGCATTGCCGCGGAGGGCGCGGGACTTCCTGCGCCGCGTGGGGCTCGGCGACGCCTTGATGCTGCTGTACCTGGCGGCCTTCGCGCGCGAGTACCTGTGGGCCGTCGCCGACCAGAGGCTGGCGTGGGCGCTGACGCTTCTGCTCGCGGCGCTCGCCTGGTATTTCTATGTCGCGACGGGGGAGGAGAGAGAAAGAACGCCGCCCGCCTTCTGGCTCGTCGTCGCCCTGCCCCTCGCCTTCGTCTACGCGCTGCGCGTGCCCTTCCCCGACGTGTCCTTCGACGTGCTCAACTACCGCCTGCTCCACGCCGAGAGGGCGCTCGCGGGGCCGCTCTTCATGCCCGGCGACTTCTTCCCAGCGCCCATCCCGTTCAACCCCTCGCCCGACATCGTGACGGGCCTCTGCCGACGCCTGCTCGGCTACCGCCTCGGCACCCTGCCGAACCTCCTGGCGCTCGTCTGGGCCGCTCAGGTCGTCGAGAGACTGCTGCGCCCCTACATCAGCGGCGCGCGGCGGCGCGCGTTCGGCGTGCTGCTCATCATGCTCTGCGAGCACTCTCTGTTCGAGATCAACAACTACATGGTTGACGTGCTCGCCCTCCCGCTCATCCTCGAAGCGGTCTACGTGGCGCTGCGACGCGACGGAGAACGGGGAAGCGTGCGCGTTGCGGCCGCGCGTCTCGGGCTTTTGCTCGGAGTGGCCGTCGCCTTCAAGCTCACGAACCTGACGGTCGCGTGCTTCATCGCGCTCATTTACACCTATCAACTTCTGTTCAAACTCCGACCGGCGCGCAGGGAGATTTTGCTCTCGCTCGCCCTCGCGGCGGCGGCGTTCCTCGTCCCGCTCCTGCCGTTCACCTTCTACATCTACGGCGAGACGGGCAGCCCCGTCTTCCCGCTCTTCAACACGATCTTCGAGTCGCCCTACTGGGCCGCGCAGGACTGGCGCGACCCGCGCTGGGGGCCGGCGGCGGCCGGGTGGTGGGGAAAGCTTCTCTGGCCCGTCGCCTCTGTGTTCACGCCCGAACGGCTCTCGGAGTTGAACGTCTATTCAGGCCGGCTCGCGCTCGGCTTCGTCGCCGCGCTCGCAGGCTTAGTCCTCGCCCGCCGCGACGCTCTCGTGCGCGCCCTCTGCCTCGTCGTGCTGCTCGACTCACTCACCTGGGCCGCCACGACGGGCTACGTCCGCTACGTGCTGCACCTTGAGCTGCTCGGCGGCGCGCTCGTCCTCATGCTCGCCGCGTCGGCCGCGCGCGCGAATGTGAGAATGCGCGCCGCCTTGAAGTACTCGCTCGCCTGCGCGCTGTGGCTGGCGCTGGCCGCGCAGGGCGCGCTCGCCTGCCGCTACGTCCTGCGAACCGAGTGGGGCGGACGCCCGACCGTGTTCTCGCAACCCCGCACTCACCTGAGAGAAGCCGCGCACCTGCTGCTGCGCGACCACAGCCTCGCTGACTTTCTCCCCGACAAGGAGCGCGCGCTGTTCGCGGGCGTCGAGGTGTGGGTCGATAGCAGTATGAAGTCGAACGGCTTCGAGGCGCTGCTGCGTCCGCGCGCGCCGGTCATCAACGCGCGACAACCCGAATATTTCACGACGCGCGCGTCCGAACAAAGATTCGCCGAAGCGCTCGACCGCGCCGCCGGCAAGCGACTCTTTTCGCTCTCCTTCCCCGAAGACCTGAAGTCGGCCCGCGCGAGCCTCGAAAGACGCGGCCTCAAGATCGTCGGCCAGACGCCCGTGACGATTCCCTTCTACTCGCCGCACAACAACATCGGCCTCTACCTGCTCGAAGTGGAACGGGGCGCGGCCGTCCCCTCGCCCGCGCCGGACGGACGCGCCGCCGCGCTCCCCGACGGCGCGTACCGCGCGCGCCTCTCCCTGCCCCGTGCGCCCGCGCGAATGAAGCCGGGCGAGCGTGCGTCGCTGCTCGTCAGAGTCAGAAACGAAGGGTCAGCCCCGTGGCCGGCGCGCGGCAACGCGCAGGGCATGCTTCAGGTAAACGTCGGCGACCGCTGGCTTGCCACCGACGGCCGGACTGTTGTAAATGACCTCGACGGCCGGACTGCGCTGCCGCGCGACCTCGGCTCCGGCGACGAGGCGGAACTCACGCTCAACGTCATCGCGCCAAAGGCCCCGGGCGAGTACGTGCTGGAGATCGACATGGTACACGAGGGCGTGACGTGGTTTTATGAGAAGGGATCACAAACCCTGCGCGTGAGCGTGCGCGTGGAGTGACCATTGCACCGTTTCGACGAGATCGAATAAAAGAAGGGACGTTTCCGAAATGATACGGACGAGGAGAAGAATCACGGCCGCGCTCGCTCTGGCGTGTGCGCTACTACTGTGCGCGTCGGCGTTGTCGGGCTGCGGCGGCCGGGGCGTGGAGAACGTCGCCCAGTCAGGCGGGCAGCCGGCCGCGGGCGCGGCCGCCGGGACGACAGCGCCCACGGCGCCGGGGCCGCTACCCGATGAGGGCTACCGGGCGCAGATCACGCTTCTCGACGCGCCCGCGCGGATGCGGGCCGGGCAGAAGCAGACCATCAACGTCAACGTCAGGAATACGAGCAACGTCACGTGGATCGCCCCTCACGATCAGGAGGGTAACAAGTACGTCATAGCCGTCATGAACAGTTGGCTCCAACCCGACGGCACGCTGGCGACGAACATGGACGGGCGCTACGGCGTGCAGCGCGACCTCGCCCCCGGCGAGGAGGCCGAGCTGCCTCTCGTCATCACCGCGCCGAAGAACCCCGGCGACTACATCCTCGAACTCGACATGGTGCAGGAGCAGGTCACCTTCTTCAAAGACAAGGGGTCGCAGCCGCTGCGCGTCAACGTCAAAGTTGAATGACCGGGAGCACGCGCACATTAACGTGCCGTGAGCGTGGGACAGTACCGCGAGCGGTAGCGAGCGGGTTGCGTCTACGCTAAAGGCTCGTCTCAAGCACGCGAGACCCGCTCGCTACCGCTCGCGGTACTGTGCCTGTCGGCGCCGGCGGCGGGCTGCAAGGCGCCCGTGCTCCCAGAGAAGGGCCTGTGATGAATAGCGAAGCGTCAGCGAAGACGGATGAAAGCGCTGGCGCGGCGTCAGCGTGGCAGAGCCTCCGCAGCTCGCCCGCCGTGCGCTCGGCGCTCTACGCCTACGTGCTGACGCGGCTCGCCGTCTTCGTCGTCCTCATCGTCGGCGGCCATGAATCGTAAATGGTAAATCGTAAATCGTGGTTGAGACGGTGGCGCCTTGAGCGATGAAGTCCGACGGGCGGCCGGCGGGCTTTACGATTTACGATTCACGATTTACGATTGACGAACTTGATGAGACTCGCTTACTTCAGCCCCTTAAGCCCGCAGCGCTCGGGCATCTCCGACTACAGCGAGGAGTTGCTGCCGCACCTCGCCGCCGGCGCTCGTATCGATCTCTTCGTCGATGGCTTCGAGCCGTCGAACGCCGAGACGTGCGCGCGCTTCCGCTGGTTCGACTACGTCAGCGACCCCGCCGCGCTCGAACGCCTCGACGACTACGACGCCGTCGTCTATCACCTCGGCAACGACCACCGCTATCACTCCGGGATTTACGACGCGGCCTCGCGCCGCCCCGGCGTCGTCGTCTTCCACGACTTCGCCTTGCAGGACTTCTTCCTCGGTCTCGCCCGCGAGCGCGGCGACGTGAATATCTACCTCGACGAAGTCGGCTCCGAGCACGGCCCCGAAGAGAGGGCGCGCGCCGCCGAGGCGCTCGCGCGCGGCGGATTGCCGTCACACTTCGCCGCGCCGCTTCACTTCCCGCTCAACCGCCGCCTCGCCCTCGGCGCCGAGGCCGTCATCACGCACTCGCGCCTGTCGGCCGCGCGCTTCGAGCAGTTGGCGCCGGGCACCCCGGTCGCCCACGTCAACCACCACGTCACCGAGGGGGCCGCGAGTCGCGAGCCGCCCACGCGCGACACGGCCGACGCTGCAAACGCTCGTCCGGTGCGCCTCGCCTCCTTCGGCCTCATCACGCCCGGCAAGGGCGTCGGCCACGCCCTGCGCGCGCTTTCCGCGCTCAAGGATGATTACGACTTTCGCTACACACTCGTCGGCGAGACCAATCCGTTCTACGACGTGCGCGCGCTCATCCGCGAGCATGGGCTGAGTGAGCGCGTCGAGATCACGGGCCACGTCACGCTTGACGAGTTCGAACGGCGCATCGCGGAGACGGACGTGGCGCTCAACCTGCGGACGCGCACGTGCGGCGAGGCGTCGGGCAGTCTGTGCCGCATCATGGCCGCGGGCGTCGCGGCCGTCGTCTCCGACGCCGGCTGGTTCTCGGAGCTGCCGGAGGGCGCGGTCGTCAAGGTGGATGCGGGCCGCTGGCTCGACGCGGAGCTACGCGCCTACCTCGAACGCCTGCTGGCGGACGCCGCCTTGCGCGAGAGCGTCGGGGCGCGCGCGCGCCGACACGTCCTCGCCGAGCACCGCATCGAGCAGAGCGCCGCGCGCTATCTCTCTTTCATCGACGAAGTGATCGGTGGCCGCGCCCGCCGCCGTCTCGTCCGCGGCGTCTCCGCGGAAATCTCGCGCCTGCGTCTCGACCCCGAGGCCGACACGTCAGTCATCAGCGCGGTCGCCGCCGAGGTCGCCGCCCTCGCGCCCGAGCGCGCCTTCGCCGCCGCCGCAACGACCCGTCACGCGCCCGAAGCCGACACGCACGCCGCTTCTTCCGCCGACACGTCCGCCGCTGCCTCTCTCGCTACTTCTACTTCTGAAGAGTCTGCAAGCGCGAGCGATGAGAGGGATGCTGGCTCAGCGTCGTCCTCGTCGGAGCAGGCGACGACAGCGGTCGCGGACGAAGGCGCGGCGACGACGCACGCGCCGGGGCGTTTGCGGAAGGTCGAGGGCGTTGACTACAAGCGCGCGGCCGTCGAGTATCCGCGGAAGCTCGACGCCGAGCGTCACCACTATCTCTTCACCAAGCCCTTCTACAACCTCTCGAACAAGCCGCCCAAGCACGAGGGCGACGGGATGGACCCCGAGACGCATCGACACTTCTGCGACTTCGCCAACCTCGCCGTCGCGCTCGCGCTCCCTCCGGGCCGACGCCTCCTCGACGTGGGCTGCGGCTCCGGCTGGCTCTCCGAGTATTTCGCGCGCCTCGGCTACGAAGTCACCGGCATCGACATCAGCCCCGAACTCATCGAGATCGCCCGCCAGCGCACGGCCTGCGTCCCCTACGACGTGGATCACGAGACGCCCATCGTCTGCCGCTTCCTCGTCCACGACGCCGAGTCGGCCCCGCTCGACGAAGTCTTCGACGCCGCCTTCTGCTACGACTCGCTCCACCACTTCGAGGACGAGCGCGCCGTGATGCGCCACCTGAGCGAGATGGTCTCTTACGGCGGGATGCTCTTCATCCTCGAAGGCGGCAAGCCCGACGAAGGCTCCGAGACCGCGGCCGAACTCACGGACGTGATGCGCCTCTACGAGACGCTGGAGTCGCCATTCGACCCCGCGTACCTGCGCGCGCTTCTCCGCGAGCACGGCTTCCTCGTCGTCGGCGACTACGTGAGCGTCAACGGCCTCTTCGAGCGCGATTCCGTTGAGAATGAGCGCGTGCGCTTCGTCCAGCAAGACTTGAACTACCTGCTCTGCAAGAAGGTCACGCACGGCGTCTCGCCAGCCGACGGCGTCCCCGACAGCCGCGCTCCGGGCCGCCTCTCCGCGCGCATCACCGCCGCCGCCGCCACGGCGACGGACGATGACGCCATGCCGGGCAACGACGCCGTGCCGGGCGACGAAGCACCGGCACGGCCTCCGACGCTTTCACCCGGCGCGGACTTCGGCCTGTCGCTCGAAATCGAGAACACGGGCGACACCGTCTGGCTCACGGGCGCGGCCGACCGGCGCGGAGCAGTGATGCTCGGCGTGCGCGTCTTCGACGACGAGGGCCGCGTCGTCCTCTTCGAGCGTCACGGCGAGCCGCCGCTCCCGCGCCCCCTCGCGCCGGGCGAGCGCGTGCGTCTCGCGCTGGGCTTCCGCGCCCCCGACGCGCCCGGCCGCTACCAACTCAAGCTCGACCTCGTCGCGCAGCACGTCTGCTGGTTCGAGCAGCACGGCTCCGCGCCGCTCGTCATGGCGTTCGAGGTTCAAGGAATTGATTCATCGGCTCATTGAATCATTGATTCAATGGAAGGTGTCGGCAAGCACAGTACCGCGAGCGGTAGCGAGCGGGTGAC
>DASVES010000472.1:0-16859 GCA_036380435.1 Pyrinomonadaceae bacterium | reverse complement strand
CGCCGTAAATCCCGCGGGTGTTATGTATATCTTCAAGCGGGTCAGCGTCGAGCAGGACGAGGTCGGCGAGCTTTCCAAATAACTCTTTTCATCGTCTTTCTTCCAGTTGCCCATCGGACTGTCGTAGCGCGTCTGCGGCGCCCTAACGCGTCGGCGGCCCGGCGAAGGAATAGGGAATCTCCGGCGTGTCGGGGGGCAGACGCCAGTGGTCGGGGTCGTCATAGGTGTATGCGCGGTCGGGCATGTTGAGGAGACAACTCGACTCTGGTGAGATGTTCTGGACGCCGTGCCAGACGCCGGGAGGAATCACGATGAGGGTCGGGCGCAGCAGTCCGACGCGAAACTCGTTGAGGCGGCCGTGCGTGGGCGAGCGGGTGCGGGCGTCGAAGAGAACCACCTTGACGAGGCCGTGGCTGACGAAGAGTCGATCCGTGGCGAACTGGTGTGCGTGCCAGGCGGAGAGGCCGCCGGGCGCGAGGACGACTTGAAACACCTGATCGACCCCGCCCGCGTCGAGCGACCAGTCGGCCCGGAACACTTCGGTCAGGAAGCCGTTATCCTTCAGCACGTTTTTAACCTCTCGCAGTTTCACCCCGTCGATCAATTCCAGGACGGGCGTCCAGTCGGAGGTGATGCTGCGCAGGTCTTTGGCGGAACCTTCGATGATCCCCTGCTCGTGTCTGAAGTCGATCTCCTCGGCGTCCGTTGTCTTCATTCGTTCTCCTGTCGGGGCGACTGATTGCCGGAACGAGCGCGTCTCCGGCTCAAGGGTTCGAGTCCCCGTCTGCTTCTCAGGCGATCAAGAAACGCGCCCTTGCGAAAGTAGATAAAAAAGTTTCTCACGGCCACGGGGTCGAGACGCGCGGCGAGGCACAGTCGGACGAGCGCGTTGCGGAGCGCGCGCAGAAGGAGCTGCGGGGCCGGATACCAACGCAGCCATGGGGTATCGAAGTTGGTGACGACGGCCGTCAGCTCCCGCTCCCGGAAATCGGGTTCGCGGCGGATGCGCTCGAAATAGTGTTGGTTCTCTCGAACATCGCGGTTGGCGTAAGCGCCGCGGCGCGCGCCCGAGGGGAGGGCCACCACCGTCAGACGCGGAATCAGCCGGAGGTCTTTGCCGGCCCGCCACGCGCGATACAGCCAGTCCTGAGAAGGGACGCTGTGACACTCCCGATAAGAGCGCCACGCTCCGACCTCCTCGACCAGAGCGCGCCGGCACACCCAGCACGACGCGGGGACGAGCAGCCCCGGCTCGTAGCGCATGCCGGGCACGACGCACCAGAGGGAATTTTTCCCCGAGGCTGATACGGCGTCCACGAGCGTGAAGACGAGGTCGGCGCCCGTGGCTTCGATTCCTTCGAGGGCCGTCTCCAGATGATCCGGCAGCCAGAGGTCGTCGTGGTTGAGGTAAGCGACGAACGGGCCGCGCGTGCGCCGGAAGCCTTCGTTGTTGGGGCCGGACTGCTCCCCGACGTTCGCCGGCAGGTTCAGGAAATGAATACGCGGGTCGGCGAAGGAGGCGACGACCTCCGCCGTGTCGTCCGTGCAGGCGTCGCCGATCACCCACAGCTCCCAGTCGGGAAAGGTCTGCCAGCGGACGCTCTCAATCGCCAGCCGCAGGACGTTGCTCCGGTTGTAAGTGGCGGTGACGACCGAGACGAGCGGAGTGGTCAGCTTGGAAGTCTGCGGGCCAGAGAAGATCATCGGCAAGAGGGAGCACTCGGAAGACAAATGAAACAGGGGAGTATGGGGACGGAGAATACTAACACGTCGCCACACGCCGCCGCAGCCGCCCGCGGGCAAGCTCGAAGGCTACCGAGGGGCCGGTTGCAAGCTTTCAGCCGGCCGGGCGGTGGAGTAATCCGCGTCCTGCACGGGGGCGTCTTCCGGCGCAGCGGCGTCGGTGGCGATGCCCAGCTCGTACTTGCCCGCCAGTTGTGAGAAGAACTGCCGGATGAACCTCACGCCCTCTTCGGGGCCGACGGCGTGGAGCGTCTCCATGTTCTGGTTCCGGTGAAACTTCGCCCGCCTATCGGGGCGCTCCAGATATCCCCGGCGGTACGCCGACTCCGGCGTCAGCGCGCGCGCCCCGGCCAGCTCCTTCGGCGCGAGAAAGGCGTTGTTGTATTCGAGGTCGATGAGGGCATAGCCGCGGAGCGCGCACAGCTCTTCCAGACACGCGATGCTGTAGCCGTAAAAATGCTCCCGCGACCGAAAGTCAGGATCGTACTTCACACGGAACTCGATGGGCGGCGGTATCTTCTCGTTGATCTCGGTGACGACGAGCTGGGGCCGGTAGCGGGCGAGGACGGCGTCCAGAATCCAGTAGTCGTAGCTGTCGATATCGACACTCAGCACGCCGAAGTTTCTCTCGACGCCGTAAGCCTCCAGCAGCGGGACGACGTTGTCCGGGGTCACGCGCAGACGACAGGCGGACGCCTCGGGCAGCTGCTCGTAAACTCTGGCGAGCTTGCGCGCCTTCCGCGCGTCCCACTCCACGCCCACGCCCTTCCAACCGCTTTTGAACAGGGCGAGCGTGTTCGAGCCTGTCCGGCCGTCTCCCGCGCCGATGTCAACGACGGTGCGCGAATGTTCGGCCGGCAACAGCTCGGCGATGTAGCGGTTGAGTATCTGCTCCTCGTCGAAGCTGGAGAAGCCGCTATCCTTGAGCGGCAGCATCCCCCGCCGGAACTGGTAGCCGAGGTGCCTCAGCAGACGTTTGGTGCGACTGACTTTCATGAGTTTTATTTACACGCCGCGCGGCCACTGCTGCCCGGCGTGATGAAACTATAACCTTCGACTCCGCGGGCGGTCGAACCCGAAAGACGCTTTCTTCACACAGCAGCCGTCCCCGTCTCCCGGCCGGCGAGCAGCAGGTAGGCGTAGAGCGCGACGCCCGTCAGGAGGCCGACGCCGCACTTGAGCGCGGGCGCGAGCGCCGCCGGCGAGATGAAACCTTCGATGACGCCGGCGACGACGAGCAGGGGGACGCAGCCGGCGGCGAGCTGCACGGCGTCGCGGCCGCGCAGGCGCAGGGCGTCGGCGCGCGACAGGTCGCCGGGCAACAGCAGTGCGCTGCCGAAGAGCGTGCCGGCGCCGGCCGTGATGAAGACGCAGGAGAGTTCCAGAACACCGTGGCCGACCATGAAGGTCAGGAGGTCGGCGGCGAAGTCCGCGCGGTCGGTGAGCGAGAGGACGGCCCCGATCTGGAGCCCGAAGCGCGCCATCTCGTAGAGCGGCCCGATGCCGAAGAGCGCCCCCAAAGCGAAGGCCCGCAGCATCACCCAGATGTTGTTCACCATGATGACGCTGCTCCACAATTGATTCGCCTCGTTGACCTGTTCCCACCAGTGCGTGCGCGTATTCAAGATCAGCTCGCGCGAGTTGGGGTCGATGCCGCCGAGTTCGGACAGCTCCGGGTCGATCCATGTGCCAAAGAAGGCGAGCGCGGCGAAGAGGAGGAAGGCGGCCGTGGCGAGCGCCGTGTAGCGCCATGTGCGCCGGAACGTGCGCGGAAAGTCCTCGGCGAAGAAGCGCCAGAGGCGGCGTCCGCCTTCGGAGGCGTCGGCGCGATAGATGCGTCCGTGGGCGCGGATGACGAGACTGTTGAGGTAGCCCACCAGTCGCGGGTCGCGCGACTCGGCGCGGGCGATGGCGAGGTCGGAGGCCGTGCGCCGGTAGATGCGCCCGAGTTCGCGCACCTCTTCGCGCTCCAGCCGCCGCAGGGAGGTGCGCTCCAGCAGCCCCAGCAAATCTTCGAGGCGCTGCCACGCGCCCTTGCGCTCTGAGACGAAACGGTCGGAAGACATAGGCTCGGTGGCGGAGTATAAGGCCGCGGGCGCCACAACATAAAGCGCGCGCCGTCGTAAGAGGCGAGCGCATGGCGCGGAAACTTCGCCGCATAGACGCCGCCTGAAGTTTCGGTTAAATTCCGCTCACCCCTATTTCTCCGCCGCGGAATAAGTGTTAGCGTAGCCCGCTCCGCGCGCCCGCGGCGGACAACTCAGACGGCAAAGAGAGGAACCGATGGCACTCATCAAGAAGAAGACGCAGAAGGCGATTGGCAAACAGGTGAAGAAGATAGTCAGGAAGCACGGGCCGGAGGTCGCGCTGGGTCTGGCGACGAGCCTCGTCTCCTCCATCATCGCGGCGGCGGAGGGCGACAAGAGCGCGGCCGGGAAATCGAAAAAGACGAAAGCGAAAGACGCGAAGGCGAAAGACACGAAGGTGAAGAAAGCGAAGGCTGAAACCGGGACAAAGACCAAAACCAAGACCAAGACCAAGCCTAAGACCAAGACCAGCGCTAAGCCTAAGGCTAAGACTGACAGCCAGCCCGCAGCCGACGCCGGCAAGGCCGCAGACAACGGCTGATTTATAGCGAGTTGCGCTTGCGTGCGCCCTCCCTCACGGTCGGGCTTCCGCCTTCAGGCACATCCGGGGCCGCAAGCCCGACCGTGAGGGAGGGCGTTCGCAGGTCATCCTCAAATGCAACCCGCTAAAAGCGGTGCGAGAGAAAGATTGCGAAAGGGCGGCGCGATGGTTTCGCGCCGCCCTTTAAGTTTTGGAGACGATTCGCGACAAGCGCCGCTTCAGGCCGTGGCCGGCTGACGCTGGAAAAACTCCTGCGCGCTGAACGGCACTTCGCCGTCGGCGGGCCGGGCGCGTATGTAGGAGCCGTCCGGTTGGAGCAGGCGCGCGTTGACGTTGTCGCGCAGGTAGGCGTCGAGGATTTCGTCGCGGAGCAGGCGCTTGAGGTTGGGGTCGTCCACGGGGACGACGACTTCGACGCGGCGGTCCAGGTTGCGCGACATCCAGTCGGCGCTGCCGATGTAGACTTCCTCTTCGCCGCCGTTCTCGAAGTAGAAGACGCGGCTGTGTTCCAGAAAGCGGCCGACGACGCTGCGCACGCGCACCGTCTCGGAGACGCCCGCGAGGCCGGGCCGCAGCGTACACGTGCCGCGCACGATCAAATCGATGTGGACGCCGGCCTGCGAGGCGGCGTAGAGCGCGCGGACGATCTGAATGTCGGTGAGGCTGTTGATCTTGACGATGATGCGCGCGGGGCGACCTTTGCGGCGATGCGCGGCCTCGCGCTCGATGAACTCGATCATGCGCTCGCGCAAATTCACGGGCGCGACCAGAAGACGCCGGTACTTCGTCTGGAGCGAGCAGCCCGTGAGAAAGTTGAAGAGGTCGGTGGCGTCGGCCCCGAGCTTCTTGTTGGCGGTCAAGAGGCCGAGGTCGGTGTAGACGCGCGAGGTCGTCGGGTTGTAGTTGCCGGTGGCGAGGTGGACGTAGCGCCGGAGGTGGTTGCCCTCGCGGCGGACGACGAGCGCCACCTTGCAGTGCGTCTTCAACCCCACCAGCCCGTAGACGACGTGGACGCCGGCGCGCTCAAGCCTTTGCGCCCACTCGATGTTGTTCTCCTCGTCGAAGCGCGCCTTGAGTTCGACAAGTACCGCCACCTGCTTGCCGCGCGCGCTCGCTTCCATCAACGACTGGACGATGGGCGAGTCCTGGCCCGCGCGATAGAGACAGATTTTGATGGCGAGCACATCGGGGTCGTGCGCGGCCTGATGGATGAAGTCGGTGACGGTGACGTAGGACGTGAACGGGTGATGCAGGAGGATGTCCTGCTGCCGGACGGCGTCGAAGACCGACTTGCACTTGACGAGCGGCGCGGGGACTGTGACTTGCAGCGGCGCGTCCTTCAGCTCGGGGCGGTCGAGCTGGTGAAGTTTGAGGAGGTCGGGGACATTGAGCGGGCCGTCGATGCGGTACACGTCCTCTTCGGAAAGCTCAAGGGATTTGCTCAGGTAGCGCACCAGCTTCTCGGGCATGCTCGCCGTTACTTCGAGACGCACGGCCGCGCCGAAACGCCGGCGGCGCAGGTGCTCCTGCATCACGCTCAACAGGTCGCTGGCCTCATCCTCGCGGATGTCGAGGTCGGCGTCGCGCGTGATGCGGAAGAGATGCGCGCGGCCCGTGCGCCGGCCGGCGAAGAGCGAGGAGATATTGGCTGAGATCAGCTCGCCGAGGAAGGTGAAGCGCGTGCCCGAATCATCGACCGGCACGAGCCGCCGCACGACGGGCGGCACCTTGATGCGGACGAAGCGCGGCTCGCCCAACATCGCCTGCGGAAACTTCCCCGTCTTGTCCTCAACCGGCTCGACCATCAGGCCGAGGTTGAGACTCAGGTTCGACATGTACGGGAACGGGTGAGAAGAATCGACCGCCTGCGGGGTGAGTACGGGGAAGACTTTTTCGGCGAAGTACTCGTCGAGCCTCTGCCGCTCCTCCTTCGAGAGTTCTCTGTAGGGAGTGATGAGGATGCCGGCTTCGGCCAGCTTCGGCAGAACGTCTTCGCGCAGGCAGCGCGTCTGCTGCTCGACCATCGGCTTGAGGCGCGCGGCGATCTCGCGCAGTTGCTCGGCCACGGTCATCCCGTCGGGCGAGAGTTCGGCCACCTCTTCGTCCAACTGCTCCATGAGGCCCGAGACGCGCACCATGAAAAACTCGTCGAGGTTCGAGGAGAAGATGGAGAGGAACTTCAGGCGTTCGAGGAGCGGGTGGGCGGGGTCGAGCGCCTCTTCGAGCACGCGGCGGTTAAACTCCAGCCAGCTCAACTCGCGGTTGAAGAGAAAGTGGCGGTGATGCAACAGCGACGGCGGCAGCTCGACCGCCGCTACCGCCTCGCGCGTCGCATCGCCCTTCGATGCGGATTGTTTGGCCCCTGTGCTCATCGAATAAAGTCGGCGCCGCCCGGCGCGTGGACGTGTGGTCGCGGCGCGCGCCGGTTCACGGCTGACGGCGAAAAAAGTTCAGTGCGACAGCGGGGAAGCGGCCCGGCCCGCGGGGGGAGGCTCCGGGAGAAACTTCGCGCGCCGTCGGTGGCGCTCCTCCGCGGAGAGAGTGCGGAGGGTGGAGTGGAGCGCGAGCAGAATCCCGAACAGATTTTCTCTTTCGCCGCGGTCATCGCTCTTGAGCATGGCCATGGCGACTTCGCTCGTCAACTCGTTGGCGACTGACATGACGGGGGGGCCGTCCCTTCGTTGAAGAAGATATCAGACCTTGAAGCGCCCACTCCAGCCGCGCCCGAGGGGCCGCAGCGGCGCGTGTGAGCATGAAAACCGAAATCAACATAGCACGCGTGCTTTCAGGCGTGAAAGCTGTGCGGCGCGGCCGGGCGCGAGGTAACAAAGATTTAAAGATTACTTCAGCCGGCATTCAGCCGACGGCCCCGCGGTCATCCCGTGCGGACGACGCGCCGGAGTCGCCGTCTTCAGCCTTGATGACGCTGATGCGGCCGTCGCCCTCGATGTAGGCCGCCTTCACCTGCGACACTTCATCGACGCCCTGCTCGCGCAGGTGACTCATCATCTCGTCCTCGGTAATCATCTCCTTACGCATGTTGCGTCGAAGCAGGCGGCCATCCTCGATGAGCTTGAGCGGCGCAGGGTGAACGAGGCGGCCGAAGAGGGGAATGCGGGAGCCGAGCCAGTCGAGCGCGTAGTTCCAGAAGATGAGGGTCATCACGAGGACGACGCCCTCGGTCACTGACTTGTACTCGCTGGCCATGGCGTTCTGCGAGGCGTCGGCGATGAGCACGATCATCAGGAGGTCGGCCAGCGACACGGTGCCGGTCTCGCGCTTGAGCACCACGCGCATGAGCGTGAACAGAGCGAGATAAGTGATCGTCCCGCGCACGATGATTTCAAGCACGGAATTGCTCGGGACGAAAATGCCCTGCCAGTCGATTTCCATGAATGCGTACACGTGGCCCCTCCTGAAATTAGCGTCTGTTTCAAAACCTCAACGTCAATCACGCCCGTGGGGGCAAGGGCAAGTCCGCCGCCCGTTACGCATGAAAGGAATTAACATGGATGGACAGGAGGAACAGGAGGAGAAGATTTGAAATCTGAAATCTGAAATCTCAAATCATCTGTTCTTCATCCTGCCCATCCTGTCCATCCATGTTAATTGTCCGACAGCAAGGGCCGCGGACTTGCCCTCCCCTACAGTTTTGTTCGTCGCAATACTTTAAGCTCACATTTCGGTGTTTAAGTTAATATCTTAACCCGCCGTTACGTCGATGTAACGAACGCGCGGTAGAATAACAGCGACGGACAAGGCAGATGGGAAGAAGAAGACGGAAATGAAACTCGCCGCGATTGATGTCGGCTCGAACTCGATCAAGCTGGTGGTGGTTGACGCCGCCTCCGGCGACTCGTTCGCCGTGCTGGCCCGCGACAAGGAGCCGGTGCGCCTCGGCCACGGCACGCTACAGGAAGGACACATCGGCGCGGAGGCCATTGGGCGCGCCGCCGAAACCATCCGCCGCTTCCGGCAGCGCGCCGAAGCTCGCGGGGCCGAGCACGTCATCGCCGTCGCCACCGCCTCGGTGCGTGAGGCCGAGAACGCCGACGAGTTCACGGACGAGATGGAGCGCGCCACGGGCCTGCGAGTCGAAGTGCTCTCGGGGCTGGAGGAGGCGCGCCTCATCGGCATCGCCGCCGCGCAGGGGTGCGCCCCGCCCGGCGCGTCGCTTTTGAACGTGGACATCGGCGGCGGCTCCACCGAGTTGTCTTTAGTGCGCGGCGGCGTGCCCGCCGAACTCTACTCGGTCAAGCTCGGCGCCGTCGGGCTGACGGACGCCTATCTGGCGAACGACCCGCCGAAGCAGAAGGAGCTGCGGGCGCTGCGCGAGGAGGTGCGTGCGGCGCTGGAGCGCCCCGCGCGCGAACTCAAGGCCGCGCGCTGGCAGCACGCCACCGGAACCTCCGGCACCATCCTCTCGCTCGGCGAGGCGTTGCGCCTGAAGGCCGAGCGCGGCGCCGACGCCGAGGCGCGCGGCGCGCAACCGCCCGGAGCCGAGATCACCTTCAATCGGCTGGAGCGTCTCAACGAGCGGCTTGCCGGGATGAGCACGGACGAGCGCCGCACGGGTGCGCCCGGCATCAGCGCGCAACGCGCGGAGATCGTCGTCGCCGGCGGCCAGATACTCGAAGGCGTGATGCGCGCCTTAAAGATCGACAACCTGCGCTCGTGCGACTTCGCCCTGCGCGAGGGCGTCATCATCGACTACCTGCGCCGGCTCGAAGCCGAGTCGATGCCGCCCGTGCCGGACACTTCCGACCCGCGTCTGCGGGGCGTCCACGCCGTCGGCCGGCGCTTCGGCTACGAGGAGGCGCACGCGCATCAGGTGGCCCGCTTCGCCGAAAAGATTTTCGACCGCGTGGCGCCGGCCGCGGGCCTCACGCGCCAGCACCGCACGCTGCTCTCGGCCGCCGCCCTCCTGCACGACATCGGCTACCACATCGCGCACGAGTCGCACCACAAGCACACGCTCTACCTCATCAAGAACTCCGAGCTGACCGGCTTCTCCGAGGCCGAGCGCGGCGTCATCGCCAACGTCGCGCGCTACCATCGCGGCTCGCCGCCCAAGGACAGACACGCCGACTTCGCCGCGCTCAAGCCGGCCGACCGCGAGACGGCTCGCCGCCTCGCCGCCATCCTCCGCCTCGCCGACGCGCTCGACCGCAACCACGACGGCCGCGTGCGCGACATCAAGTTCAAAAGCGACGGGCGGCAGGCGCGCCTGAGCCTCCGCGCCCATGAGGATTGCGAGCGGGAGCTGGAGGCCGTCGAACGCCGCCGCGATATTTTCGAGCAGGTCTTCGACTGCGAGCTGACCGTCACGCAGGCGGCCCCCGCGGCGCGGCCTTCTTAACCTAAATTTAAGAAAAGGTGCTGTGAATGGGCGTCAATGGCCTCGGGTAGGGGGGCCGCCTCGCCACGCGAACATCGTTGGTTGGTTGGCCTGATGAGAAGGACGAGCAAAAGCTCTTAGCCTTAGAACTCAGCTATTCGCGGACTCATTTATGATTCTAAATCAGCATCTTCGCCACGAGAAAAGACCCCATGGCGGTCATGTCCCGTGGGGATCGTGTGAGCACTTAACACCGTCGTAATCTCGCGGCCACTGGTAATGGCCATGCCATTATTGCGCGCCGGGCTTGGACGGCCCCAGCGCTTGAAGGAACGCCATCAATTCCTCCTGCGCCCCGGACGGCCCCCCGCCGGCCACGGGCACACGGCCCGCCCTCGGCACGCCGTCGTCCCTGACCTCGGCCGGCATACTGTTGACCAAAGCCCAGACCGCCGCGCGGTCGCGGATCAGGGGCGGGATGACGGCCTTGCCGCCCTCGAAGACCAGCTCGAGCTGATTGTCTTTGATTCGGCGGCTCACCCCTCCCGCCCTGAAGTGCTTCGTGACGTGGTCCACGTAGTAGAGTTTCCCCCAGTGGAATTTCTTCCCCAGCGCGGCGTTGACGCCCTCGGCGTCGAGAGACTTCGCGAACCCCCTGCGCACGTATGCGCCGAGCATGGCGATGACGCCGCAGGGGATCAGCATGAGGAGCCCGAAGACGAACGGCCCGTAGCGGGTGGACGGGTCCTTCGCGCCGAGGGCGAGGGCGACAAAGCCGAGGGCGAAGAAGGCCCCCGGCACGCAGAACAGAAGCGTGTAGGTGAAGATTCTACCTACGCTCGAACTAAAGAGCGGCCTCACCTCCACGCGGCCTCTAATGTTTTGCCTCGCCCAATCGGCGACCGGCCGGTTGTCGTATCCGCCCGAGCTCATCCGAATAATCTCCTTTAGAGACGGCCACCCAACCGGCTGGCTCCAACCGGCCGTCGTCGCCCTTCCCCAGCGCCGTCGCGCTCATCTGCTCCGCAGGCCCTTGACATACTTTTGTACCTGCTCGGTCGGCCTGATGGCGGTCACGTCGGTGGTTGCCGAAGAGAGTTGAAGACTATCGACGAACTCTTCGCTGTGGAATTTCTTGCGCGCGATGACCGCCGGAGCCTTGTAGTCGAAGACCAGAGTCTCACACTCGAGTGCATACGCCGGAACGCTCTTCCCGTCCGACGTTTTATAGCTGCTAATCCTTCTCCCCTTGTCGCAGTTGGTTTGCACGAGGGTGTCTATCTCCTCCACCTTGAGGGCGAGGTCCTCTTTCGTCAGCCCATACGCCTGGAGCTCCGCCTCGTCAAACTGGGAATAGTCGAAACCTTCGAGCGTGTAGCTGCCTTCTTCGCCCTCGACAATCGCCACCTTGCCCCTCACGCGGGACGCGGGGTCGAGCCGGTCGGGCGCGGTAAATTTACCCAGCTCCTCCCTCTTACTATCAAAATCCAGGATAACCATTGAAAGTGGGGTCGCCGTGGGGGTCGGGGTGGAGCCGTTCACGCCCGCCGTCTTCGAGTCAGTATTTTTCGTATTGGCAAACTTACAGCCGAACACGACAGCCAACGCCAGCAGCAGCAGGAACGGCAACTGTGAACTGTTTTTACCGGACATATAATCTCCTTCGACAAAACGTAGTGTCTGCCTACAATGCCACGCCGCATACGTGCTGATGCGGCGATAGAACCCGAGAACACTAACCCGGCCCCCCTGATCGTGGCTCTCTCGTCCGGCGTGTTACTCAGCGCTTTAGCAAGGGCAATGGGTCAGGGCGCGCACCACTCTTTCCCGGCATAGGGCGTGGACGTGCGGCGGCAGGCCGAGAGAGTAGTCGGGGAGACGCGGAACTGTCAACGTGATTATCGGCACGCCTGACGCCAGAATACCGCCGATCAATCTTCAGACGGCTGAGGAAGCTATTGCGAAAGCCAATAGGGATTATTTCGTCTGCCATGAAAACTCAACTTCCATGCGGGAGCGCCCTTTTCCTTCAGCAATTCCGGTTCTGTAGCTTTTCTGAACGGTTCGCGCAACGTTCGCGCAATCCATGACGACGCACGTCATGTAACTCTTTGATATTCATGCCCGTTCACATCACACCATATCTTAACCGAAATTTAAGTTGTCCTTAACGGCGAGTTAGCGCGCCCCGTTTAGATTGTCCATGCTATCTCGCCCGGGCGAGAAAAAAACTAACAGACAGGGTATGGGCCGCGCGAAGGTTGAATCCGACAATCGCGCGGCCCGGTTTTTCTTTAATGAACGACGGCGGCGGTGTTCGGCCCGTGTGGTATCGTAGCCCGGCGACGCGCGGCCGAGGCCGAAGGAACACGGATGGGACGGATGAGAACGGATTGATTCAATTCCGTTCTCATCCGTTCTCATCCGTTTCATCCGTGTTCTCTCCCGAACACCCGGCACATCCGACGCGCAATCGAAATTGTTCTATCGGGGGACATGGTGACGAAAAGAGTGGAGTGCGTGCCCAACTTCAGCGAGGGGCGGCGCGTCGAGACAGTCGAACGAATCGCCGCGGCCGTCGAATCGGTCGAGGGCGCGCTCGTTCTGGGGACGCACGTTGACGCCGACCACAACCGCTCCGTCATCACGTTCGTCGCCCCGCCCGAGACGGCGGTCGAGGCGGCCCTGCGCGCCGTCGCGCTCGCGGCCGAACTCATAGATTTGCGCGAGCACGCCGGACAGCACCCGCGCATGGGCGCGACCGACGTGCTGCCGTTCATTCCGCTGCAAGGGGTGACGGTCGAGGAGTGTGTTGGCCTCGCGCATGAGGCGGGCCGGCGCATCTGGGACGAGCTGAGCATCCCGGTCTACTTCTACGAGAGCGCGGCGCTGCGGAGCGAGCGCGCTAATCTGGCCGACGTGCGGCGCGGCGGCTTCGAGTTGCTACGCGAACAGATCGCGACGGTCGAGGCGCGCGCGCCGGACGTGGGAGAGCGGCGTCTGCACGAGAGCGCGGGCGCGTGTGTCGTCGGCGTGCGCCCGCTCCTGATCGCCTACAACGTCAATTTGCGGACGAACGATTTGGGCGTGGCGCGACAAATCGCGGCGCGCGTGCGCGAGCGCGGCGGCGGGCTTCGGCGGCTCAAGGCGCTCGGCTTCGAGCTGGCCTCGCGCGGCGTCGTGCAGGTCTCGATGAACCTGACGAGCTACGCGGAGACGAACATCCATCAGGCGTTCGAGGCCGTCCGTCGCGAGGCCGAGGCGCTGGGGGTCGAAGTGCTCTCCAGCGAAGTCGTCGGCCTGCTGCCTCAGGATGCGCTCGACCGCGCCGCCGCGCACTTCCTCCGACTGGAAAACTACTCGCCCGACCTCGTGCTGGAAAACCGCATCGCCGCCGCCATCGAGCGGAAGTCCAAATCCGGCAACTCTGAATGAACAGTACCGCGAGCGGAAGCGAGCGGGTGCGGCCTACATGAGAGTCCCGCCCGGCGCACGCGAGACCCGCGAGGCTTCCGCTCGCGGTACTGTGCTCAATGCGCCGATGAGCCGATGAACTCACGCGAGAGGCGCTAAGGTGGCGCGGGAGTTCTGGATAAACTGGCGGCGGCGGCGCATAATTTGCGCCGGCCACGACGGCCGCTCTTCCGAAACAGACCGATGGCCCACACTCCCGACAGTCAGAACAAGGAGCAGGAGGTCTTTCTCCAACGTCTCACGCATCTGGCGGAGGCGCTCGGCACGGCGCGCGAGTTCGTCGCCATCTGGCGCGCGCTGCGCGTGTTCGCCGAGGCGCACGTCCCCTGCATCGGCATCTTCATCTCGCTCTACGACCCCGAGCGCGACGCGCGCACGGCCGTCTATGCCTACGGCGACAGCCAGGAGCCAGACGTCTCAACCCTGCCGCCAATGCCGGTCAGCGCCGAGGGGCCGAACAGCCGCGCGGTTCGCACCCGACAGGTCGTTATCACGAACGACTACTGGAACACGAAGCTGCAAGGCAAGGGGCAGATCGGCATTCTCGTCGGCCCGGACAACGGGCTGCGCCCGCAGTCGTCTCTGGTCGTCCCGATGATGACGATGGGGCGCGTGGTCGGCACCGTCGAGGTGCAGTCATACGAGGACGACGTCTACCGCCCCGAGCACGTGACGGCGATGAGGATGGCGGCGAACCTCGCGGCGGTCGCCGTCGAGAACATGCGTCTGCTTGAGCGCGAGCGGGAGGCGCGCGCGGCGGCCGAGGAGTCGAACCGGCTCAAGGACGAGTTTCTCGCTACGCTCTCACACGAGCTGCGCACGCCGCTGACGGCCATCCTCGGATGGGCCGGGATGTTGCGCGCCGGCAGGCTCGACGAGGAGTCGGCCACGCACGCCGTCGAGGTCATCGAGCGCAACGCGCACATGCAGAAGCAAATCGTTGACGACATCCTCGACGTGTCGCGCATCATCACGGGCAAGCTGCACATCGACGCGCAACCGACCGACCTCGCGGCGGTGGCGCGCGCGGCCGTCGAGGCGATGCGCCCGGCGGCCGACGCCAAGGGGCTCGCGCTCGAAGCTGATCTGGAAGCGGGCGACGGCGTCGTGCTCGGCGACCCCGCCCGGCTCCAGCAGGTCGTCTGGAATCTTCTGGCCAACGCCGTCAAGTTCACGCCCGCCGGAGGACGCGTGCGCGTGAGCGTCCGCGCCGAGGCCGCCCACGCGCGCCTGCGCGTGGAGGATACCGGCGTCGGCATCCGGCCCGATTTTCTGCCCTTCGTCTTCGACCGCTTCCGGCAGGGCGACCAGTCAACGACGCGCGCCTTCGGCGGCATCGGACTCGGACTCTCCATCGTCCGCCACCTCGTCGAGCTGCACGGCGGCGCGGTGCGCGCCGAATCGGAAGGCCCCGACCGTGGCGCCGCCTTCACCGTCGAGCTGCCGCTCGCGCGGCATGCGGATCTCGCAACGCGGGTTGAAGAAGGGGCGCCGAGTGAGACTGGACGACTCGCGACCGGCGAAGCGCGACGCGCAGTCTTGAGCGGCCTGCGCGTGCTCGTCGTCGATGACGACGAGGACACGCTCGCACTGCTGGCGACTTTACTGAGGCGCGCGGGGGCCGAGGTCGCGACGGCCGCCGACACTCGGGGCGCGCTCGAATCCTTCAAGGCCGCAAGGCCCGACGTGCTGCTCTCGGACATCGGGATGCCGGGCGAGGACGGCTACGACCTCATGCGCGAGGTGCGCGAGTTCGAGCGCGTGAGCGGCGGCCCCGCGACGCGCGCCGTGGCGCTGACGGCCTACGTTGCCCCGTCCGACCGCGACCGCGCGCTCGCCGCCGGCTTCCAGCGTCACCTGCCGAAGCCAGTCCATCCCTCCGAGTTGGTCGAGGCCATCGCCGGGCTGTCCGAGCCGGCACAGACGTGAAAAGTCGTGAATCGTTAACGGAGCGGTCAGCGGTCAGCAATTAGCTTTCAGCTATTAGAGAGCGAACGAAGGGATTTGAGTGTAAGCGTCAATCGCCCCGACGGCGCATGCCGTGGGCTGATAGCTGATAGCTAAAAGCTAATTGCTGACCGCTTTTATAGGTGTCGGCGGATGAAGGTGACGATCTTCCAGCCGTCGAGGTAGACCCACGGGCGCTCGCCGCTGGTGTAGTGGCCGCAGGGGAGCCACTGCACGTCGAGCGCGACGCCGTGGCGGCGCACCTCTTCGATGACCTGTTGCGAGAGATCGGCGGGGAACGTCAGGTCGTGACGCGCGGCGATGAAGCGCATGGGGCGGGGCCGGCTATCCTTCAGGCGGTGCGCGTGGGCGAGCGGGCTAATCGGCATCCACGCCTCGCGCACCTCGTCGATGGTCACGGCGTCGCCGAAACCCTCGCGCACGTGCCGGGTCGAGATGCCGCGCCAGACCACGTCGGCGACGTAGCTGGAGACGTGGTTGAAGACGCCGCAGTCAATCTCTTCGTCGTGCGTGAAGGCGAGGAACGCCGTGCATGACCCGATGCTCGTGCCCGCGACGCCGACGCGCTCGTAGCCCTGACTCTTGAGCCAGCGCACGGCCGCGCGCGTGTCCACGACGGCCTGACGCATCGACTGGAGCGTGCGCCCGACGTTGGAGCTGACCAGATGGTCGGCGCGCTCAAGACCCGCGGGGCGCCGGTCGTCGTGGTAGGGCAGCGACAGACGCAGGGCCGCGATGCCGAGGCGCGCGAACATCCGGCACAGATCGACATGACTGTGGGTTTGCGCGTTCCACTGCGGCAGGACGACGACGGCCCGGCGTGCTCGGCCGTCCTCCTGCTGGCGTCGTCCGCGCTTCGGCGGCTGCGCCGGGAAGAAACGCGCGCGGGCCGTGTTGTTCTCCGGCGAGGGCGTCGTGATCGCGCTCGTCCAGGTGAGAAGGCCGTCGGAGAGCGCGTAGTCGTCGATGGCGGGCAGCGCGTAGAACTCTTCGCTGCGGAGCACGGCCTCGCGCGCGAAGCGGCGGACGACTTCGTGAGGGTCGTCGCCGTTCAGGTGTTCGACGACGAACTCCGCGCCCCACTCGAAGGGGCGCACCGTGCGGTTCGTGTCGCGCGTGGCGTGACGGCGCTCCTGTGCTTTGATGAAACGTCCGAGCAAGTGTTCAACTGGCCTTTCAGACTCGTAGTGTCGGCGGAACAGTCATCCTAAAGGCGCGGGGCGGGAAAAGGCAAAAGTAAAAAGGTAAAAGGCAAAAGGCAAAAGTGAAGAGGCGACGTGCCTTCCCACTTTTGCCTTTTGCCTTTTTACTTTTGCCTTGAGCTTACCTTGTCGTTCCGTTGGCGATGTTCGAGTAGGCCGAGTCGCCGGCTGCGTTGTAGGCGCGGATGCGGAAGCGGTAGGTGGTGCGGCGCGAGAGGCCGGAGTTCTTGGCCGATGTCACGTTCGCCCCTACGGTGCCGATCTGCGCGAAGTTAGTGCAGGTGGCGCCCGTGCACCGCTCGATCTTGAAGCCGGTCTCGTTCGACGAATTGTCGGCCCAAGCGAGCTGGATGTAGTTGGTGCCGGTCGCCGTGACGACGAGGCCGGACGGCGCGGCCGGGCCTGCCGGTGGCGCGCTCAGGTAGTCGAGCGCGGCCTTCGCCTGCACGATGCCGTAGCCGAAGGTGGTGTCGCGACCCGCCGTGCCCTTGTCGCGCGCCGTCGCC
>DASVES010000471.1:0-5488 GCA_036380435.1 Pyrinomonadaceae bacterium | reverse complement strand
GCATAGGCGCGTTTATAAAGTCGGCGCGGGTCAGGTCGCAACCCTTATCCAAGACTATCGCGAGGCGAAGACGCTCCGCGCACGAGAGGAATTTCGCCGCTCCGACCGGCTTCCTCGTTTACGGCGCGACGATCGCCTCGTAGGTGTCGGGCCGGCGGTCGCGGAAGAACTGCCAGGTGTTGCGGACTTCGCGGATTTTGTCGAAGTCGAGGTCGGCGACGACGAGGTGGTCTGCGTCGCGGGGCGCTTCGGCGACGATCTGGCCGCGTGGGTCGCAGAAGTAGCTCTGGCCGTAGAACTCGCCGATGTCCCACGGCTGTTCGTGCCCGACGCGGTTGATGGCGCCGACGAAGTAGCCGTTGGCGACGGCGTGGGCCGGTTGCTCCAGTTTCCACAAATATTCGGAGAGGCCCGCGACGGTGGCCGACGGGTTGAAGACGATCTCGGCGCCGCCCAAGCCCAGGGCGCGCGCGCCTTCGGGGAAGTGCCGGTCGTAGCAGATGTAGACGCCGACGCGCGCGTAGGCCGTCTCGAAGGTCGGGTAACCGAGGTTGCCGGGCTTGAAGTAGAACTTCTCCCAGAAGCCGGGGGCGACGTGGGGGATGTGGTTCTTGCGGTACTTGCCGAGGTACTTGCCGTCGGCATCGATGACGGCCGCCGAGTTGTAGTAGACGCCGGTCATCTCCTCCTCGTAGATGGGGACGACGATGACCATCGAGTGCTCGCGCGCCACGTCCTGCATGAGACGCACCGTCGGGCCGTCGGGGATGCGTTCGACGGCCTCGTACCAGCGCGTCTGCTGCTCGGCGCAGAAGTAGGGCGTGGTGAAGACCTCCTGCATGCAAAGAATCTGGACGCCCTGACGGGCGGCCTCGGCGATCATCTTGAGGTGCTTCTCGGTGTTGGCGCGCTTGATCTCTTCGATGGGCGCGTCGGTCGGGCCGGCGTGCGTGGCCTGTATGAGTCCGCATTTAACAATCCGTGGCATGAGTTCCTCCGGTCAGTCGCTTGATACTCTCGCTTGAGTGTAAATGTATCTCAACTCACCGCCGCGGGCGCAGCGGTGAGTCATCGTTGCCTTACACTCAACTGATAATTGCTAAAGGGCCGCGTTTAATCCTGTACGACCGCCTGCTCGGGGACGCGCGGCGGCGAGAGCTTCATCAACAGTAGATGCGTGACGGCCGAGACGCCGAAGCCGACGAACCACGCGTAATCATACAGCGGCCGGAGCGCCGGAACCACAAGCCCGATCCACGCCAGCGCGCAACCGAGGAGCGTCGCCACCACCGCGCGCCAGTTCCAGCCGCCGGTGTAAGTGTACGCGCCCTGCTTGCGGTAGAGGTCGCCGAGTTCGAGATGCTTATTACGGACGAGCCAGTAGTCGGCGACAAGGACGCCGGCGATGGAGCCAAGACCGCCGGAGTAGCCGAGGAGCCACGAGAAGATGTAGCCCGAGGGGTCGGCGAGCAGACGCCACGGCTGCATCAGGATGCCGACGATGCCCGTGATGAGTCCGCCCGTGCGGAACGAGACGAGGCGCGGGAAAGCGTTGGCGAAATCGTTTGCCGGTGAGACGACGTTGGCGGCGATGTTGACTGACAGCGTGGCCACGACGACCGTAAACATCGAGACGGCGACGATCCACGCCTGATCGAAGCGACTGATGATCTTAATGGGGTCCCACGCGTCGGCCGGTTTGAGGTCAGGATAAATGACGAGCGCGGCCGAGGTGATGACGACGCCCATCGCGGCGAAGACGGTCATCGTCGTGGGGAGCGCGACCACCTGTCCGACGACCTGCTCGCGCTGGCTGCGTCCGAAGCGTGTGAAGTCGGGCATGTTCAAAGAGAGCGTGGCCCAGAAGCCGATCATGGCGGTTAAGGAAGGAATGAAGATGGGCCAGAACTCCGCGAGGGTCGTAAACTTGCCGGGTTGCTCCAGAAGGTAGCCGAGACCGCCCGCGCGCCAGATGGCCCACGCGACTAAGAGCGCCGTCATCACGAGCACGTAAGGAGCGGCCCAGTTCTCGACGTGGCGGAGCAAGTCCATGCCCCGGTAGATGATGAAGATGTTCAGGCCCCAGAAGAGAAGAAAGGAGAGCCACATGGTCGGCGGGTGACCGCCGACGGCTCCGCCGAGGAGTGTGGGCCAACCGGGGATGAGGGCGCTGAAGAAGGTGTGGAGCGCCTCGCCGCCGATCCACGCCTGAATGCCGAACCAGCCGCAGGCCACTAAGGCGCGCATCAGGGCCGGCAGGTTCGAGCCGATGGTGCCGTAGCTGGCGCGCGCGAAGACGGGGAAGGGGATGCCGTACTTGGTGCCGGGGTGCGAGTTCAAAAGAATCGGCGCAAGCACGATGGTGTTGCCGAGCAGGATGGTGACGAGCGCCTGCCACCAGTTCATCCCCGCGCTGATGAGGCCCGAGGCGAGCATGTAAGTCGGGATGCAGTGGGCCATGCTGATCCACAGCGCGGCGTAGTTGTACGTCGTCCAGTTGCGCCGCGCGACGGGGACGGGCGCGAGGTCTTCGTTGTAGAGAGGGCTGCGGCTGACCTCCCGCAACGCCTCCTCGCGCAGCTCAACGCGCCCGTCCGCGTGCTTGATTACTTCGGGGTCAACTGTCGCCTCCACAGGCAATCACCTCATAGTTTCTGTCGGGCCTTCAGAGGGCAACACACGTCCCGCGCTTTCGGTCGTCATCCGTTCAGTCCAAATATGTTCCACATGACGTTCCCGCTACAACTGATGAACTCCTGACTCTGCGAGTCATACGAGAAGACACTGTACATGATTCCGGGGGGGTCGCTCGGCCCCTCCGGCCCGAGCAAGAAGGGGTCGGGGTTGGCGCTCGACCAGAAGCTTAACGTCAACTCGGTGGCGTCGCCGGTGTGAACGGCGACGAGGATGTCCCCGTCCTGTGTCTGCATCGGGCCATAATTCCCGATCCCGCTAAACTCGACCGTCTGCCCGTTGCAGGAGAACTGGACGTGCTGCTCGGCGTCGGGGGAGAGGCACAACCCACTGAGGTTGATGCTCTTGTTGGCCGGCACTGGAATGCTCATTGACGTCGGCATGTGTCTTCCTTTCTGTGTCAGTTCGCCCCGCGATTGAGGACGAGGCCGGGAGCGGGGCGGTCGCCCCCGGCACCGTGGTCACATACTGACGCGCGTCCCGCGCTTCAGGAACTGTCCGTCTCCTGATTTGCCTTTGAACTCGCCGTTCTCAACGACGACGCGCCCGTCCGCGTGGCGGATGACTTCCGAGTTTGCGACGTGACTCACGGTCATCTACCTCTGCCGCCGCCGGCTAGTACATGATGTACACGTTGAAGAAGTCGTTAATGTCGGCGACGGTGGAGCTGCCGGCCGCCTGGATAGTGATGGTGTGTTCCCCGAACGCGACCGTCGCCGGGATCATTACGGGGATGAAGGCGCGGTGCGAGGTCGCCTCGTTGCAGAAAATCACGGCGTCGCCGATGAAGTTGCCGTCGAGCAGAATCTGCACCCCGACCCACTGGCCGGGCGTGTTCGACCAGACCGAGCCGGAGACGAAAATGACCATCGTGTCGTCGCTCTCGGCGTTGAAGCTGCCCTTGACGGGGAACGGGCCTTTCGCACTGATGACATTCTGAAAAAGCATTCCTGATGCTCCTTTCGCAGACTGTAGGGGTTCACTGCGTCGAGGTGTCTCTTCTGGCGAAGGCTTTCAGCCGGCGCTCACTCCAGCTCGAAGCGGACGGTGACGCGCGCGTTGACGTTGATCTGGCCGAGGGCGAGCGTGCCCGACGAGGCCGAAGAGTCTCCGTCGGCGAAGCCGACGGCGTTGGAGCTGACGTTCTGCGCCATCATGCGCCCGCTCGGCGGCGCCTCCTCCTCGATGGAATAGGCCTTGCCGACCTTCTGGCCGAGTTCGCCGGCGAGGGCGACGGCCTTCTCGCGCGCGGCGCGGATGGCGAGGACGCGCGCCTCGTCGCGGTGCTTGCGAAGCTGTGAGGTGCGGAAGCTGACGCCGTTGACGCGCGTGATGCCTGACTCGATGACTTCGGAGAGCAGCGCCTCGGCCTTCGTCACGTCGCGCAGGATGAAGACGAGGTCTTTGCGGACGGCGTAGCCGGCGAAGAGGCGTGTCTCGTCGTTGCCGCGATAGCGCGGCTCGACGCGGATGTAGTCGGTCTGCACGTCCTTCGGCGCCACCTCGTAGCGGCGCGTCAGCTCCATGAGCCGCTTGATGCGCTCGTCGGTCTGCGCCTTGGCCTGCCGCAGGTTCTTGTCGAGGGTCTGCACCGTGAGGTCGAAGACGACCTCGTCGGGGACGACGCGCACCTCGGCCTCGCCCGTGACGGTAATCAGGCGCGGCAGCACTTTGTCGTCCGCCCGCGAGGGAAGGGAGGCGGACAGGAGCAGGGCGCCGGCCGCGAACAGCCGGGGAAGTAGGTGTCTCATCGGCTAATCCTCCGCGCGTCTCATTTGACGGGCGCTTCGATTTTAATGTCCGAGTTGTAGTCCGTGATGGTCATCAGCGTCTTCGTCGGCTTCCCGTCGTACTCACCTTCGGCCTCGGTCTTGCGCGGCAGCCCGTCGGCGACGGCGAGCCACGTCTTGGCGGTGCTCTTCATGTTCATGCCCATCACGTTGTTCTGCGTGTACTGGTAGACCAGCGTCGGGGTGCCGTCCACCGTGTCGGGGCCGACGAGCTTGATGTCCGTGGTCTTCGCCATCTCCTCCAGCATCTTCGGGTCACGAAACTGCTTGATGAGGTCGGCCACGCCCACCGGAGACCTCACCCACTGGCCGTTCGGCGCCTTGATGTAGGCCGCATTCCCGGCGATGACGAACTCCTGCTTGCCGCCCGGCACCTCAATGACCATGCGATAGCGGTCGGGGGCGGCGTATTCGATGACTATGTTGTTGGACGGGCCGCCGCCCATCGAGGTGGTGACGTGTACCCGATACGATTTGGCGTCGAGTTGACCGCGCATGGCCTTCATCAACACGTCGTGCGGCTTGTCATCGGCCGAGATGGCAGCAGCGCCGGCGCTGCTGCTGCCGGCAGCGGCGGTGTTGCCGCCCGACGCGGGCGCGGCGCCGCCGCCGTTCGCCCCCGGCGCGCCCGAATTGCAGGCGGTGGCCGCGAGCAGGAGGGCGAGGAGTGGGAGCGAATACCATTTAACCCTGTGAGTCATCCGTTGATTCCTTTCCGCAACCGAGCGTCGATGAAGAGTTACAGATAAAAACTGAGCGACCGGCGCGCGTCACTACGAGACGCACGTGCCGCGCTTTAGAAACTGACCGTCGCCCGCCTTGCCCCTGTACTCGCCGCCGTCGATGACGACGCGTCCGCGCGAGAGCACCGTCTCGACCACGCCCTTGATTGTCCGGCCCTCGTAGGCGCTGTAATCGACGTTCATGTGGTGCGTGCGGGCGCTGATGGTCTGCTCGCGCTCGGGGTCGAAGATGAGGATGTCGGCGTCGGAGCCGACGGCGAT
>DASVES010000470.1:0-34581 GCA_036380435.1 Pyrinomonadaceae bacterium | reverse complement strand
GATAGATATGTGGCTACTGTCGAGACTTCCAAGCATCGGTTCTTTGTGCTCTTGGACAGATCAGTTCTGCCCGACAACAAGTTGGTTAATATCGCTCTTAATGATGCGTACTTTCTGGGAGTGCTGTCGAGCCGCATTCATGTGACGTGGGCACTCGCAGCGGGTAGTAGGTTGGGAGTAGGGAATGATCCTGTTTACGTAAAAACGGCTTGCTTTGAGAAGTTCCCGTTCCCCGACGCCACCGACGAGCAGCAGGCGCGCATCCGCGAACTCGGCGAGGCGTTGGACGCGCACCGCAAGCGCCAGCAGGCGCAGCACCCGCGCCTCACCGTCACCGAGATGTACAACGTGCTGGAGAAACTTCGCGCCGGCGAGTCGCTGACTGATAAAGACCGGCTCACGCACGAGGCGGGCCTCGTCTCCGTCCTCCGGCAGATTCACGACCGGCTCGACGCCGCCGTCTCCGACGCCTACGGCTGGAGCGCCGCCCTGACGGACGAGGAGATTCTCGAACGCCTCGTGCGGCTCAACGCCGAGCGCGCCGGTGAGGAGCGTCGCGGCCTCGTGCGCTGGCTCCGGCCCGGTTTTCAGCGGCCGGCAGTCGGCGTCGCGGCCGGGTTCGGCGAGGGCTTCGAGCCGGCCGCCCCCGCCAAAGCCGGGGAGAAGAAACAAGTGTGGCCGAAGACGCTGCCCGAACAGGCGCGCGCGCTGCGCCAGACGCTCGCCGCGCAGAAAGGCGTCGTCACGCCCGAGGAGCTGGCGCGAAAGTTCACGCGCGCGCGCGTCGAGCGCGTCGAGGAGCTGTTGCGGACGCTCGTCTCGCTGGGGCAGGCGCGGGAGGTCGCGGCCGGCAGATACGCGGCATAGTCCTCCATTAGCGAGTTGCGATTGCGTGCGCCCTCCCTCACGGTCGGGCTTCCGCCCGGATGTGCCTCAAGGCGGAAGCCCGACCGTGAGGGAGGGCGTGCGGAGGTCACACTCAAATGCAATCCGCTACATGCGCCGGGCGGAAGTGAATACGGATGATTCGCACGCAAACGCAATAAACCCCCGCGTCCGAAGCCGTGTGAACGAATCACGCTGCTTCAAACGCGGGGGTGTAGTTATTCCGAGGCGGCGTGTAGCGCGACTCAGCCGTTGTCGTCAGGAGGGATAACCAAATCCTGTCCGACGTTGATGCGATTCGGGTCGCGCAGCTTGTCCCGGTTCGCGTAGAAGATACGCATGTACTCGTCCGGGGTGCCGTAATACTCCTTGCTGAGCTTCGAGAGCGTGTCGCCCGACTCGACCTTGTGGGTCACGGCCGGGGAGCTGACGGCGGCCCCGCCGGCGGCGGCGGCCTGCGACTGCGACTGCTGCACAGTGATCTCCGCGACCACGTCGTCGGCGCCGGCCCTGAGCATCTCGATCTGATTCATGAAGCTGGTGCGCGCCTCCTCGGACGGGGCCAGACCCTTGACGTAGAGCTTACCGCCCTCGACGTGCAGGTTCTGAAACTGGATGCGCTCCTGATCGCCCTTGTCCAGAGCGGCCTGATACTTCTGCCTGAGTTGCTGGAAAACCTGCTGCGCGTCAGGCTCCTGCACCTTCTCCACGCCGCGGCCGAACATCTTGTCCCACAGTCCCATAGTTCTACCTCCTTCAGTAGCTTGTCATCATGTTAGTTAGGTTGTTCTCGTAATTGAAAGCGCCTACGGGTTAACTACAGGCAATGTCCGTACCGCCCGGCGCAGGTCGTCAGCAGTGCGAAAACTACGGACTAATCGGCCTTCGGGCTTGACCTGTCTTCACCCCGCCGTTTGTAATCGTTCTCCGCGCATGACAAAAGCATACAGGGCTTCCAGAGAGGTTTTCCGTTTGTTGTAGGACAGGCATTCCTGCCTGTCTTGAGCGCGTGAGCGCGAACATGAGGTTCGTCGAGTCCGAACGTCGAGTGAGCGCGGAGAGTTTATTCGCGCTCACGCGCTCAAGACAGGCAGGAATGCCTGTCCTACGTGATACCGAATTTTGCTCTAAAGCTTCGGTCGGGGCAGGCGCGCATATTCGGGCGCGAGTTGCGCGGCGCGGGCGTAGGCGGCGCGTGCGCCTTCGGCGTCGCCGCGGGCGCGGCGCACGTCGCCGAGCAGCAGCCAGCCGTCGGCGTTCTCCGCGTTGGCCTGCGTGAACTGTTCGAGCTGCGCCAGCGCCTCGGGGAGCTTGCCGTCGAGGATGAGCAGGCCCGCGCGGTCAACCGCGTAGGCGCTGCCGAGTTTGACGGACTCCGCCCAGTGAGACTTCGCCGCTGCGCGGTCGTCGCGCGTGTAGCTGATGGCGCCGAGGTTCGAGCGCGGCTGCGTGGCGGCCGGGGCCTTCGCGGCGGCCTGCGTGTAGGCTTCGGCCGCCTTGCCCAACTGCCCGAGCCGGTGCAGCACGACGCCGTAGTTGATGAGCGCGCCCGTGCTGTTCGGGTCGAGCTGGATGGCGTGACGGAAGGCGTCGGCCGCCTCGGCGTAGCGGCTCTGGCTGAGGAGGACTAACCCGAGGTCGCTGTGCAGGCCCGAGGTGCGCGGAGAGAGTTGGATGGCGCGGCGATAGGCGGCCGCGGCCTCGTCGTAGCTCTTGCGCCGAAACTTGCTCCAGCCCATCGAGCAGTAGCCGTAATACTCTTTGGGGAGAATCTGCTGGACGCGCCGCGCCGCCGCGTCGGCCTCGTCGAAGCGCCCGAGCTTGCTGAACATGTAGGAGAGGCGGACGTAGGAGATGGCGTCGCGCGGGTCGAGCGCGACGGCCTGACGCAACTCCGCCTCGGCCTCCGTGAATCGCTGCTGCTGAAAATAGAGATCGCCGAGCCACGCGTGCGGGCGCGCGTCCGCCGGGTCGAGCCGCGCGCCGAGCTGGTAGGCGCGCTCGGCGTCCTGCAAGCGCGGCGGCTGCGCCTCGCGCTCGGCGTTGCCCATCTTGATGGCCTCATCGACGAGCGCGGAGCGGTCGGGCGCTGGAGGCGTGGTTGGACGCGCCCCGCCCCGCCGAGGTGGTGGACGACGCGCGGCGCGGGCGTTGGCGGCGACTTTGACGAAGGCGCGCTTGATGAAGACGCCCGTGCCGCCTTGCAGGTCTTGCGCGAACGCAGGATCAAGACGGGCGCACAGCAGCGCGAGTAACACGACGGCGGCGACGGCGGCGATGCGCCGGGGGATGAGTTGCACAGTCTTCATGCGTGATGGACTTCCTCCTGAGTGTCGCCCTCGCGCCCCGCGCCGAGAGCGTCGAGCAGCTTTTCGTGGATGCCGCCAAAGCCGCCGTTGGACATGACGGCCACGACATCGCCCGCGCGGAGTTCGGGGGCGAGGCGGCGGACGATTTCGTCGGCGCCCTCGATACAGTGTGACGGGCAATCGCCCGCGACGCCGACTTCGGCGGCGAGTTCTCGCGTGTCGAGCACGCTGCCCTTTTCGGCGGCCTTCGACTGGTCGTAGACGCTGGCGATGACGACGTAGTCGGCCTGACCCAAAGCTTCGACGTAGTCCTGCTGGAAGACGGCGAGACGCGAAGACCACGAACGCGGCTCGAAGACGGCGACGAGCCGTCGATCCCTGTACCTTTGACGGAGCGCGCGCAGCGTCTCGCGCACGGCCGTCGGGTGATGCGCGAAGTCGTCGATGACGGTGACGCCGCGTCGCTCGCCGCGCACCTGCATGCGACGGGTGACGCTCTTGAAAGTCGCCAGCGCATCGGCGATGGCCGCGCGCTCCACGCCCCACGCGTCGGCGGCGACGACGACGGCGAGGCAATTGCGGACGTTGAAGTCGCCGATCATCGGCGTGCGAAACTCGGCCCACGCGGCGCCGTCGCGCACGACGCGGAAGTGCGTCTCGCCGCGCTCGTCGATGCGGATGTCGCGCGCCTGCCAGCGGGCGTCGTCGCAGGCGCCGTAAGTTTCGAGCCGTGTGTGGAGACGCGCGCCCATCTCGGCGACGACGGCGCGCACATCGGGGCTGTCCCAGCCGGCGATGAGGCGGCCCTCGCCGGGGACGAGGTTCATCAGGCGGCGGAAGGCGAGCTTGACGGCGTCCAAGTCTTTATAGATGTCCGCGTGGTCAAACTCGATGTTGCCGACGACGGCCAGCTCGGGCAGGTAGTGCATGAATTTCGGCCCCTTGTCGAAGTAGGCCGTGTCGTACTCGTCGCCCTCGATGATGAAATACTCGCTCTCCGTGACGCGGAAGCTGACGCCGAAGTTCTGCACGACGCCGCCGACGAGGAAAGTCGGGTCGAGACCGCCTCGCTCCAGAACCCACGCGGCGATGCTCGTCGTGGTCGTCTTGCCGTGCGTGCCGGCGACGACCAGCGAGCGCCGCCCGCGGATGAACTCCTCTTTGACCACCTCGGCCTGCGAGCGATAAAGAAGCCGTCGATTGAGCACTGCCTCCAGCTCCGCGTTGCCGCGCGGTATGGCGTTGCCGACGACGACACAGTCGGGAGTCGGCTCAAGATTCTCCGCGCGATACCCGACCGCGACGGGGATGCCCAAGCCCTCAAGCATCGTGGACATCGGCGGGTAGACGTGCTCGTCCGAGCCGGTCACGCGATGCCCCCGCGCCTGAAGCATCCCGGCGAGCGAGGCCATCGCCGTCCCGCAGATTCCGATAAGGTGGTAGTTCATAAGGGTGATGAGTGATAAGTGATAAGTGATAAGTGATGAGAGAAAGACTTCGTCTTTTGTCTTTTCTCATCACTTATCACTTATCACTTATCACTTCTTCTTGTTCTCCGTCGGAAGCGTGAAAGAGAAGGTCGAGCCTTTGCCGACCTCGGAGCGGACTTCGATCTTGCCGCCGTGCATCTCGACGAGCTGGCGCGTGATGTAGAGGCCGAGGCCCGTGCCCTTCTCGCTGCGCGTGGCGCGCGAGCGGGCCTGCTCGTACTTGTCGAAGAGGCGCTGGATGTCTTCGGGCGCGATGCCGACGCCGGTGTCGGCGACCGAGACGCGCACCGCGCCGTCCCGCGGCTCGGCGCTCAGCTCGACGCGCCCGCCCTTCGGCGTGAACTTGACGGCGTTCGAGACGAGGTTGACGAGGATGCGGCGGAGCTTCGCGCGGTCGGCGCGGACGAGCGGCAGGCCGTCGGGTAAGCCGGCTTCGAGCGCGATCTCCTTGTCGCGCGCCAGCGGCTCCATCGTGTCGCGCAGCTCGGAGGTGAGCGCGCGCAGATCGACCGACGTGAGGTCGAGACGCATCGAGCCGGATTCGAGCTTGGAGGCGTCGAGCAGGTCGTTGACGAGTTCGATGAGGCTGTGCGTGTTGCGCTCCATCATCGCCACCATGTTCTTCTGCTCGGGCGTCATGTCGCCGAGGCGGCCCGAGGTGAAGAAGTTGATGACGCCGCTGATGACCGTGAGCGGCGAGCGCAGATCGTGCGTGGTGAGGGCGAGGAACTCCTCCTTCATCTCGGCCAGCTCGCGCAGCTTGGCGTTGGCCTCGTTCAGCTCCCGGTTGCTCTCGCCCAGTTGACTGTTGAGCCGCTCCAGCGCCTCGCGCTTCTCTTCGAGTTCGTTGAGCACCTGCACGAGGTCGCGGTTCTGACGCGTCAGCTCCTCCATCGCCGCCTCGTCAACCTCGGCCGCGAAGAACTCACGCAGCTCCGCGACGCGCGCCTTGATGCCAGCGCCCGCGCCGGCGGCCAACCACTTGATGACGAGGACGCGCGTCCCCTCCTGCGGCTTCGACTCGATCTCGAACTCGTCCATCAGCCGGCGCGTGCCGGCGAGGCCGACGCCCATCCCCGACGGCGAGCGGTAGCTGCCGCGGAGGATGGCCCGGAGTTGCTTCTCGTCGATGCCGGGGCCGGTGTCGCGGGCGATGATCTGGAGGCCGATCTGCGCGGAGCCGCGCTCGGCCACGGAGCAACTGATGGCGCCGGCGCGGGCGTACTCGTAGATGTTGCGGGTGAGTTCGGAGACGGCCGTCGTGATCTTGATCTGCGTCGTCGAGTCGAACCCCAACTCGCGCGCGAGCCGGCGGACGCGCTCGCGCACCTTGATGATGTCGGCCTCGCGGCGCACGTAGATGTCGCCGAGCCGGGTCGAGGTGATGCCTTCCATAAGAGTCCAGAGTTTAAAGTTCAAAGTTCAAAGTTCAAAGTCGGAAACGTGTCTTCCCTTTGAACTTTGAACTTTGAACCTTGAACTCATCTGACGACGAGTGCGGTCGCGTCGTCGGAGTCGCGGCCGTAGTCGCGCAGGAGGACGCCGGCGAAGATTTGAGGGCTTTTGGCCAGCAGTCCCGGATACGAGCCGATGTCCCAGCTCGCGCTGACGCCGTCCGAGGCCATCACGATGGTCGTCCCCTCCGACCAGCGGTGGGGCCAGACGCGCAAAGCGGAGAGGCGCGAGCCGAGCGTGCCGTTGATGGGGACGGGGCGCACCGGCTCGGGGGAATTGAAGACGCGCACGTCGATGTTGCCGACGCCCGCGTAGTGGAAGGTCTCGCCTTCCCGGTCGATGACGACGGCCGCCGCGACGGCCCCGCGCGTGGAGCGCAGCGCGTCGTGCGCGGCCGCGAGCACCTCGTCGGGCGGCTCGCCCGCCCAGTCTTCAAAGGCGCCGAGGGCGGCGGCCGTCGCGTCGCGCGCGCCGCGCCCGTGGCCCAGACCGTCAACGACCGCCAGCAAAATATTCCCGTCGTGGCGGCCGATGAAGTAGCCATCGCCGTTCACGTCCTCACCCGTCCGGCAACGACTCCATGCGCCGATGCGCCGCCGGCCCTCGCCTTCGTCCGGGGGCGGCGCGGTTGCGCCGGCGACACGCTTGCGGCAGAGGACGACGGTGCCGTGCGTGGTGCGGCGCGCGTGGAGGAGACGCGAGGTGGTGGCGCGCAGGGTGGAGTAAACGTCGAACTCGTTGGTCAGTCGGCGGATGGCGCCGAAGCCGGTGCCGAGGCCCCCGCCCGTCGTTACGCCGTCGCGCACGGCCGCTTCGATGTCGAAGATGCCCGGCCCCTTGTCCCAGTAGAAAAGCTCGAGGCCGGCGGGGCCGTCGAGCGGCGTCGTCCAGTGGAGCCGGCCGCCGACGCGCGAGTACTTCGCCGCGTTGGTGCCGATCTCCTGCACGACGATGGCGATCTCGGCCAGCTCGTCGTCCGAGAAGCCGAGCGGCGCGGCGAAGCGCTGCACGGCGCGTCGCGCCCCACCGACCTGCGCCTCGTCCTTGATCTCCTGTGAATGAAAGACTCTCACAAGCAACAGAGAAGAGGTCAGAGGTTAGAGGTTAGAGGTCAGTTAAGAACAAGCCCGTTTTTTACTGACCTCTAACCTCTAACCTCTGACCTCTGATTCTTAGAGCCAGCGCACGACCGTGACGATGGTGCCGCTGCCGACCGTTGACTTGATGTCGAACTCATCGACGAGGCGGCGGGAGCCGGGCAGCCCCTTGCCGAGGCTGCGGCCCGTGGAGAAGCCGTCGCGCATGGCCGCCTGAAGATCGGGGATGCCGGGGCCGTTGTCCTCGAAGATGAGACGCAGGCCATGACGCCCCGAGGTGCTCTCGGTGGGCTGCGCGATCATCCGGCCGCGCCGCGCGTACTTGACGACGTTGCGCGCCAGCTCCGAGGCCACGGTGGCGAGTCGCGTCTGGTCGATGAGACGAAAGCCGAGGGCCGCCGCGAGGACGCGCACCTCGCCGCGCGCCACGGCGATGTCGTGCTCGTCCTCAAGGGCGATGGATCTGCTCTGCAAGGGCCGAGAACTCCCCGAGGGCCGTCTCGCCCTCGTCGTCGTCGATGCCGAACTCGCCCCGCAGCAGGCGGATGCCCTCGTCCACGTTGAGGACGGTGTCCACCCCGCGCAACTCCAGCCCCAGCTCCACGAGTGTGATGGCGACGGCCGGCTGCATCCCGACCACCACCGTGCGCGCGTCCATAATGCGCGCCATCGCCGCGATGTCGGAGAGCACGCGCCCGATGAAGCTATCGACCATCTCAAGGAGCGAGATGTCGATGAGGACGCCGCGGGCGCCCGTGCGCTCCAACTCCGAGAGGATGCGCTCCTGGAGGTGGATCACTGACTGATCGTCCATGTCCACCTGAATCGGCACGATCAACACCCGGCCGACCTTCAAGATGGGGATGCGCTGCCCGTCCATTCGTTCTCCTTAAAGAGCGATTAGCTGTTAGCTATTAGCGATTAGTTCTTAGCTAACAGCTAACAGCTAATCGCTAATAGCTCTTCACGATTCACGATGCTTGTTTTCCGCTTGCGTGGTGTTCGCCGACTGCTCGGCGAACTTGAGCGTGGGGACGCCGTCGGCGCCGGCGCCGTTGCTCTGCATCTTGGCCAGAGCCTTCGTGGGGACGATGGTGCGCCCGATCATTTCGAGCGCGAGCTTGATGCCGTCGGACATCTGCGCGCGGGTGGTGATCTGCGTCAGGTCGATGCCGAGCTGCACCATCGTCTGCGCGATGGCCGGGGAGACGCCGGTCAGGATACAGCGCGCGCCCATCAGGCGGGCCGCCGTCACGGTCTTGATGAGGTGGTTGGCGACGAGCGTGTCCATCGTGCGGACGCCCGTGATGTCGAGGATGGCGATGGTCGAGCCGGTTTCGACGATTTTTTGCAGCAGCGACTCCATCATCATCTGCGCGCGGCGGGAGTCGAGCGTGCCGATGATCGGCAGCGTCAGTATCTTGTCCCAGACCTTGATGACCGGGGTGGACAGCTCCATCATGTCGGCCCGCTGTTGGCGGATGATCTCCTCGCGCGAGCGGATGAAGTTCTCGACCATCACGAGGCCCAGCTTGTCTAAGAGCCGCGTGAAGTAGTTCGAGTCGCGCACGAGGTTGTCGGTGTTCGTGTCCGTCTCTTCGACGAGGAGCGGCATGACGACGTTTCGCAGGGCGAGGATGTAGGTGGCGTTTTCGGTCGGCGTGTAGCCCTTGACGGCGCGCATGTGGGAGATTTCGTTGAGGTAGGCGCGCAGGTCGGCAAACGCCGGGTGGTCGAAGTCCGAGCCGTCCGATTCGCGCAGGGCCTGCGCCAGCATCTCCAGCACCTGACGCGACTGGTGGAGGAGTTCCTTCTTCGAGATCAACTCGTCGCGGAACTCATCGGACTCCAGCCGCTCCGTGATCCAGAGGTTGAGTATCTCGTCGCGGCGCGACGAGATGAGATCGGCCACGCGCCGCTGCTCCGGACTCGTCGATGTGCTCTCTTCGGCCATCCTCTTCTCCACCGATCTCCCCGGAACTCACCCCGTGCGATTGCCGCACGCCTCCGCGCACGGCAATCGCACGGGGGCGCCGCGAGCCTCGTTTACTGTCGTCCTGAAGGGGAATTTGTAACCGCCGGGTTATCTTAGCATCGCGGCGCGGAAAAGCAACCCGGCCCGGCCGAGGGTTGGCCGGGCCGGCGGAAGCGGCGGTGGGAGAAGCCCGAGTGCGCCGCCCGTCTACTTCCGCTGCATCATGATGGAGGTGACGGGCGTGTCGCCGGCCGTGCGGCTGTAGGAGACCCAGTAGTTGACCTTCGGGTAGAGCACGCGCAGGAACTGCGAGCCGTCAGGCTTGGGCGCGACCTCTTTGCCAAAGACGGCCTGAGCGGTGGGCACGTTCTTGCCGCCCGTGTAAACGACGGCGACGGCCGACACCTTCTTCCCGCTGTCGTAGAAGACTTGCGCCGTCTCGTCGTCGGAGAAGACGTAGAAGTCCTGGCTATCGCCCTTGTCGGTCGGACTGCCGAGCTTCTTGCGCGCTTCGTCCATCGGCGTGCCGATGGACACGCCCTTGAACTCCTTGAAGACCGGGTCTTCGTTCTTGCCGGCGTCGCCCATCTGCGCGCGCGCGGGCGCGGGGCCTATGGCGGAGAGCGTCAGGAGCAGGAGGAGGGGAAGAAGGAGCAGCAGCAGCAGCGGCGCTAACGGTCTGGGACGGGAAATCATGTTCTCTACCTCTCGAAGAAAAACTATAGGGACGGGAAGGTACGGGACAAGTTTTGGTTGGATGGGGCGGCGGCGCCTTCTCGCCCGGTCAAGTGCCAGGCGGTCAGGCCGACCCCTGTAAGACCCCTCTGTTGGGCGACATTCTCACGCCGCGCGGGGGGCCGTGTCAATAGCTTTGCCGCCCCCTGGCCGCCTCAAATCTGGAACGGCCCGGCCTTGTCGGCCTTCTTCGGGCGCGCGGGGCTGACGAGGATGGCGTCGTCCTGCTCGCGTCGCTGTTGCTCGGCCTTCGAGTGGTAGCGCGCCCACTCGTCGGGGGCGTCGAAGGTCTCGCCGCCGTGGCGCGTGAGGCGCTCGCGGACGCGGCACATGACGGGCGTGTTGACGCCGACGCCGGAGATGACGGCCTGCCCCTTGGTGAGCGCCGGCAGCTCCGCGATGAGTTGGCGGCCCGCGCCCTCCACGGACTTCGCCACCGTGTCCTGATCCACGGGGTTGACGATCCGCATGATGACCTGCGTCATACACTGCGAGAGCACGTCCTGATCGAGCTTGCCGGGTCGCTGCGTAATCAGCCCGATGCCGACGCCGAACTTGCGCCCCTCGGAGAGAATCTGCTTGAGAATGTTGGTGGAGACGACCGTCTGGCCCGCCGGGGCGAAGCGGTGCGCCTCCTCGATGAGCGTGAAGACGGGGTAGGGCAGATGCGTGTCGGTGCGCGCTTCGGACTCCTCGCGCACGGTCGCCACGCGCGCCTTGTTGACGCGCCGCAGCAAGGTGGCGACGACCACTTGCTGTTCGTTCTGCTCGATGTCGGAGAGCTGGAGCACCGTGCAGCGACCGGGGCGGAAGAGTTCGTTTAAGGGGATGTGTTCGCTGTCGGAGAAGAGCGAGTTGGGGCGGTCGAAGCGGTTGTCGAGACGCCAGAGCAGGGCTTCGATGGTCGGGGCGTTGCTCGAAGAGCCGCCCATGCCGTCCTCGCCGCCCGAGCGAGAGTCGCCATACTTCATCTCGGTGACGGCGTCGCGCAAATCGTGATAGCCCCAGAGGTAGGAGCCGCCGGCGTGGCCCTCGCGCGCGCGGGCCGTCACCTTGCGGAACGCCTGCGAGAGATAATGGAGCATCTTCTCGGAGGTGCCTTCGGGGAGGAGATACTTGATGTCGGCCTCGGTCAGAGAAGAGAAGCGCACCTTGACGCGGTCGTGCGTAAAGATTTTGACCTCGGGGCGGTAGCCGTCGGCCGGGTCGGAGAAGCGCGCGTCCTCTTCGACGGAGCGCAGCGTGTCGTACTCGCCGTGCGGATCGACGACGAGGACGGCGGCGCGGTTGTAGGGCATCATCAACTCTTCGACGATGACGCCGGCCGTGTAGGACTTGCCCGCGCCCGTGGAGGCGAGGATGGCGAGGTGCGTGGAGACCACGTCGCGCGTCGAGAGGACGATGGGCACCTCGCCCGCGCCGCGCGTGAGCAGGCTGCCGACGTGGGTCGAGCCGCGCTCTCCGGCGCGCCGCGACGAGAGCACGCCGGAGAGCGTTTCGGAGGAGGCGAGGAAGACGGGGTCGCCGGGCCGGGGCGGGATGCGCGGGTTGACGAAGTCGCCGAGGCGCTCGCTGAAGTAGCCGATGGACTCGACGGTGATTTCGTAAAGCTCGCAGCCGTCGCCGTCGAGGCCGATGAGCGAGGAGATGACGGCAGGGGGCGTCTCGGGGTCGGCGGAGAAGGAGTCGGGGAGGTTACGCACGAGGCGGCGCGAGGTGACGTTGCCGATGATGCGCCGCTGCTCGCGGCCGTCGCGGGCGACGTAGTAGACGAACTCTCCGATGCGCGCGCGCAGTTGGTCGGCCGTGATGAACAGGTACTCGTGCGGGCGCTCGCCCGGCCCCTTGACCGTGCCGGTGAGCGAGTCGGAGGTTGCTTCGGTTGAACTCATGTGCGAAGTCGGAACGGCGAGGCGGCCGGGTGTGCCCTTAGTAGAGTGTCAGGCAAGTCAGTTCACCGCAGAGGCGCAGAAGGCGCGGAGGAAGCGCCGCAGGCTTAACACTTACGCCCAACGTCGAGTGAATCGCTCAAGCCTCTGCGTAGTCTCTGCGCCCTCTGCGCCTCCGCGGTGAGTCCCACTTTGCATCCACTCAAGTTAATCATGGGCATCAACGAACAATCTTTCGGGCCGTAGGCGCGGCGAGTATAACACGCTACGGCTTGCCGGCTTGCGGGCCGAGTGCGCGTCGAAAACAGCCCCAGAAGGGCCGCCCGCCGAGGCTTTCGGGATGGACGAAGAGTGCGCGCGCAAGACCCGCTAACGCCTCGCGGCGGTCGCCCCTGCGGCTGGCGGCGAAGGAGTGTCGGAGGTGGCGCGTGGCGGCGCACCAGCGCCGGCCCGCCCCGCGCAGACGCGGCTCGTACAGGTCGGCGATGTCGTCGAACTCGCGGTCGAAGAGGTCGCCCTCGGCCACGGTCTTGCTCGTCGCGTGCAGGCGGTAGGCGGCCACGGGCAGCGGCAGATGCTCGCACGCGTGACCGTCGAGCAGCAGGCGGACGTACAACTCGTGGTCGAAGCAGTAGCGCCACTGCTCGGCGAAGCCGTCGCGCAACAATTCGCGCCGCCAGAACATTCCGGGCTGCGGGGCCTTGTAAGCCCAGGAGAGCACTTGAGCGGCCGTGCGCGGCACGTTGGCTGAGACGAGTGAGGTCTGGTCAACGCCGCCCTCGCCGAACATCAGCGTGTCGCCGCACAGCCACTCGCAGCGCGGGTGCTCGTCGAAGTGGCGCGTGACGGCGGCGAAGGCGCCGGGCAGGTAGAGGTCGTCGGAGTTGATGTAGGCGACGAGGTCGCCGGTGGCGTGCGCCAGGCCCTTGTTGATGGCGTGGGCCTGGCCGCGGTCAGGCTCGCTCACCCAGTGGGCGAGATGCTGCTCATACTTTTTGATGACTTCGACGCTGTCGTCGGTACTCCCGCCATCAATAATGATGAACTCCAGCGGCTCATAGTTCTGCCCGACGACGGACAGGATGGTCTGTTCGAGGTACGCGGCCTGATTGAAGGACGGAGTGACGATGCTGATCTTGGGTCGCATGGAGAAAACAAAGTGATGAGTGATAAGTGATGAGTGATAAGAAAGAGACTTGGCTATTGGCTAACAGCTAACAGCTAACAGCTAATAGCTAACAGCTCTTATCACTCATCACTCATCACTTATCACTTCTTCAAAGCATGGTCATCATATCGCTAATCTCTTCGGGCTCGAAGCCGCGGAATAGGCCGGGAAAGCGGAGCTTGAGCGCCGCCGCCTCGAAACGCGAAAGCCTCAGACGCCCGAGCAGTGTCCTGCCCGCGACGATCTTCGAGCGCGAGGCCATGCAGCGCGCGAAGAGTCTTTCGTACTTCGCGCCGGCGTGCCGGCCGTAGATCGTGGCCAGCTCCTGTAAGCGCCGCTCGCCGCCGGTGCCGGTCTTGTGCGCGCCGTGGATGCGGTAGAGCGAAAGATACTTGTCGGCGGGGACGAAGGCGACCCCGGCCTTGCGGGCGCGGATGAACCACTCCCAGTCGAAGCCGAAGTTCAGAGACTCGTCGAGCGGCCCCGTGGCCTCCCACGCGGAGCGCGTCCAGAAGGTGCTCGGCTGGATGATGTAGTCGGCGAGCGTCAGGTTCATCGTCTCGTGCCCCGCGCGCACGTCGCTGCCGTAAGCTTGCGTATCGCCCTCGACGAAGTGCAGACAGTTGCCGAAGAGCAGTCCGGGCGCGGCGTCCGCCTTCAGCGCGGAGACGCCGAAGGCGAACGCGCCGGGCAGGTACATGTCGTCGGAGTTGAGCCACGCGAGAATACGGCCGGTCGCTTTGGCGAAGCCCTTGTTGATGGCGTGGGCCTGACCGCGGTCAGGCTCGCTCACCCAGTAGGCGAGATGCTGCTCGTACTTTTTGATGACTTCGACGCTCGCGTCCGTGCTCCCGCCGTCGATGATGATGTATTCGAGATTGGGGTACTGCTGCCCGATGACGGACAGGATCGTCTCTTCGATAAACTGCCCCTGATTGAAAGAGGGCGTGACGACGGTGATTCGCGGAGTGTCCATCTCGGCTCCAGCGGGGCGGCTCACGCGGCGAAGTCCGGGTACTCGCGATCCCTCGCGATCAGGGTGCGCTCGCCGACTTCGGGCCAGCGGACGCCGAACGCCGGGTCGTCCCAGCGCACGCCCCGCCCGCTGTCGGGCGCGTAAGGGGCTGAGGTCATGTAGAGGACTTCCGTGTCGTCTTCGAGGGTCTGGAAGCCGTGGGCGAACTCGGCCGGCAGGTAGAGCATCAGGCGGTTGCGCGCCGACAGCTCGAAGCCGACCCACTGGCGAAAGGTGGGAGAGTCGGGGCGCAGGTCGATGCCGACATCGTAGATGGAGCCGTGCGTGCAGCGCACCAGCTTGGCCTGCCCGTGCGGCGCGGCCTGATAGTGCATTCCGCGCAGGGTGCCCCGCCGCCGGCTGAAGGAGGCGTTGCACTCGGCGAAATCACACGCGACGCCGCGCTCCGCCAGCTCCCGGCGCGTCCAGACGTGCGTGAAGAACCCGCGCTCGTCCTCGCGCAGCTCCGGCTCGACGAGGAAAGCGCCTGCGAGTTTCGTGTCTCTGATAATCATGTTTGTTTCGGGGCGGTCGCTACGTTGTTCGCGCGCGGCGTCGCGTGATCGATTCAGTCGCCAGCTTCCTGAGCGTCGGCGGCGAGACGAAGGGCGCCGAGAGCGCGCACAAAAGCCACTTCGCCCGCCAGCGCGCCCGGCGCACGCGCAGCGCCGCCCGCCCGAGGTGGAGCACGCCCTTGAGCACACGGCCCGCCGCGGCCTCCTCGACGCCGAGGTATCCCTCGTCGGCCGCCGCCAGCTCGCGGTTGAGCGCGAGGAGTTCGGCGTCGTCCGTCAGCCCCGCGAGCTTGCCGCGCATGCGGAGCAGGGAGGCGTAAGCCACGGCGCGGTTGCGGCTGGAGCTTACCGGGTGCGTGCGCACGAGCGCCAGCGTGCCCTCCTCAGGGACGAATTGGAAGCGCGCGCCCTTGAGGGCGCAGCGCAGCCAGTAGTCCCAGTCCTCGGCCGGCGGCAGGCGCTCGTCGAAGGAGCCGACCTCCTCAATGAGACGACGCCGCACCAGCGGCGAGTTGACGAACATGATGTTCCGGCGCACAAGCCCCGGCGCCAACTCGCGCCCGCCGCCCGACGCCTCGGGCATCGCGGGCAGGGGACTGTCGTCCAACGCCGCGCCCTCGCCGCTCTGACCGGCCGACGTGAAACCGCGCGCGCCGCCGTAGACGATGTCCACCTCGGGGTGCGCCTCTAGATCGGCCGCCTGCCGCTCCAGCTTGCGCGACTCCAGCAGGTCGTCGGCGTCGAGAAACTGCACGTAGTCGCCGGCGCAGTGCCGCAGCCCATTGTTCCTCGCCGCCGCCTGCCGCCTGTTCTCCTGACGCACGTACCTGATGCGCGCGTCGCGCGCCGCGAAGCCGGCGACGACCTCCTCGGTGTCGTCGGTCGAGCCGTCGTCCACGACCACGCACTCCCAGCGCGCGTGGGTCTGCGCCTGAAGACTCCTGAGGGCGTCGCCGACGTAGCGCGCGTAGTTGTAGGTCGGCATGACGACGCTGACGAGGGGCGCGGCCCGCGGCGGCGTCGCCGCCGCTGCTTCGTCCGGCGTCATGGGCGCGGCTCCTGCTCCGGCGCGCGGGCGCGGACGCCGCGTCTCAAGACATCGAGAAACTTAGCGCGCGCGCCCGCGATGCTGAAGTCGGCGCGGGCGCGGCCCCAGGCGCGCTCCGTGAGCCGGCGTTGCAGCTCGGGGTCGGCCAGAAGCTCTGTGATTTTTCGCGCCAGCAGCTCGGGGTCGCGGCGGTCAACGACGACGCCGCACTCGTGCGTGCGGAAGTACCACGAGATGAAGGAGTCGGGCGGCGCGTGGACGATGACGGGCCGGCGAGTGGCGAGAAATTCGCCGAGCTTCATCGTCGCCGAGGTCTTGACGAGGTCGGGGTAGGGCGAGTCGAAGGCCAAGGCGAGGAAGAGGATGTCGGCCTCCTGCTGCACGCGCGGCATCTCGGCGAGCGCCCGGTGCGGGTGGATGCGGACGGGGCCGCTGATGCCCCGCGCGGCCATCTCCTCGGGCGTGCGCGAGGTGTAGAGGTGCAGACGCACGTCGTCGCGCCCGAGCAGGCGGAGCGCCGCCAGAAGATTCTGGAAGGCGTCGTAGTGGGCCTCGTACACGTCGCCCGTGTAGACGATCTTCACCTCGCCGTTAGGCGACGGCGGAGGCGGCGGGGCCGACTCGTAGTCGGAGATGTCGAAAGAGTTGTGGATGACTTCCGATTCGACGCCGCACCTGCGGCGCAGGTCGTCGCGCAAAATCTCGTTCGGGACGATGACGCCGGCCGCGCCGCGCAGGAGCCGCGCTTCGAGACGCCGCGCCCAGAAGCGCGCGGCCGGGTTGGCCCACTCGCGATAGGAGTAGTGGTCGAAGACGTATGCGAAGAAGGGCACGCCCGCGAGACGCGCACCGAGGTAGCCCGCGGGCAGGAGTGAGACCTCGCCGGTGCAGGCGACGACCGCTTCGCAACGCTCGCGGCGGACGATGTCGGCGATGCGCCGGCCCCACTGCGCGACGGTCAGGGGGAAGTTGAGGCCGTGGCGCAGGTGGATGAGACCGAAGCGGCTGCCGCGCGTGATCTGTCGGGGCGCGCTCAGGTGGTGATAGTTGACGGGCAATCTCTGCGTGTAGGCGTTGTGCGGCGCGGCGGCGTCGTAGTTGAGATTAGAAATGAGGCAGTAGTCGGCGGGGTCAAGACCGCCGAGCAGGCGGGAGAGCACCATCGACTGACCGGAGGCCGAGGGCGGCAGGGCTTCTGAGACGAGCGCGATCTTCATACTTCGTCGTCGGCCGCGCGGGGCCGGTCAACACACATCTTAAAGGAGTAGAATACGGATGAGACGGACGGAAGACGGGTCGTCACGGATTGATCTGTGATAATCCGTCCTTATCCGTCTCATCCGTGTTCCCCGGCCTACTCACCCCCGGCCTTCGCGTCTGTAACCGAGCACGATGCGGGCCACCGTGCCGCTGACGTTTTTGACGAGATACTCGGGCGGCGGCGCCCATTCGCTTTTGCCGTCGAGCACGGCGCGCACGCAGCGCAGCACCGCCTCCGGCTCCGCGCCGCTCAGGATGTTGCTCCCCGACTCGATGGTCTCGGGCCGCTCGGTCACGTCGCGGATGGTGACGTTGGCCACCCCGAAGATGCAACACTCCTCCTGCACCGTGCCAGAGTCCGAGAGGACGCAGAAGGCGTTCTGTTCGAGCGCGACGAAATCGAAGAGGCCGAAGGGCGCGTGAAACTGTAGCTCGGCGTGCGCCCCGGCATCGACGCGGAAGCGCTCCATCACGGCGCGCGTGCGCGGGTGCGTGCTGATGACGACGGGCAGGCCATATTCGCGCCCCAGAGCTTCGAGCGCGCCGATGAGCGAGCGCAGGCGCTCCTCAACGTCCACGTTCTCGGCGCGGTGCATCGTCACCAGAAAATATTTTTGCGCTTCGAGGGAGAGCCGCGCGAGCACGTCGGAGGCGCGCACGCGCTCATTGTAGTGCTCGATGACTTCGAGGATGGGATTGCCGGTGACGTAGACGCGCTCGCCCGCGAAGCCTTCGCGCAGGAGGTTCTGCCGGCTGCGCTCAGTGTAGGGCATCAACACGTCGCTGCTGTGATCGACGACGCGGCGGTTAACTTCCTCCGGCACGCGGTCGTCGTAGCAGCGGTTGCCGGCCTCCATGTGATAGACGGGGATGCCCAGTCGCTTGGCGACGAGGGCCGAAAGCGCGCTGTTGGTGTCGCCGAGGATGAGCAGGCGATCAGGACGCTCGGCCGTCATCACGCGCTCGCTCTCGCTGATGATGCGGCCGATCTGTTCGCCGAATGTGTCACCGCGCACGCCGAGGTAGTGGTCGGGACGGCGCACGCCCAGCTCCTCGAAGAAGAGGTCGCTTAAGGCGGCGTCGAAGTTCTGCCCCGTGTGGACGAGGACGTGTTGGCAGAGGCGGTCGAGTTTTTCGACGACGCGGCTGAGGCGGATAATTTCGGGCCGCGTGCCCAGAATGGTCATCACCTTCATGCGAGCATGTCTTCCTCATAGACGAAGCGGTCGCTGGGCATCAGCTTGTGCCGCTTGAGCAGTTCGGCCACCTCCGCCGGACTCATCACGTTGTCGGCGGAGCTGTATTCGCGGCCGAGGGCGTTTTTGATCTCCTCGCTCTGGCGTAGCTCCGGCAGCATCGGCTGGATGACGTAATAGTCGCCGCGCGCGACCGTGCGAAAAGCCTCCTCCTCGGAGACCAGTATCTCGTGTACCTTCTCGCCGGGGCGGATGCCGGTGACGACCGTCTTAATCTTCTGGTCGCCGATGAGCGCATCCGACACGTCGGTCACTCTGGCCGAGGGCACGCGCGGGATGTAGGTCTCGCCGCGTTCGGCCTCGCCGAGCGCCGCGAAGACGGTATCGACGGCCTGCTCCAGACTGAGGAGGAAGCGCGTCATGTCGGCCGTCGTGATGGTGACGGGGCCGCCGCGTCTGATCTGCTCGTGAAAGAGCGGGATGACGGAGCCGCGCGAGGCGAGCACGTTGCCGTAGCGGACGCAGACGAAGCGCGTGTCGGGAACGTCGAGGTTAGCGCAGACGAACAGGCGCTCCTGCACCGCCTTCGTCATGCCCATGACGTTGACGGGCTTGCACGCCTTGTCCGTCGAAATGCCGACCACGGTCTCGACGGGGAGGCGGCCCTCGCGCACGGCCCGGACGATGTTCTCCGCGCCGACGATGTTGGTCTGCACGGCCTCGAAGGGGAAGTATTCGCAGGAGGGCACCTGCTTTAAGGCCGCGGCGTTGAAGACCACGTCGGCGTGACGCAGGACGGCGTTGACGCTCGCGGGGTCGCGCACGTCGCCGATGCGGAATTGCAGGAGCTGCTCGAAGTTGTGATAGATGACTTCGTCGGTGGCGGTGCGCAGGTGCTGGAAGGCCAGACGCATCGAGTGCTGCTTGGCCTCGTCGCGCGAGAAGACGACGATCTGGCGCGGCAAGCCCACCTCGCCCGACAGCAGCCGCCGCACCAGAACTTTTCCGAGCGAGCCTGTGCCGCCCGTCACCACCACTCTCTTATCCTTGAGCATGAATCCTCCGAAACTCCTCGTAGGGGGTCGCGTCGCCGCGCATCCGCTCGATCATCTCCGGCCACGACGGCGGCGCGAAGCCCGTCGCTTGTCGGAACCGCGCGCCGTCGAGGCTGCGGTCGCAGACGAAAGTTTCGTCCGGCTCGATCTCGATGTCCAACCCGTAAGCCTCTTTAACCAGAGTGAGCAGGTCGAACTTGTTGACCGGCTCGGCGGCGACGTGCCAGACGCCGCGCAAGCCCGCGTGGCCGGCGATCACATCACCGATGATGGAGGCCAGCGCTTCGGTCGTGAAGCCGCTGAAGACGGCGCGCTTGAAGCCGCGCACGCGTTGGCCGCGCTGTGAGAGGAACCATTCGACGAGGCCGTGCGCGCCTTGCAGCTCGCGCCCGATCATCGAGGTGCGTATGGTCAGGCAACGCTCGGAGTCCACCTCGCCGAGCCACTTCGTGCGCCCGTAAATGTCTTCGGCGTCCGCCGCGTCCGTCTCTTTGTAGTTGCCGCGCCGCCCCGTGAAGACGCAGTCGGTGCTGATGTGGATGAGCCGCGCGCCCGACGCGATGCACGCCTGCGCCAGACGGTGCGGGAAGAGCGCGTTCGTGTTGATGCTCTGATACGGGTCTTTCGCCGCCGCGTCCTGCTTGACGATGCCGACGCAGTTGACGACCACGTCGGGACGCACGGCGGCGAGCGCGCGCACGACGCCATCGAAGTCCTGCGCCGAGACGTGACCGATGGAGCGCGCCGGATCGAAAATTCCGTATCGAGCGTAGGCGGCTGGCGACTGGCGGAACGTCGCGCGCGTGTCGAAGCGCTCCGATAGAGTCTGCCAGAGCTTGTGCCCCAGCATCCCCGACCCGCCGAGAATCAGAACCCTCATCTTTTCTTCAATGGAGTTGCTCACGCGTCGGAATCCCCGCGTCTGTACTCGCGGAACCACTCGACCGTCAGGCGCAGCCCCTCGTCAAGCCCCACCTTCGGCTCCCAGCCGAGCGTCTGACGCGCGCGCGCGCTGTCGGCGTACATGCGCCAGATTTCGGTCGGGCGGTAGGGCAAGGCTCCGATTTCAATCTCCGAGCGCGTCTCCGTCAGCTCCGCGATCTTTCTGACCAGATCGTGAATGGCGACCTCCTCGCCCGAGGCGAGGTTGAGCACGCCGTCAAGTTTGCCCTCGTAACTTCCCGCCGCGACGAGGCCGTCAACGATATTGGAGACGTAGTTGAACTCGCGCGTCTGCTCGCCCTTCGTCGTCCTGATAGGCTCGCCCTTCAGGCAGTTGACGATCAGCTCCGGGATGACGGCCTTCGCGCTTTGATAGGGGCCGAAGGTGTTGAAGGGTCGGAGAATGACGACCGAGGTGTCGCCGCCGATGCGCTGCTTCATGCGGCAGTACAGCTCGCCCGCGTACTTCGTGATGGCGTAAGGAGAGATCGGCTCCGGGTCCATCGTCTCGACGAACGGAACCTCGGTCTGATGCCCGTAGACTTCCGAGGTGGACATGTAGACGAACCTCGCCGCGCCGCCGCATGTGTCGAGCAGGTTAGCGCTTCCCTTCGCGTTCACGTCGAAACACTCTTCGACCTGCACGAAGCTCTGGCCGACGTGATTGTAGGCGGCCAGATGGAAGACTACTTCGGGGGCGAAGTCGCGGATGCAGGCCAGCGCGCCTCGGTTGCGGAGGTCGGCCTCGATGACCTCGAGGTCGTCCCAGCAGCCGCGGAGCCGCTCGTTCTTCATGACGTTCCCGTAACGCACCGTGACGGCGACTTTGGCCCCGTCGTCGAGCAGGCGGTGTACCAGATGCGAGCCGATAAAGCCCGATCCTCCGGTCACCAAAACGCGCTTTTTATTCATCTCTGTTGCCCATCCATGTAAGTGAAAAATTCGACCATCTCGACTTCGGCGTCGGCTCGCTCCTTCTCGGTGTTGACGGTCAGGTGCTTGCCAGTGTGCCTGTACGCATAGAGCCTGCCCGCCGCGGCCAGCGCCGAGAGGAAGGTGGGCATGTCCGAGCCGGGCAGAAGATACGCGAAGGCCTCCGGCTCGCAGAGAATGAAGCCGATGTTGATCCAGTACGGCAGCGCCGGCTTCTCGGCAAACTCCGAGACGCGCCCCGACCCATCGAAGTGAACGATGCCGAAGGGACTGTGCAGCGGGTAGGTCGTGAGCGTCGCCAGCGCGCCGCTCGCACGGTGGCTCGCGAGCAACTCCCCGATATCAACGTTCGCCAGCGTGTCGCCATAACAGATCAGGGCGCGACCGCCGACATGCGCCCTCGCGTCGAGGATGCGATCCGTCATGCTCGCGTCGCCCGAGTTGACGCACTCGACCTCCCACGACGGGTCGCGCCGCTCGCGCAAAAACTCTTCGACGGCCTCGGCCTTGTAGCCGACGCAGGCCACGAAGCGCGAGACGCCCTCCGCCGCAAGATACGACAGCAGGTGATGAAGCAGCGGCCGGCCGCCCAGCGGCACCAGCGTCTTCGGCGCCGTGTCGGTGAAGGGCCGGAGCCGCTCGCCCTTGCCGCCGCACAGAAGAATTGCTGTCAGGTTAGACATCGGAGATTGTGGCCTCAGCGCCCGCCGGTCGTTGCCGCCCCGCCGCTCTTACCGCGCGCTTGTCCGCGGCGAAGCGATTTTTTTGTACATCTCAACGGTCATCGCGGCGATCAGCGTCTTGTCGAGCCGCTCGGCGGTCAGCCGCGCGTTGATTTCGGCGGCGCGATCCACGAGCGCGTCATCCGTGAGCGCGCGCCTGAGCGCGGCGGCCACTTCCTCCGGCGACTCTGGGTGGACGAGCAGGCCGTTCTCGCCGCTCTTCACCCATTCGTCGCCGCAGCCCGTGTGCGACTGGATAGGGAACGACCCCATGATCATCGCCTCCAACAGGGAGGTGCTGATGGCGTCGCTGATGCTCAATCCAATCGAGGTGCGCGCGCTGCCGTGCATCCGCAGAACGTCATCGTGCGTCCACTCCCCCGATTCGCACTCGATGGGGATGCCGGTCTTCTGACTGAGGAGTTCGGCGGCGAGCATCACGTCGGGCTGCGCCAGATACACCGTCACGCGGTATCCACGCATCAGGTCGGCGCAAAGCTCGATGGCGCGCAAGCCAACCAGCGCGCGCCCCGCCCAGTTCTGATAACCCTTCAATACCACACGGCGCTTCGAGGAGGTCGGCCCCGGCTGCCGTAGTGCGCGCATCCGCTCGACCTCGAAGCCGCCCGTCACGGGGAAGACCGGCATGACCTCGCCCTCGAACCCGAACTCGCGCGCCAGCGCCACGTCCCGGCGGCACTCGCAGTGGTAGTAGTCGCAGGCCGCCATCATCTCCCTGATCTTCCCGGCGTGCGCGGCCAGTCGCCCGAAAAGATAAATGTCGCTCCCCCAGTTCGAGACGACCCACGTCGGAAAGTCGTCGGCGGCAAAGTGCGCGCGCGCGCCGAGAGTCAGGTAGCCCGCGTGCTGAATCTCAAGAGAGTGGACGATGTCTGGCCGGAGCTTTCGGATCGTGCGCGCCAGATGCCACGCGCGGTCTGGCCACGAGGGAGCGAACTTCCCCGCGACGCGGCGCGCGAGCGATGCGCCCTTCGGGAGCGGCCATTCGCCGATGACCTCCACGCTCGGGTCAAGCCCCGGCGGCCTGACGCTCAACGGCTCGTGCAGCTTCAAGTTCCGCAGGCGCGGGTGCGGGCATACTTCTTCCGCCGGGAAGAGATGCACGTCCCATCCCTGCCCCTCCAACTGACTGATCCAGCGAGCAGTGTGGATGCTGTTCGCCATTGCTACGAAGAGAATCCGCAATTAAGCAATCTCTGACCGTTCAGACTTTTCGGGGCGCGAGGCCCAGACGGTAACGCGCCGCATGGCGGGCGCGCTCCGCAAGCGGCCTCCACACAGCGAAGCGGAGCAGGCGAAGCGCGCCCGGCCCGTCTTTCATGAGCGAGAGCGAGCGCGTGAGCGCGTAAGCCTTTGAGCGATCCAGTGAGAGCTTTTTAAAGAGCAGGCCGAACTGGTAGGCCAGCGATTCGTCGAACTGTCGCCGACGCAAGGCGCTGAGCGCGTGCCGCTTTCTGTGGAGCTGAAGCACGCGTATGGCCTGCTCTATCATGCGCGGCTCGTCGCGCGAGTAGTTGTTCGCATGCACCATGTACTCGATGAGAGGCTCACCGAGAAAGCCGAGCTTCGCCTCTGGCAGACAACGCAGCCACATCTCGTAGTCGTCCGCCGGAACCGCCGACGGATCGAGCAGCCCGCGCTCGTCGAAGAGCGTGCGGCGGATCATCACGGACGACGCGCACAGGAAATCGAGTTTGATGAGCAGCCCGAAAACATCAACGCTTGGATCGTGCGCGGCGCGCTGCACCTCCGCCGCCACTTCGGGGAATCCGCGGCTATAGACCCAACGCTCGTTCTCCGTGACGATGAAAGCGTCCGTGCAGGTGATGTCGAAGGAATGCTCGCGCGCGAAAGCAATCTGCTTTTCGAGTTTGCGCGGGAGCCAGCGGTCGTCGTGGTCGAGCAGGCAGACCCATTTGCCCGACGCCGCCTGAATCGCCGTGTTCCTGGCCCCCGCGATGCCTCGATTCTCCTGACGTATGAGACGAAACCGCGCGTCCTCAAGATAGGGGCGGACGACCTCAGCCGTGTCGTCCGTCGAGCCGTCATCGACGAGGATTGATTCCCAGTCCTCGTAGGTCTGCGCGCGCAGGCTGTCGAGCGTAGCGCGGATGAATGCCGACGAGTTGTAGAGCGGCGTGATGACCGAAACCTTCGGCGGCGCTTCCATCGTCTTCACTTGCTCTCTCAAGAGTTCGCGGCCGTCGCGGCATCCTCGCCCGCGCTCCGCCCCGACGCCTCGCCCTTTCGACGAATCTTCTCCTGCCCGGCGCGCAGTGCGGCGCCCAGCCCATGCTCGGCGCAGACTTGCAGGAGATTGCTCGCGCGCGTGAGCAGCGGGTGGTTGCGCCGCATGCGCTCCTCGCGCGCGCGGCTCGCCTCGTCGCGCGCGCGCGTCGCCTTTTTGAGTGAGTGTAATTCCTGCGCGGCTTCCAGCCCGAGGCCGAGCCGGTGAAAATATTCGCGGATGCGCCGCAGCTCATCATCCGGCGAGTCGAACAGAACGCTGAGAGCTGCCGGGCGCTCACGTCCCGTGGCGATGAGGCCGAGTCCCCATCCGAAATCCACCTCGTAGTGCGGGCGTCCGGCCTTCACTTCGTCCCAGAATTTCCAGACGCCGAAACCCTCGTTGCGCACGCTAATGTCGTGGAACAGAACGACGCCGCGCTCGCTCATCTTCGGCAGCCACGTCTCAAAGTCATGGCGGACGGCCTCGTAGGTGTGGAAGCCGTCGATGTGCAGGAGGTCAACCGACCCTTCGGGGAATTGCCCTGCCGCTTCGTCGAAGTCGCTCTGAATCAGGCGGGAGAAGCCGCCGTAAAGCGGGTCGTGATGCTCCCTCAGGTGGTTGAGCACCTCATCGGCGAAGAACCCGGCCTGCGGGTCCCCCTGCCAGGTGTCAACGGCGTAGCACCGTGTGCCGGCCCCCAGTTCTTCGACCGCCTGACAGAAGGCGCAGTACGAGACGCCGTAGAACGTCCCCAACTCGACGAAGACCCTCGGCCGCAGGATGTCGATCAAATACATCGCAAACGGCACGTGCTCGATCCACGTTGAGGGGGCGAGGCGTGCCGGGTGTTGGAGACAGATGAGATGGTCGAGCGGGTTGAAGTCGGGCATTAAATCTTCTGTGTGCGTTTATTTATCGCCGAGGGAGTTGGTTGTCCAGCAAATACTACCGGGTAAGGCCGGGGATTTCAAACCAGCAAGCCCTCCAGCTCCAGCCCCAGCCGCGACTCGCCGCGAACCGCGCGGCCCTCGCCCCGGCGCGGCTGGCCATCTAAGTCTTCTCCGCGATCAGGAGCAGGTTCTTACCGAGAGGCGGGTTGATGAGCGACTCGACGGCCCGCGTGACGGGAACCACCAGCCTGTCGTACAGCTTGACTGCGCCGGGGCTCAAAGTGCTGGCCCTGAGCAGGCGATACTGAATCCACCACGGCGCGATGCCGGCCAGATCGAAGTAGACCGACTTCAACATCCTGAACCCCGCGCGCTGACATTTTTCTTCAAGCTCGGCCTTCGTGTACCGTCGGTAATGGCCGACCCTCCGGTCGAACTCCCCGTAGAGCCACGGCAACGCGGGCACGAAGATGAAGATTCTTCCGCCCGCGCCGAGCGTTCGCTGGACGGCTCGCAACTCCGCCTCGTCGTCTTGGACGTGTTCGAGGACGTTAACGTAGATGACCGAGTCGGGACGCTGCTCCGCGCGGATGCGCTCGGCTACGTCGGCGAAGGTGGCGTTGTAGGTGGCGACGTTCGCGCCCGCGCCCGCGGCGTGGACGCGAGCTTCGAGTAGGCGGTGCATGTCGGCCGAGGGTTCGACCAGCGAGATCGTCTCTGGCTCGCGCGCCAGAAGGAGTTCGGAGAACTCGCCCGAGCCGGCCCCGACCTCGACGAGGCGCGCGCCCAGGCGGGGGCCGAAGGCGTCGAGAATCCAGCGGTGGTAGTTGACGGCGAAGGACATCGCTTCCAAGTCCCGGCCGACGTAGACGATCTTTTCGCTCATCACCTCAAGGCTCCCGAGTTCCGCGCCGGGTCGGGCGCGCACACCTGCTCGCCGCGCGGCGCGGGGCGGCTGCGGAAGGAGGCGTCGAGGCCGCAGAAGAGGTTGAAACGCACGACGAACCAGAGCGCGGCGAAGCCGTCGCTCAGCCCGATCTTCTTGCCTTCCTCGTAGGTGCGGCCGTAGTAGCTGATGGGAACCTCATAGATGGCGCACTTCAGCTTGGCGATCTTCGCCGTGACCTCGATCTCGAAGCCGAACCCGCTGGAGGTGATGACCATGTTGCGGATGATCTCGCCGCGGAAGGCTTTGTATCCAGTCTCCACGTCCGTCATGTTGAGATTCGTCATCACGTTCGAGAATGAGGTCAGGAACTTGTTGGCCAGGAAGTGATAGTAGTAGAGCACGCGGGCCGCGCGCCGCACCATGAAGCGCGAGCCATAGACGACATCGGCGTGGCCCTCGATGATCGGCTGGATGACGGCGGGAATCTCGGTCGGATCGTACTCGAGATCGGCGTCCTGCACGATGACGATCCCGCCTCTCGTCAGCGCGAATCCGGTCTTGAGCGCCTCGGTCTTGCCGGCGTTACGCTCGTGGCGCGCGACGCGCACTCGCGGGTAGGCGTCGGCCAGACGGCGCGTGACCTCGGGCGTGCCGTCGCTCGAGCAGTCGTCCACCACGACGACTTCGAGCAACTGCGGGAGTGCCAGCACCTTGAGGATGACCTCCTCCAGCGTCGCCTCCTCGTTGTAGGCGGGAACGACGACGGACAGGCATGGTTCGTTGTTCATGTTCGTGCTCATAACCCTTCAGGCTGCGACCCCCGAACTTGCCCGGAGCCTTCCCCCTGACGCCGCTTGGCCGAAAGCCTCCTCGGGGGCGGTCGCGGCCAGGAAGTACAGGAGAAGGAAGCCCGGCCACAGTTGGAGCAGCAGACGGTCCATCGAAAACCTGACGTGAAAGACAAGCTCGTAGGGCGTCGTCAGATAGACCCAGAAGTATCCCGCCAACATCAGGCACAGCGTCAGCCCCACGTGGATGACGCCCGATCTGTGCTTGCGACTCACCCCGGCGCACACTAAATAGATCGCGAGCAGGTAGGTGAGATTGACGCCGCGCCCGCGATAATAGAGGAGCTGCAATAAAAATTCCCGAACGATGTGAACGTACCTGTGATAGTCGAATATCTTGCCGAGGGCCGAGCTGCTGCCCATCGCCGCCGTCAACTCACTCGGCGGCGCGACCCACGTCTTAAAGTAGACGACCACGGCCAACACCGGCAGCAGGCCGAGCGCGACGAAGAAAAGCTGCCGCGCGTAAGTCTTCCGCCCCCCGGCGAAGGCTGTCACCGCCAGATGAGCGGCCAGCACGGCCGCGACGAAGAGCAGTCCCTCGTTCTTCGTCCATGCCGCCAGTCCCGCCGCCACCCCCGCGAGAATCAGGAATTGGCGCGACCCCTCGCCTGACCCGAAGTGTAGGGCAAAGAGCGCGAGCGTCGCCGTGAAGAAGAACATGACCGGCACGTCGGCGTAGGCCGAGCTTCCATAGACGATGAAGGTCGTGAACCCCATCAGCACCACGCCGGCCAGATAACCTTGCGCGCGGCCGCGCAACGCCGCGAGCGCCGAGTATAATAATCCGGCCGTGGCCAGGGTGAAAATTGCGCTCAGGACTGACTGAGCGTAAGCCACCTCGCCCCCGCAGTAGAGCCAACTCCGCACGTCACTCAACGGCAGCAGCAGCGGGTAATCCGGGTGAGACCAGGGAGTGAGCGCCGAGAAGCCTTCGCGCCAGTTCTCCCCGCCGCGGAAGATTGCGCGCGCGCGCAGGCCGTAAATCCCCCAGGCGTCCCAGCCGCCCCCGTGCGGCTCGCGCACGATAGCGGCGGCCACGGCGAGCGCCGTCGAGGCGAGCGAGACGCCGAAGAACGCCGTGAAAAGCCATCCCCACCTCTCGGGCGGCGCATCGCTCTCGCGCTCTCTCGCTCGCGCTCTCGCGCTCTCTCTCGCTCTCTCTCCCTCGGCGACAGTCGAGCGTCCTCGCGCCCGGCTCAGCCTGAAGAGGACGCCCGCAAGCAGAAGCGCGAGTACGACGGCCTCGAACAAGAGGTAAGTGCGGTCGGCCCGCCCGTGCATCAGTAGCCATACGAAGCAGAGGCACGACGTGAGTCCGTACCCGAAGCCCGCCGCCAGACAGAGCTTCAGAAGCAGGCGCTCCCCGAAGGGCCGCCCCGCCGGCCAGAGAAGAGAGACGAAAAGAAACCCGAAGGCCAGCGCGACGAGCGAAGAGAGCGCGAAGAGGACGGCAGTCATCAACGCTCCTCCCGCGCGTAGAGCGCGACGCCGTCGCCGAAGTCCTTGATGAGCCTGAGCTGAGCGGCGACGGTCTCCGGCGCCCCCTCCCTTGCGCGCGCGAAGTCGCCGACGACCAGCGCCTGGTCAGCGTCCCTGACGACGATCAGAGGGGCGAGCGTGTATTGCGTCAGGTAATATTTTTTCGTGGCCTCGTTCACTTCCTGCTCGTCGCTCAAGTACCCGACGACGCCCCGCGCGGGCAGCGCCTCGCGCAGCACACCGAACCGACGCTCATAAATATTGATGTCGTCGTGCCCGGCCGTCGTCGGCTCTAACCCTCGGTTCTCACGCAGGTAGATGAGGTTGGTGAGCAGGGCCGTCAGCGCGAGCAGCAGAAGGGTTGCCAGCTTCACCCGCGTCGCGTAACCGACGCCGCCGAGCTTTCTTTGGAGGTTGCGGATGGATTCCACGCTGGGCTGGCCTACGGCCCCTCGGCCGTCAAACCGTCAAAAGTGTGTCTCTGAACACGATGCTGCCCCAACTCAAGTGCCGGTTGGCGACGTGATCGCCGACACTTGAGATCGGCGGCGCCTGAAAAGAAGGGCCGCCAATAGGCGCGCGGAGTCCTGACTCATTCGCCGCTTGACAGAGGAATTAGTAGGAGATGCCGCAGTCAGCCCCCAGCTCGACGAAGACACGCGCTCACAGCACGTCAACTAAATACATCGCGAACGGCGCGTGCTCGATCCAGGTCGAGGTGGCGAGGCGCGCGGGCTGAATTAGCTCATTAATTTCTCGTCTGGCTTTGGCCCTTGTTCCTCACAGCAGCCGACAAAGTCATAAAGGCGCGACGACGTAAAGTCTACTTTACTTTTTTCGCTACTACTAAGAGCCGCACGTGCTCCGGGTCGTGCTCGACCTGATCGAAGGCGACCAGCTCAAGATTAGTGCGGCCTAGTATCTCCAGCACCTCCGATTTCTGATAAAAATGGAGGTACGTTTCACCGCCGTATTCAAAGAAGTTTGCCTTACCCTCGACGAGGTCGAAGAACAACATCCCGTTGAGGTTGACGTAAGTCGTGAGATTAGCCAACGACTTCTCAAAAGTTGGATAGAGGTGTTTGAAAGTAAGAGAAGAGATGACGACGTCGAAGGTCCCATCGAGCGCCACGTTCTCAACGTCCCCCTGTCTAAAGTCAATCTTCTCATTCGCAAAGGTTTCTTTAAGCTGCCGCACTCTGTCCGGTGACAGATCGACGCCCAAATAATTCTTAAAGGACACGCCCTGTGTCAGCATCGCTTTCAAAAGCCGCCCGTACCCCGGCCCGATTTCAAGCACGGCGCTGTCAGGGCCGAAAGCATTGTAGGAGGCGACCTTCGAGATGAAGTTGTCACCTTTCAATTCTTTATTCCAGGTTAGGCCGGTTGACGGCTCGTTTCCGCGCCAGCGTACCCGCGACCTTTCCCAAAAATCTTTGCTAAAGGAAATCTTTTCGAATTCGTCGAGCTTATCCTCGGAGCGACCGAGACGCTCTTCGAGTTCGCTCATCCTCGCCTCAATTGCCGAGATACCCAGCAAGACTCTCATGGCATTTTGCACCCTGTAGGGGACAAAGCTTTTAATGCTACGCATCTTCACGTTTCACTCCTATTTTAAATGACATGAACTCCTACACTATGAAGCCAATCCGCATTATCCGTATTGTGTGCGTAAAATCAACCGGCGCGGGGCCACTGTCGGCGGCGGCAGGTTTGAGGCGAGGAATCTCCCCGTCCAGCCTCGTCCGTGTGTGCTGTAAATTCGATTGACAGGCGGAATTGTCGAGCGGGTTGAGAGGTTGTGGGACGAGCGGACTTTTCAGGCACGACCTCTCACACGGGGCATTACACCCTCCGCTTCAAGGACAGGTAAGCCTCCATCACGATAGGGGGGACAAACTTTATGATGATTTGCTTGGCGGTGAGCGGTTGCGGTGGGGATACGACCGCGCTCAGGTCGTACGACTCGCCGGGCCGGTGCTGGAAGAGGGTGCCGTGCTCGGGGGAGCTTTCCTCTTCGGGGCGTCCGTTAGAGTAGTAGTAGAGCGCCATCGATTTCCGCGTCCGTTCCTGGGGGCACTTCAGCGGGTCGGGGTGCCCGTGGAACGAGTAGTCCGTAGTCGAGAAGATCACGCAGCGGTTGAAGACGGGGAGTATCCGCGCCCGACACTCCGACATGTCCCTGCTCCAAAGCTCCAGATGTCCCCCATATTCTTCCCTCCAATCTTCGTTGAGGTAGAGCAGGAGGTTCAGCCGACGATCCAGTGGCAGCAAGGGGTGACGGTTGAAGTCGGCGTGGATTTTCAGAAAGCCGCCCCTCAATATCTGGTGTATGCCGCCGCCGATAAAGTGGGGATCGGGCAACAAGCCGCTAATGCCCGTCAGCTTTTCGAGGAACCTGATAAAGGTCGAGGAGTTGAACTGGTATAGCAGGAAACGCGTGTACTCGCCGATTTGCGACTCGGCGGTTGACCCCAGCTTCCGCTGCGCCGGATCGTTGAACTTATTCCAGTCAATCTGCCGCGCGCCGGGGAACTCTGAGAGTACCTGCCTCAAAGCGTCCGCCGGTAAAAAATCATCGATGACGATGTGCGGGAAGGGGGCGGCTTGCGCGTACGCCTCACGGTACTTTTCGGCTAGCTCGTCGAGCTTCACCGGGTCTAAAACAAACGAAAGCGTCTGATTCATTGAACGCTCTTCCCTCATCTCGACTGTTAAAGAATGGGTCATGGTGATGGGTTCGTGAAGCGGGCGACCCGAAAGATTCAGCACCCGACCCGGGCTGTATCGTATACCACAGACTATCTTGACTTCCAAGGTTGCACAAATGTGTTGGAGGCGGACAGCAAAGGCAGGTCTTCGTCTTCGTCCCGGCCCAGCCTCGTTTCTACGTCAGTTAGACTTCCACGTCGCCCACGACCGTCAATAGTGTGTCCTTGAAGATGACGCTGCCCCAGCCGAGTTGCCAGTTGGTGAAGAGATAGTTGTCCGAGATAGGCAGCACTTGGAAAGAGGGAACGCCGAGCACCGCATCCAGGTCGGCGCGCCTGACCTCATGCCCGCCGCGCCCGATACTGAAGCCGGAGTAGTAAGAGCCGGGCGCGAGACTGAGGGCTGAGACTTTCAGACGCAGGCACACGACCTCCCCAGCCCGCACTGAAAACTCCTCGCGCGTGATGAGCGACCCGACGCAGGCGCCGACGACGTTGAAGATGCTCGCCCCGATGCTCAGGCCCCTCATGTCGTCCTCGGAGCGGATCGTCAGAAGGAACTCGAGCGGGCGTCCGACCTCGACGTGCGAGCCCTCGGTCGAGGCGAGGCTGATGTCGAGGAACTTAACGCGCTCGCCCATGCCGGCGGGCCGCAGCCGCTCCAGGTCGTGAACCTTGCTCTCCAGCGCCTCTGACAGGTACTCACCGACAATCTTCTCGGCCGGCCCCTCCGAGCGCAACTGCCCGTCGGCGAGGTAGACGGCCCTCGTGCAGAGCGAGCTGACGATGCCGACGTTGTGGCTGACGAGCAGCACGGTGCGCCCGCCCCTGGCGATCTCGCCCATCTTGCCGAGGCACTTCTCCTGAAACTGTGCGTCGCCCACGGCCAGCACCTCGTCCACGATCATGATTTCGGATTCGAGGTGCGCCGCCACGGCGAAGGCGAGGCGGATGTACATGCCGGAGGAGTAACGCTTGACGGGCGTGTCGAGGAATTTTTCGATCTCGGCGAACGCCACGATCTCGTCGAACTTCTTCTCAATCTCGTCGCGGCCCATGCCGAGGATCGCGCCGTTGAGGAAGACGTTCTCGCGCCCCGAAAGCTCCGGGTGGAAGCCCGTCCCGACTTCGAGGAGCGAGCCGACGCGCCCGTAAAGCTCGATCCGCCCGGTCGTCGGCTCGGTGATGCGTGAGAGGATTTTCAGCAGTGTCGATTTGCCCGCCCCGTTGCGCCCGATGATGCCGACGATCTCGCCGGGCCGAACGTCGAAGCTTACGCCGCGCAGCGCCCAGAACGACTGCTCGCTGGTCGCCGCGCCAGCGTCGCCGCGCCAGCGGCTGAAGGGCGAACGCACCGCCTCGGCCAGCGTGTCGCGGAGCGTCCCGTAGGCGGCGCCCGAGCTGCCCAACTGGTAGAGCTTGCCTACATTCTCAACCCTGACGATTGGCCGCATAATGATCTTCAGATGATGTCGGCGAAGCTGCGCTCCGTGCGCCGGAAGGAGTAGGCGGCATAGACGAGCACGACGGCCGTGGCGGTGGCCGCGACCCCGATGGCCCGCCAGTCGAACGGCAAGCCGAGCAGCGCCGAGCGGAAGCCCTCGACGACGCCCGACATGGGGTTCAGGTACAGCAGCCAGCGCAGGCGCTCGGGCACGGCGCTCGACGGGAGAATCACCGACGAGGCAAAGAGCCAGAGCTGAATCAAAAACGGCAGCACGAAACGCACGTCGCGGTACTTGACGTTTAAGGATGACAGCCACATCCCGACGCCCAGCGCGAAGCCGGCCATCAAGGCGACGAGCGCGGGCAGCATCAGAAGGTTCGCCGTGGGCGAGACGCGGTAATAGACGAGCATCCCGAGAAGCGCCAGGAACGAGAGCGCGAAGTCGAAGAGGCACGCGGCCACCGCCCCGGCGGGCACGAGCAGGCGCGGAAAGTAGACCTTCGAGATCAGGTGCGTGCTGCTCACGAGGCTATTGCTGCTCGTCGTCACTGCGTTGGCGAAGAAAGTCCACGGCACAAGGCCCACGAAGGCGAAGAGGGGATAAGGAACCGCCCCCGTGTCGATGCCGGCGACGCGCCCGAAAAGGAGCGAGAATAGGGCCATCATAAAGAGCGGTTGCAAAACCGCCCAGGCCGCGCCGAGCACCGTCTGCTTGTAGCGCACTTTCACGTCGCGCCAGATGAGGAAGTAGAGCAGCTCGCGGTAGTCCCAAAGTTCGCGCAGATCGAGCGCACTCCACGACTTGCCAGGCTCGATGGTAACTAAGGGTGCGTCCGGCAGGGCTTCGTAGCGGGGCAGCGCTGGCGGCGTGGGCGACGCGTCCGGCGGCGCGGAGGCGGCGTTCGGCCCGAGCGCGTCGATGCCTGGTTTCGTTAACATCAATTCAGGTTTCCGCTAAGGGTCGCACGACAACCCCGCAGGCTTTTATAGATCGATCCAGCGTTGTTCGGTAATTGACCGCTGATCACCGGCGGACTGAGAAGAAAAAGCAGTCTAGCCATGCGCCGCAGGCTAGTCAAGCAGAGCGCCCGACGAGGAAATCACTGCGGGCCGACGACTTTCGCCGCCTCGATAAGGCGTCTCGGACTCCCGGGGCGCGGGGCAAAAAGTTAGTCCCCCGACGACCGCGCCAAAGGGCGACCGTCGGGGGACTAAGAATTGAGCCGTGCCGGGCGGCTTTAGTTTTGCGGGAAGGGCAAGCCGGCCGGGGCCGTGTTGTTGGTGTTGCCCATGATGGTGTTGTTGTTGCCGGTGTCCACCTGCGCGGCCGGCGTCAGAGAGGTCACGTTCTGCGTGATCAGGCAGCGGGCGATGCGCGCCCGCGCGCCCGCGCCCACGCTGATGCCGGTGACGTGCCCGGTGATGGTCGCGTTCACGATGTTGGCCTCGGCGTCGTTCCCCGCCTCTGTGACGGAGATGCCCGTGGTGTTGAGCGCGATCACGGTGTCGGTGATGGTGCCGCGCGCGCCGTTCTGCACGTCAATGCCCGTGCCGGTCTTGCTGACCTGTACGTTGTTGAGGCTGAAGCCGACCGACCCCCCGCCGGTGGAGGCCATCTTGACGCCGGAGCCCACGCAGTTGCGGATCGAGACGTTCTTCATCGAGAAGGCGATGCCAACGGAAACGTTGATATCAACGCCGTCGCCCGCCATGCCGTCAATGAAGGTGTTCTCGATGTGGAGCGTGTTGCCGGCGATCATGCGGATGCCGTCGGTTCCGGTGCTCGCGCCGTTGATGTCGAGCCAGTTGAGCTTGACGCTCTTCCGGATGTCGTTCACGTCGGTGATGTTGACGAGCACGCCCTGCGGCGCGAGGGCGGAGAGGATCGAGCCGTAGCCCTGGCCCGCGCCGCCGCCGTTAATCGTGATGGACTTGGTGGTGGTGATGGTGCCGAAACCGCCGGGATCGAGCGTGCTGATCTCGCCGTCCTTGGCCGTCTTCGAGATGGCCCCGGCGTAGGTCTTGCAGGGGGCGGTGCGGCTGCACGGGTTGACATCGTCGCCGACGCCGGAGACCCACGTGCGGGTGGCCTGCGCTTGCGCGCTGGAGGATACCGCCAGGGTGAAGGCCATGAAGGCCAGGGCGGTGAAGGCGAAGCGAAGCTTATTCATTTGGGGTTCTCTCCTTTAAGTTAAAACGGGTTCGTGTAATAGCCAGATGCCAGATCAAAGGCGCCCGGGCTGGTTTCGCGTGAACTGAACACCTTATCTGTCGGATCATTTCCTCAAGGTAGAAGGCTTGGGCCGTCGCGGGCGGGGCCGCGGCCCCGCCTGCGACGGCCTTCCGCCTCACTTGGTGAACTTGAAGTTGGCGA
>DASVES010000469.1:0-10895 GCA_036380435.1 Pyrinomonadaceae bacterium | reverse complement strand
TTCTTAACGTCGTCTTCGGTGATGGGCATAAGCTCAAGTAGTAAGCAGTAAGCAGTGAGCAGTAAGCAGTAAAAACAAGTTCGATGGTGAGCGGCGAGCTTCGCGGGGCGCCTACTGCTTACTGCTCACTGCTTCTCACTTTCTGTTCTCCTGCGCGTCGATGTAGAGACCGGCGGCGACGAGGAAGCGGCGGCGCAGGGCTTCGTCGCTGATGGCGGCGGCAGCCCTTTGGAGGTCAACGCCGGCGCTCTGGAGGGCGTGTTCCTCGTGGGCCTCGGTGGTTGCGGCGGCGGCGGGGCCTTCCTGCGCCCGCAGGCGCGCGCGCTCGCGGCGGACGGTCTGCGGGTCGATGCGAAACTCAATGTACGTCACAATCGCCTGCCCGAGCAGGGAGTTGAGGCGGAAGATGAGTTGCGGGCTGATGGCCTCGAGCTGCTTCTGCCAGGTCGCGTCCGTGACGGCCACGACGAGCGTCTTGCGGTAGAGGCGGAAGGGGACGGCCAGACCCCGCACGCCCTCGCCGGCCACCCGGCGCCAGGCCGCGCAGGCCGCCGCCTCAAACACCTCCTCCGACTCCCCGGCCGCCCGCAGGAGTTTCGGCATCGCTCGAAAGAGATCGTCCATGAAAGAGCTTTCAGCGATTAGCTTTCAGCTTTTAGCTGACGACTGACTGCTATAGAATCCGCAATCGAATGGGGAGTGTAATGGATAACGAGCAGACGCCTCAAGCGACGGGCCGCGTGGGCGGGGTGGGGCCGGTCGGTTTGGAGCCGCTGGTGCTGGCGTCGGCAAGCCCGCGCCGGGCGGAGATTTTGCGCGCGGTCGGCTGGCCCTTCGAGGCGAGTCCGGCCGACGTGGACGAGTCGCGGCGAGAGGGCGAGGAAGCGGTCGCCTACGTCCGGCGGCTCGCGCGCGCGAAGGCCGAGGCCGTCGCCCGCACGCGCCTGTTCGGGCTTGTGCTCGGCGCGGACACGGTAGTCGTCTTAGACGGCGAGGTGCTCGGCAAGCCGCGCGACGCGTCGGACGCGCGCCGGATGCTGCGCGCTCTCGGCGGTCGTTGGCACGAGGTCTTGACAGGTGTGGCGCTGGTGCGCGCCGAGTCGGGCCGATGCGTCGTCGGGCACGAGCAGACGCGCGTGCGCTTCGGCGAGTTGTCGGAAGCAGAGATCGACGAGTATGTCCGCACGGGCGAGCCGGCGGACAAGGCCGGAGCCTACGCCATACAGGGCCGCGCCGCGCTCTTCATCGAAGGCATCGAGGGCGACTTCTGGAACGTCGTCGGCCTGCCCGTGAGGCTCGTCTACAGACTCGTCCGCGAGTCCGAGGGCGACGCCCCGGCAGCGTGAGGGCGATGATTACTTGAGTCAGAGGGAAATAGATTCACCGCAAAGGCACAGAGGACGCATAGTTAACGCAGAGGCTTGATGCTTCTTCTCTGCGCTAACTATGCGTCCTCTGCGCCTTTGCGGTGAGTCTGCCTTACTAACCACTCAACTGATGACTGTGATAAACGTTCGGTAAACTGAGTGGATGAGAATTACTGTGTGCCGAGCAATGTGTTGAGCGGCCCCGAGAGCTGGCCGGCGAGGCCGCCCCTCGGGTCGATGCCGGCGATTGGCTCGCCGTGGACGCTGCCCTCGCGGTCGAGGATGACGACGGCCGGGAGCTGGTTGCCGCGCACGCCCACGCGCTTGAAGAGCGCGCCGTCGGGGTCGCGCAGGACGGCGATCTTCAGTTTGTTCTTGCGGGCGAAGTCGCGTAGCTGTTCGTCCGACGCGTAGTTCTTCGACTTCGGCGAGTCGGAGTCAGTGCTCACCCAGTAGACTCTCAAATCGCGGTCGGCATAGCGGTCGGCCAACTCCTGCACGCCCTTCACCTGCTCGCGCGAGAGCGGCAGCCAGGAGGCCCCGAAGGCGAGCACGACCACATCGCCGCGCAGCATCTCCGAAGAGATGGCGCCGCCCTCGGTCGTCCGCAAAGAAAAGTTCAACTGCTCGCCCGCGCGCGTCGTCGCCACGCTGACGGTCGGGGCCGCGCCCGCCGCAAGGGCCAGCGCGAAGATGAGCGCCACGGTCAATTTCTTCAAACGGGGGATAATATTCAGCATCTACGTCTCCTCCGAGCCTGCCGCGTCCGCGTGCGGGGATTCGGCCCGTGCGAATCTTTGATGTGCTGTCAAAAAGAATAGTTGGATGGAAGCGGTACGAAGTGGGCCGCGAAAACTGTCATTCCCCGACCTGTCGAGCGTCGGGCGGGCGGCCCAACACCTCCGCGTGCAGCGCGCAATACTCCTCCCAAGTGTCCATGTCGCGGACAACATACGGCGAGCCGACGCCGAGGCGCAAGACCTCGGCGCGGTGCGCGTCGAAGAGTGCGCGCAGGCCCACGGCCGGGTCGAGACTCAGGAGTTCGTCGCGGAACCGGAGGTCGATTAAGACGGGATGCCCGCCCCGCCCCTCCCACGTGGGCACGACGAGCCGCGCCTTCGACTCCTCGCGCGCCCCGACGATTTCCCGAACGACCGCCGCCGGCACCGCCGGCTGATCCACGAGCGCGACCAGCACCGCCTCCGTCTGTTCGGAAAGAGACTCGACGCCCCGCGCCACCGACACGCCCATCTCGCTTTCCGCGTCCTCGTTGAACGCGAACCGCACGAACGGCAGATGCGCCAGTCCCGCCCTCACCTCTTCCGCGCGATGCCCGACGACGACGACGACGTCATTGGCCCCGCCTTCACGCAGCACCGACACACATCTTTCAACCACCGTCACCTCGCCGAACGGCAGCAGCGGCTTGAACGCCCCCATGCGTCGCGAGCGCCCGGCGGCGAGAAGGATGGCGGAGAGCGAGGGATGAGGGATGAGGGATGAGGGATGAGGGGCTGAATCACTCAACCCGTTGAGCGGTTCTTCTTCATCCCTCATCCCTCATCCCTCATCCCTGCATGACCCTCATCCCTTGCCGCAGTTCTTCGAGCGCGCGGCGGACGAAGGGACGCGCCATCTGCTTGCGGTAGTTCATCAGGTGGTCGGTGTTGTCGAGCGGGCGGGCGCGGACGTATGCGGCTTCGGCCGCGCGCTCGATGCGCTCCGCGTCGAGCGGCCCGCCGACGAGCGCCTGTCCCGCGGCCTCCACCTCCATCGGCGCCGGGGCGATGCCGCCGAGGATGACCTTTGCGTCCGTCACCGTGCCGTCCCGCGCCACGTCGAGCGAGACGGCCACGCCAAGGACGGGGAAGTCGAACGCGCCGCGCCGCCGCAGCTTCTTATAGATTGCGCGATGGCCGTTCACCGGGGGGAGGTGTATCTCCGTGAGCAGCTCCTCGGGGCGCTTGTGCAGGTAGTCGATGCCGTCGTCGTTGTAAAGCCCCCTGGCCGAGACGAGCCGGTCGCCGACGGTCGAGACTAAACGCACCTGCGCGCCGATGGCGACCATCAACGGCACGAGGTCGGCCGACTGCACGGCCCAGCACTTCGAGCTGCCGGGCGCGACCCAGCAGATGTCCCCGTCCTTCTTCAAACAGAAGTTGATGGCGCGCCGCCACTCGTAATTCTGGTCGTAGTAATTGCAACGCGTGTCGAGCAGGAGGTTCCCGCCGACGGTGCCCATGTTCCGTAGCGTCGGCGTCGAGATTGTCCGCGCCGCGTGCGCCACGGCCGGATAGTCGCGGTTAATCAACGGGTGCTCGACGATCTCCGTCAGGCTCACGCCCGCGCCGATACGCACGCCGGATTTCCCGTCGCCCTCGATCTTCTGAAGCTCCGAGATGCGCCCGACCGAGACGACCACACGCGGCGTCTGCTGCCGCCGCTTCATGTTCGGATACAAGTCCGTCCCGCCCGCGACGAACTGCCCCGCCGGCCCCGCATCGCCCATCATCCTCACCGCGTCCCCCACCGTGCGCGGGGCGAGGTAGGAGAATTTAGGAAGTCGCATCATATGCTTGATACCAAAAAAACTATCCCACTGTCTTTTTAAGAGACTGAGCTACCTTTTCAACACAAGGTCTAATCTCCGCGTATGAAGCTTTAAGCGGATTTAGTCTTTCCAAACTTGTGAGTCCAATTCGTCCTTGAGTTGGACATGCCTGATTTAATACGGAAGCTGAAAGAATGTAGAACTCCCACTGATCCAAATTTAAGGGGTCAATTGATTCCTTGTCTTTGTGATTGAGAAGGCAGAAGATATAAATATCAGCTTGTCTCTTAGTTTCATCCTCCATCTGCCCCGTACTCGCTTTCCACCCTCTTGTTGGTCGGATATTAAAGCCAATAGGTGAATGCTTCTTTTGATACCAAGATTGGACATAAGCGGCTGACTTGATCTCTATTTTCTCCCCCGTCGTCAATTCTAAGTCGTATGCATCTCCGAGATTGCAAACCTCGTTAAGGCATCCTAGAGCATTAGCCACAATGAACTCTGCCAAGATGCCACGTTTTGTGTTGTCCACAAGGTCGGAGGCATACCATCGCCAAAAATCAAGCAAAGTTAAATCGAGGTCTTTATCGTTATGTCGAAAACGCTCGCTTCCAAGCTTCCGTCTCATTTGTAGCTGAGGTAATGCGTCAGCCATAAAAACCTCACCAATGCACGGCCACGCGCGGTGGCTTCATGCCTTCGCCTCCCTCGGCCGGCATCAGAATTTCCGGCAGCTTCATGCCGCTTCATCTTTGCGGAAGTAGAGCTTCATCAACTTTCCGGCCGGCACGGCGGCGAAGGCGTAGGCTTCGCCGGTGTCATCGCTGAATTCGACTTCAAATACTCCATCTTTCCACTGGTCAACGACCGTCCCGACCTCGCCACGCCGCAAGCCGTGTTCGGGTACGTGTTCCGTCAGGGCCACCACATCGAGAACTTTGATCTCGTCCATCGCTTTACTTCCTCTTCACGTAGCAACTAACAAGGCGCGGGATAGTTTCACCCGCATCAATGTGCCAACCCGTGCGAATCATCACCGGGCTGCGTAATCCCTCCGCTTCAAAGTCAACCCTGTAGCGCGTGCCGTGTTCGTCCGTCGCCCCTTGCGCTGCTTCGTGCGTCAAGATGGCGGCGAGGATCATATGACGCAACTTCTCACTGTCTGCCGCCGTGAAGCCCAGCAAGGCGGCAAAAACGCGCGCCTTATGTTTGCCCTCCGGGTGCGCCGCGTTCAAGCTGTAATCGCGCAGCTTTTCAACGGGTACGGTTGCGCGGTCAGCATTAGGTAGTTTCACTCTGTCACCTGCCAGCCATCACGAGTGCACGGCCACGCGCGGCATTTCTTTGCCGTCGCCGCCCTCGGCGGGCGTTAAGACTTTGAGCGGGTCGGGCCACTCGACCTCGGGGATGGAGGCGGGGCCGTAGCGCGGCTCGTTGCCTTTGGCCTTGGCGCGCAGGGCCGAGAGAACCTTCTCGGGCGTGATGGGCACTTCATCGACGCGCACGCCGACGGCGTCGTAGACGGCGTTTGCGACGGCCGGCATCACGGGGAGGAGCGGCCCCTGACCGACTTCCTTTGCGCCGTAGGGGCCGTTGGGGTCGGGGTCTTCGATGAGGTAGGTGACCACGTCGCACATCTCCATCGTGGTCGGGCTTTTGTATTCGAGCAGGCTCGGGAATTTGTGGACGACGTTGCGGTTGGCGCGGTAGATCATCTCTTCCATGAGCGCTTCGCCCAACCCCATGTAGACCGAGCCTTCGACCTGCCCCATGACGAGCATCGGGTTGATGGAGCGCCCGATGTCGTGACCGATCCAGACGCGCTCGACGGTGATGATGCCCGTCTCCGCATCGACATCGACCTCGGCGACCGCCGCCGAGTAGCTGTAGGCCGGCGACGGCCCGACGCCCGCGCCCTTGAACTTGCCGGGCGAGCGCGGCGGCACGTAGGAGCCGACCGTGCCGATGGTGCCGTACTTCGACTCGGCAAGCACGACGGCCTCGGCGAAGGTGACGCCCGTCTCGGGGTTCTCCACGTCGAAGACGCGGCGGTCGGCGAAGGAGAGATTTTCGACGGGGACGCCGAGTTTTTCGGAGACGGCCATCGTCAGGAGTTCGCGTGCGCGCTCGGCGGCTTGGAGGGCGGCGTTGCCGGTCATCAGGGTGACGCGGCTCGAATAGCTCCCCAAGTCTACGGGCGTGAGGTCGGTGTCGGCGGTGACGACGCGGATGTCGAAGGGGTCGATGCCGAGGACTTCGGCGACGATGTAGGCGAGGATGGAGTCAGACCCTTGCCCGATGTCGGTCGAGCCGCACTGGACGCAGACGCCGCCCTGCCGGTCGAGCCGGAGCTGCACGCCCGAGTGCGGCATGTTGTTCCAGTAGATCGGCAGGCCCGCGCCGCAGATGTAAGAGCTGCAAGCGACGCCGACGCCGCGGCCGTAGGGAAGTTTCCTGAACTTGTTCTTCCAGTCGGAGCCTTCGACGACTTTCTCGATGCACTTGCCCAGACCCATCGAGCCGACGCGCAGGTAGTTGGCCGTCACGGAGTACGGCTTGACCAGATGCTTGAGACGCATCTCGGCCGGGTCGAGGTTAAGCTCCTCGGCGACCTTGTCGAGCTGGACTTCGAGGCCGAAGCGCGGTTGCGGTGTGCCGTGGCCGCGCTTGGGGCCGCAGGGCGGCTTGTTCGTAAAGGCGCGCAGGCCGCGGAAGCGGTAGCGCGGCACGTCGTAGGTGACGGTCTGGAGCGCGCCGGTGTAGAAGGTCGAGGCCACGCCGTAGGAGCCGTAGGCCCCGCCGTCGAGGAACGAGTGGAAGTCGAGCGCGGTGATCGAGCCATCCTTTTTAACGCCGATGCGGCTCTTCATCAAAACGGGGTGACGGCCGCGGTGGCAGTAGAAGACCTCCTCGCGCGTGAGCGTCACCTTGACGGGCCGGCGCGTAATCATCGAGAGCTTGGCGACGACGATCTCGTGGTTGAAGGGGTCGGACTTGCCGCCGAAGCCGCCGCCGTTGGGCGTGGCGATGACGCGGATGTGCGCGGCCGTCATCTCCAGAGTCTTGGCGAGCGCGCGATGGACGTAGTGCGGCGTCTGCGTGGAGCTCCAGATGGTGAGCTTCTGGTCGGAGTCGAAGTGGGCGACGGCCGCGTGCTGCTCCATCGGCAGGTGCGTGTTGCCCTCGTAGAAGAAGATGTCTTCGCGGACGAGGTCGGCTTCGGCGAAGCCAACGTCTAAGTCGCCGAACTCCAGATGAACCTTCTTGTGGACGTTGCCGTGGTCGCCGTAGTCGTGGATGCGCGGCTCCTCGACCAACACGGCCTCTTCGATGCTGGTGATGGATTGCAGTCGTTCGTACTCGACCTCGATGAGATTCATCGCGTCGAACGCCGTGTCTTCGTCCACGGCCGCGACGGCCGCTACGGGGTCGCCGACGAAGCGCACGCGCTCGACGCACAGCGGGTGCTCGTCCTGACTGACGGGGAGGATGCCGTAAGGAATCGGCAAATCACGGCCGGTGATGACGGCGAGGACGCCGGGGAGCGCCGCCGCCTTCGTGGTGTCGATTGATTTAATCAGCGCGTGCGGCTCGGGCGAGCGCAGGATTTTGCAGTAGAGCATGCGCGGCAAGCTGATGTCGTCAGCGAAGCGCGTCTCGCCGACGCACTTCGAGCGCGCGTCCACCTTGCGAAAGGGTCGGCCGACGACCTTCAAGCTTCGGCCGTCGGCTGAGGCCGCGCCGTTCACCTTGAGTTTGCCGGCGTCGCCGCTGCTCTGTCCCTGCTCTTTACTTGCAGCCATAGATGCTCTCATGGGGAAGCGCGGCGTCCCGTTCGCCGCGCATGCGCGCCGCGGCCAGCTCGACCGCCTCGTAGATTTTGATGTAGCCGGTGCAGCGGCAGAGGTTGCCGCTCAGGGCCTCTTTGATCTCGTCGCGCGTGGGGTTAGGCTGCTGCGCGAGCAGTTCCTTGGCGACGAGGAGGAAGCCGGGCGTGCAGTAGCCGCACTGCGCGGCGCCCGTGTCGGCGAAGGTGTCCTGCAAGGGGTGCAGGCCCTCTTCGGTCGCCATCCCCTCGACGGTCTCGACGCGCCGGCCCTCGGCTTCGAGACCGAGCATGAGACAGGAGAGCACGGAGCGGCCGTCAACTAAGACGGCGCAGGTGCCGCACTCGCCGAGTTCGCAGCCGTGCTTCGTGCCCGTGAGCTGGAGGTCTTCACGCAGGACTTCGAGCAGGGTCTTGTGCGGCGCAAACGCCACCTCGACCGTCTCGCCGTTCAAGGTGAACTCGACATGGGCTTTCTGTCTGATTTTTTCCGACATCAGTCTCCGTCCGTCCGGCCGGGACGTTTTTGGCGGCGGCCGCCGACCGGCCGCGCCGCCGCTAAATCCCGAAGTGATTGTTGATTCCCCCGGCAAGACGAAGCGTCGGGGCGGGTTCGCTAGAAGGGCCATGATAACAGTTTTGCGTGGGGCAGGCGAAAGGGGAAAGGCAAAAGTAAAAAGGCAAAAGGCAAAAGTGGGAAGGCCGGTAGCCTCTTCACTTTTGCCTTTTGCCTTTTTACTTTTGCCTTCGCGCTCGGCGCGGTCAGAACGCCTGGAACAGACGGATCATTAGCTCCGACTCGCCCTTGTTTCTGCTTAAGGGGGCGAAATTGAAGTTGTCGCGGTTGTTGATTTTCTGCACGGGCTTGACGTGGAAGGCCCCGTAGGCGGCGCCCACCATCCGGTTCGTCTTGAACTCCTTGATGTTCGCGTCCTCGGCCTCGAAGGTGTCGCGGCCGTCGTTGGCGACGAAGCTCACGCCCGCCTTCGAGACGAAGAACGAACCCTCGCAGTACTGGTTGAAGGCGCCGTCGTGGTCGTGCGCGACGCGGAAGTTGGCCGAGCCGCCGCGTTCGAGGGCCAGGCGCATGGCCTTCTCGGCGGAGGCGATGTCGCCCCCGAGCAGGAGCCACGAGCCGAGCAGTTGGTAGCCTATCGGCCGCGACGGGTCAAGCTCGATGGCCTGTCGAAGCTGAGCGCCGGCGCTGTTGAAGTCCTGCCGCGTGAAAGACGCCTGCGCCTGATCGATGAGTCCCTCGTAGCTCGGGCCGCTCGCTTCCTCGCCCGCGTCGTCGTCCGGTTCGTTGTTATTGCCGGCCGACGAAGGGCCGGAGACGGCCTTTTCCGTGATCGCGCCGACGAGCGCGTTGGTTCCGCCCGCGGCCTTGATCTCGCGCGCGATGTCGGGCGTCATCGAGAAGGTGACCCCGCGCGCCTCGACGTTGCGTTCGACGCGCTCGGCCGGGACGCCGTTGCGGAGCAACTCGACGATAGCGTCCTTCGAGAGCGGCGGCCCCGAAGGGACGCTCGCCGCGGGCGACGTGCCGGTCGAGGTGTTCGGCCGGGCGGACGTGTTGCGGGCGGCGGTGACGGCGGGCCGCGCCGCCGCCCCACGGTAGTTGGAGCGGGCGGCGTCAACGATCTCGGGGCGCGCGCCCGCGCCGCGAATCTCCGACTCGGCCGCCCCGGTCATCTCGAAGTCCACGCCGCGCGACTCGATCTCGCGGATAAACTCCCGCGTCGTCAGACCATTGATCTTAACGGCGTTGATGAGGCCCTTCTTGCTGATCGGCTTCTTCGCCTGCGACGTGGCCGCGCCGGCGAGAAGGGGCGCCGCGCAGGCGACGGCGAGCAGCATCAAGAGAAGCGCGCGGACGGCGCGGCTGCTCCGTGTGACGTGTGTTCGTGTGTTGACGTGTGCTGACATGAATGTCTCCGCGCCGCGTCGCCGTAGACGCGCGGCCAAAAAATCTTTCAGTCGCCCTTGATCGCGCCGAACTCCCTGACGAGCTTGATGATCAGCTCCGACTCCTTCTTCTTCTGAGTCAGTGGGGCGAAGTTGTAATTCTTCGAGACCTTGATGTGGAAGGCGCCGAGGTCGCCTTTGCCTCCGAACAGCTTACCAATGTCGCCCTTGCCGCCGAACAGTCCGCCGAGGGGGCCGCGGCCGACGAGCTTGTTGACCTTGATCTCTTTGATCTGCGAGTCGAGCGCCTCGAAGGTGTCGCGGCCGTTGTCGGCCTTGAAGGTGACGTTCGACTGCGTGACGAAGAGCGTGCCCGCGCAGGTCTGGTTGAAAGAGCCCTCGGCGTGGTCGTGGAAGACGCGGAAGCCGGCCGACCCGCCGCGCGTGATGGCCTCGCGCATGTTGCGCTCGGCCGACGCGATGTCGTCCTGTAGGTAGAGCTGTGTGAAGCCGAGCAATTGGTAGGCGCGCGGCTGCGAGGGGTCGAGCTGGATGGCCTGCTGCAAGAGCTGCACGGCGCGGGCGGGGTCGCGCGTGTCGTAGGCGAGCGTGGCCTGGTCGGTCAGGTCGTCGTAGTCAGGCCCGCGCGGGGGCGCCGGGCGCGCACGCCCCTTGGCCGTCGGCGGCACGTTCGTCCTCCCACCGCGCCCTCCGCCCGCGGCAACTGCCGGGGTCGCGCCGGCGCGGTAGTTGCGGCGCGCGGCGGCGACGACCTCGGGGCGCGCGCCGGACGCCGTCATCTCCTGCTCCACGGCGGGCGTCACCACGAAGGAGACGCCGCGCTGTTCGATCTGCTTGACGAGTTCGGCGGTCGAGAGGCCGTTGATCCTGATGGCCTTGAGGAGCCCGTCCTTGCTAATCGGCTTCTTCGCCTGCGCGGCCGTGGCCGGCGCGGCGTGGCCGACAAAGAGGAAGGCGGCCGCCAGCGCGAGCGTCGGCAGGGCGCGCGCGGCGCGGCGTCTGACGATTGTTCCCGTCCGATGTTTCAGCTTCATGACGCTTGCAAACTTCGCGGCCGCGCCTACGCCCCACGCCACGCACTACTGGTCGAGCGCATTGAGCGCGGCCTTCCTTTTCCGGCGGGCGGCTTCGGCGGCGGCGGCCGACTCCCCGCTCTTGGGCTTCGACGCGGGTGTCCTTGCGGCGGGCGCGTTGCCGCCCTGTCTCGCCTCGGCGGTCGCGGGCG
>DASVES010000468.1:0-6053 GCA_036380435.1 Pyrinomonadaceae bacterium | reverse complement strand
GTGGGCGGCGTGCTCGTCATGTTGGCGTTCGTGGGTATCATCGCAGCCATCGCCGTCCCCAACCTGCTCGCGTCGCGCCGCGCCGCCAACGAGGCTTCGGCCATCGCGAACCTGCGACAGTTGGCCTCGGCCGAGATGACTTACAACGCGCTGGAAGGCGAAGGCTACGCGGACTTGAACGAGTTGGCCCGCAGGCAGTTGATAACAAGTAATCTCGCCGGGCGCGAACTGAGCGGCTACAAGTTTGAAGTGAAGGTGACGGACGAGGACTTCGAGGCAACGGCGACGCCGGTCAGCTACGGCTCGACGGGGACGCGCTCCTTCTACGTCTCGACTGAGGGCATCATCCGCGTCGCCGACCGGCGCGGACTCAAGGCCCGCGCCGACGACCCGCCGCTAATCGCAAACCTGCGCGAGAAGGAAGTAATCATCGACCCCGGTGGGCGAGTGTCGTGGCCGGGGAAGCAGTAGCCGCGGCAGCCGTCTCTTCCGTCGCCTCGCGCCGGGCCGCCTCGCGCCCGACGGCCGCGAGATAGAAGCCGCGGAAGTATTCGTACATCGAGATGCAGGAAGAGAGCACGACGACCCAGAGCATCGCGCGCCCCGCGGTGTAGAGGAGCACCTGCCAGTCGGTCGCGGTGACGACGCCGGCGCCGAAGATGTGGTTGACGGCGTCGCCCAGCTCCGGCACCGTCCAGAACTGGATGGCCGGGAAGACGTCGCCGAAGTTGGCGACCGGAGGAGCGCCCCGCGTGCTCGACATGATGAGCAGCGCCACGGCCGCCACCTGCGAGAGCATCTTGAACTTCCCCATGCGCGAGGCCGCGATCACCAACCCGTCGGCGGCGGCCACCGAGCGCAGGCCCGTCACGGCCAGCTCGCGCCCGATGATGATGCAGACGGCCCAGGCCGGCGCCAGCCGGTTCTCGACGAGCGAGATGAGCGCGGCCGAGATGAGCAGCTTGTCGGCGATGGGGTCTAAGAGCACCCCGAGGCGCGAGACCTGTCGGCGGCTGCGCGCGATGTGCCCGTCGAGGAAGTCGGTGAAGGCGGCGGCGAGGAAGATCGTGGCGCCGAGGATGTGACGCTGGAGTCCGAACCAGTCTTCGGAGAACGGCGTGAGGAGGACGACGACGAGCAGCGGGACGACGAAGATGCGCGACAGCGTCAGCGAGTTCGGAAGATTCACGCGCCCCCTCTGTTGCCCCCGCCGCTCGCGGGGGCTTTGCTTTTCTATGGGATGAGAAGGCCTTCGAGGCCGGTCGCAGTTTAGGCGCCGCCCGCGAAGGGTGTCAAGAAAGTGAGTTCGCGCCCTAATCGCCGCGCGCCGCGACCGGCTCGTGCTCGGCGTCGATGGTGGTCAACTCGGCCATCATCATGCGCTCGCCGGCCTCCGCGCTGCACGCCTCTTCGGGCGGCGACGAGCCGGCGCGCTCAGACGCGCGCGGCAGGTAGAAGGACACGAGCAGCGCCAGCACGGAGAACGCCGTCCCGACCCAGAAGACGTTATGAATCGACCCGGCCAGCGCGTCGCGCAACGCGCCGAGCGCCCCCGGCGGCAGCGCCGCCTGCGCCTGCGGATCGACGAGGGCGTTGGGGTTTGCCGATAGCTCCGCCGCCCGCTCCGGCGTCAGCACGCCCGCGTCGCCGCGCGCCACTTCGTCCAGACGCGCCGCCAGCCCGGCCGAAAGCACCGCGCCCATGACGGCCACGCCGACCGCGCCGCCGATGGAGCGCGAGAACTGGTTGAGCGAGGTGGCGATGCCGAGCTGCGTGCTCGCGACCGCCTGCTGCACCGCGATGAGCAGCGTCAGCATCGTCAGCCCGAGGCCCGCGCCGATGAGGATTAAATCGACGTGGAGCCAGACGCGCGCCGTCTCGCGCTGGTAGGTCGAGAGCATGACGAAGCCGAGCGTGAGAATGATGAACCCTGCGATAGTCGTCGGGCGATAGCCGACCCTCAGCAGCAGCCGCCCGCCGACGACAGACATCCCGACCCAGCTCAACATGAGCGGAGTCAGAAGCGACCCGGCCTCGGTCGCCGTCGCGCCCAGCGCGCCCTGCGCGAAGAGCGGGACGAAGGAAACGACGCCGAACATCGCCACGCCCGCCATGAAGCCCGCCGCCACGGCGACGGCGACCACGCGGTTTCGGAATAGATAAAAAGGCACGATGGGGTCGGCGGCGCGGCGCTCGACCCACGCGAACACGGCCCCGAGCGTCGCCGCCCCCGCGAAGAGCGCGAGGTTGCGCGGCACGAGCATCGTCCTGAAGCTCGCGCCGCCCTCGACGAGCGCCAGCATCAGCAGCGTGATGGCGGCCATCAAAAGCCCCGCGCCCGCGTAGTCAATCGCGGGGCGCACGGTGCGCTTCGGCTCCTTGAGCGCGAGGCCGATGATGAGCGCCGCCGCCAGCCCCACGGGAAGATTGATGTAGAAGACCCAGCGCCACGACAACTGGTCGGTGATGAAGCCGCCCACCACGGGGCCGATGACGCTCGACAATCCCCACACGCCGCTAAAGAGCGCCTGCATCCGCGCGCGCTCGGCCACGGTGAAGATGTCGCCGATGATCGTCATGCCGAGCGGCACGAGCGCGCCCGCGCCCAGTCCCTGTACGGCGCGGAAGATGATGAGCTGCGTCATCGAAGTGGAGACGCCCGAGAGCACGGAGCCGACGAGGAAGATGGCGATGCCGACTTGATAGAGGAGCCGTCGGCCATAGAGGTCGGAGAGCTTGCCCCAGACGGGCACCGTCACCGTGGAGGTGATGAGGTAGGCCGAGAAGACCCAACTGTAGTGATTCAACCCGCCGAGCGATGCGATGACGGTCGGCATCGCCGTCCCGACCACGGTCGCTTCGAGCGCGGCGAGGAACATCCCCGTCATCACGCCCGCCGTCACCGCCCAACGCCGGCGCGACGACATGACGAGCATCGGCGCCTGCGCTGCTAAGCGCCCCTGTCCCCCTCGTTCACTCATTTGAGGAAGATATCCGAGTTCGTCGGACGCCGCCAGCGTGGCACGGCGCGTTCTGTGATTCGTGAGAAGCCTCGTGCCGGCAAGCGTTGGCGGGGCGTTGGTGGCCGGCTTCAAAATCTTTCAGTGTCTCGGGGCTGGCTCGGTTGCCGGCCCTGTCGCGCGTCGTTTATAATGTAGGTTTCGCCGGTCGCCGGAATTCTTCTCTATGCGGGTCCCGGAATGTTTTAGGCAATGGCAATTGACCGCATCACGGTGCGCGGGGCGCGCCAGCACAACCTGAAGGACGTGAGCGTCGAGATTCCGCGCGACCGTTTGACGGTCGTCACCGGACTCTCCGGCTCGGGCAAGTCTTCTCTGGCCTTCGACACGATTTACGCCGAGGGCCAGCGCCGCTACGTCGAGTCGCTCTCAGCCTACGCCCGGCAGTTCCTCGACCAACTCGAACGGCCTGACGTGGATTCCGTTGACGGTCTGTCGCCCGCCATCTCCATCGAGCAGAAGACCGTCTCTCGCAGCCCGCGCTCGACGGTCGGCACCGTCACGGAAATCTACGACTACCTGCGTCTCCTGTTCTCCTCCGTCGGGCAGCCCCATTGCCACGTCTGCAACGCGCCCATCACGCGCCAGTCCGTCGAGCAAATCGTCCAGAGCGTTCAGAGTCTGCCCGAAGGCGAGCGCGTGATGGTCTTAGCGCCCATCGTCCGCGGGCGCAAGGGCGAGTTCAAGAAGGAGTTGGAGAAGCTTTCGAAGGACGGCTTCCTGCGCGCGCGCATCGACGGCGAACTCATCTCGCTCGACGAGGAGATCAAGCTCGACAAGCGACGCAACCACAGCATCGAGGCCGTCGTCGATAGACTGCTCATCAAGCCCGGCGTCGGCGAGCGCCTCACCGAGTCGGTACGCACGGCCCTGAAGCTAACGGGCGGCGCGGTCGTCGTCTCGGTCGTGGACGGCGAGGAGAAGCTCTACTCGGAGCGCATGGCCTGCGTGAATTGCGGCATCAACGTGCCGCCGCTCGAACCGCGCTCCTTCTCCTTCAACTCAGCCTACGGCGCCTGCAAGCGTTGCCACGGCCTCGGCACCGTCCTTCAGGTTGACCCGGCCAAGATCGTCACGGACGCGGGCGAGCGCGCCGACAAAGTTCTTCAATCTTTCTCGTCGGCCGACAAGCAGGGCGCGGCCTACTTGAAGAGCGCGCTCGCCGCCGTCATCAACCACTACGGCGCCGCGCCCGACGTGGCGTTCGGCGAGCTGCCGCGACAGGTGCGCGAAGCCTTCTTCCACGGCGTCGAGGGGCAGATAACTTTCCGTCAGGGACTTTACACTTACCAGAGCGACTGGACGGGCGCCGTGCGCTGGCTCACCGAGCGCATGAACAACGCGCCGTCGGAAAAGGTTCGACTCGCGCTCGAAGAACTCGTCTCGCCCGTCGTCTGCCCCGACTGCCACGGCCGTCGCTTGCAGCCCGAGTCGCTGGCCGTGCGCGTCGGCGGTCACGGCATCGCCGACTACGCGGCGTTGACGATTGAAGACTCAGTGAAGGCGTTCGAGGCGTTGCGGCTCGGCAAACGCGAGGAGCAGATCGCCGGCCTCGTCCTGCGCGAGATACGCAACCGCCTCGGCTTCCTCAACACCGTGGGCCTCGGCTATATCTCGCTCGACCGCCCCTCCGCCACGCTCTCCGGCGGCGAGGGCCAGCGCATCCGTCTCGCCACGCAGATCGGCTCTCAACTGCGCGGCGTGCTCTACGTCCTCGACGAGCCTTCCATCGGCCTGCACCCGCGCGACAACCAGAAACTTCTGGAGACCCTCGGCGCGCTGCGCGACTTAGGCAACACCGTCCTCGTCGTCGAGCACGACGAGGAGACCATCCGCCGCGCCGACCACGTCATCGACCTCGGCCCCGCGGCCGGCGCGCACGGCGGACAGATTGTCGCCGAGGGCACGCCCGAAGAGGTGGCCTGCAACCCCGAGTCCGTCACCGGCCTCTACATCTGCGGCAAGCTCTCCATCGAAGTGCCGCGCGAGCGCCGCACGCCCAACGGCGCGGCCGTCACCGTGCGCGGAGCGCGCCACAACAACCTCAAGAACATCGACGCCACGTTCCCTCTCGGCCTGCTCACCGTCGTCACCGGCGTCTCCGGTTCCGGCAAGTCAACGCTCGTCGATGACATCCTCTACCCGGCGCTCGCCCGACACGTCTACGGCTCACTCGACGAGCCGGGCGCGCACGACTCGGTCGAAGGGCTGGAGAACGTCGATAAGGTCATCGAGATCGACCAGTCGCCCATAGGGCGCACGCCGCGCTCGAACCCGGCGACCTACACGGGTCTGTTCACGCCCATCCGCGAGCTGTACGCGATGCTCCCCGAGTCGCGCGAGCGTGGCTACAAGCCGGGCCGCTTCTCCTTCAACGTCAAGGGCGGGCGCTGCGAGGCGTGCGAGGGCGACGGACTCAAGCGCATCGAGATGAACTTCCTGCCCGACGTGTACGTGCTCTGCGACGTGTGCCGCGGCGCGCGCTACAACCGCGAGACGCTCTCGGTCAAATACAAGGGCAAGTCCATCGCCGACCTCCTCGGCACGAACATCGAAGACGCGCTTCCGCTCCTTGAGAACATCCCGCAGATCAAGCAGAAGCTCCAGACGCTCCTCGACGTGGGCCTCGGCTACGTCAAGCTCGGCCAGTCGGCCACCACGCTCTCCGGCGGCGAGGCGCAGCGCATCAAGCTCGCCCGCGAACTCTCCAAGCGCGCTACGGGCAGAACCATCTACATCCTCGACGAGCCGACGACGGGACTCCACTTCGCCGACGTACACAAACTCCTCGATGTGCTCCAGCGCCTCGTCTCCCTCGGCAACACAGTCATCGTCATCGAACACAACCTCGACGTGATCAAGTCGGCCGATCATGTTATCGACCTCGGCCCCGAGGGCGGCGAGGGCGGCGGCCGCGTCGTCGCCGCCGGCACCCCCGAAGATGTCGCCCGCTCCCGCCGCTCCTACACCGGCCAGGCTCTGCGCCCCCTCCTCAACGGTCACGTCGTGAATGGCAACGGCCACGCTCGCGCC
>DASVES010000467.1:0-2457 GCA_036380435.1 Pyrinomonadaceae bacterium | reverse complement strand
AATATCTCCCGCTGCCCGAGGGCGCCTACCAGACGGCGACCGAGCGTCTGCGAAACAACAAGACGGGCACGGGCTTCGGCGGCGCTCCCGAGATCGGCCTCCCCGTCGAGGAGATTCTCAAGCGCGAACCAAAGTCGTGAGGAAGCTGTTAGCCGTTAGCTGTTAGCTGTTAGCTCAAGGTAGAAACTGTCTCCGGAGCTACTGCTCAAATCTTCAGTCATACTTTGCCAGCTCTTCTGGCTAACAGCTGATAGCTAATAGCTAACGGCTCCCTATGAAAGAGATTCCCGCCCTCCAGCACCCGGTCGCGGCGGCCGCCGACGAGCAACAGGCCCCGCGCGGCGGCGAGCTTGCGGGGACGCGACGCCTCGTCTCCGTGAAGGAGCGCGTCATCGAATGGATGCTGCTGGCGGCGGCCTTCTCGTCGGTGGCCATCACGGTCGGCATCGTCGGCACACTTCTGTACGAGTCCGCCAGCTTCTTCGCGCACGTTCCCCTCTCCAGCTTCCTGACCGACACGCTCTGGACGCCGCTCTTTGCCGCCCCGCGCTTCGGCATCATGCCACTTGTCGCCGGCACCCTCGTCACCACGGCCGTCGCGCTCGCCGTCGCTTTGCCCGTGGGCACCATCGTCGCCATCTACCTGAGCGAGTTCGCGCCGTCAGCCGCGCGCGAGATCATCAAGCCGGTGCTCGAACTCCTGAGCGCGGTGCCCACGGTCGTCTACGGCTACTTCGCGCTCCAGTTCATGTCGCCGCTTTTGCAAAAGATCATTCCGGGTCTGCCCACCTTCAACATGCTGAGCGCCGGCGTCGTCATGGGCATCATGATCATCCCTTACGTCAGCTCTTTGAGCGAAGACGCGATGCGGGCCGTGCCGATGTCTCTGCGCGAGGGCGCATACGCCTTAGGGGCTAACCGCATCGTCACGGCGTTGCGGGTCGTCTACCCGGCGGCGCTCTCGGGCGTCGTCGCCTCCTACATCCTCGCCATCTCGCGGGCCATCGGCGAGACGATGATCGTCGCCATCGCCGCCGGGATGCAGCCCAACCTGACGTTCAACCCGACGGAGCCGGCGGCGACCATCACCGCCTTCATCGTTCAGGTGAGCCTCGGAGATTTGCCGCACGGCTCCATCGGCTATCAGTCCATCTTCGCCGCGGGGCTGACGCTCTTCGTGATGACGCTCATCTTCAACATCCTCGGCTATGTCCTGCGCAAGCGCTTCCGGGAGGTCTACTGATGGAGCGCGACTTCGCCCGCATCATCGCCAAGCGCAAGCGTCAGGACGCCGCCTTCAACGTCGTCGGCATCATCTGCACGCTCGTCGGCATCCTGACCTTAGGCGCGCTGCTCTTCGACCTTTTGTCGGACGGACTGGCCCGGCTCGACTGGGCGTTCCTGACCTCGTTCCCTTCGCGCTTCGCCGCCCGCGCCGGCATTCTCTCGGCGTGGGTCGGCACCCTCCTCATCATGCTGGTGACGGCGCTCACCGCGGTGCCTCTGGGCGTGGCGGCCGGCATCTACCTCGAAGAGTACGCGCGCAAAAACTGGCTGACGAACCTCATCGAAATCAACATCGCCAACCTCGCCGGCGTGCCGTCGATTATCTACGGGCTGATGGCGCTCGGTCTTTTGGTCTACCAGTTCCGCCTCGGCCAGAGCATCCTGACGGGGGGACTCACGCTCGCGTTCCTGATTCTGCCCATCGTCATCGTCGCCACGCGCGAGGCTTTGCGAACCATCCCGCAGGGCATCCGCGAGGCGGCCTACGCCTTAGGCTCGACGAAGTGGCAGGTGGTCAGACATCATCTGCTGCCCTACTCCGCGGGCGGGACGATGACGGGCATCATCATCGCGCTCTCGCGCGCCATCGGCGAGACGGCCCCGCTCATCACCATCGGCGCGCTCACCTTTATCGCCTTCCTGCCGCCGTCGCCGGTGCAGACCCAACCGCCCTTCGTGTCGGCCGAGTGGGTGTGGTCGCCCTTTGCCGTGCTGCCGATACAGATGTTCAACTGGGTGTCGCGCCCCGATCAGGATTTCGTCGTCAACGCGGCCGGCGCAGGGCTTGTGCTCATCGTCGTGACGCTGACGCTCAACGCCATCGCCATCTTCATCCGCTACCGGGTACGCAAGCGCATCAAGTGGTAAAGTGACACGAAGCACGATGGAGACGAGTCTGGACAAAGAGACGCGAGAGGGCGCGCTGGGGCAGGCCGCGACGGGCGACGGGCGGGCCGTGACGGCCGCGCCGCCCGTGGTCGCGAGTCCGGCGCGCGCGCGTGAGGGACGCGCCGGCGGCGACGAGACGCACTCCGAGGTCAAGGCCGACGTGCAGGGCTTGAGCTTCTTCTACGGGCAGAAGCAGGCGCTCAACGACATTAACATGACGTTCCCGGCCCACCGCGTGACGGCCATCATCGGCCCCTCGGGCTGCGGCAAATCGACGCTGCT
>DASVES010000466.1:0-11796 GCA_036380435.1 Pyrinomonadaceae bacterium | reverse complement strand
GAGATCGGCGGCGCGGTCGGTGCCCACGGTGCGCCCGTCGCGCAGCACCGTGATGCGCTCCGAGATGCGAAACACCTCGTCGAGCTTGTGCGAGATGTAGACCATCCCGACGCCGCGCGCCTTGAGCTTCGCGATGATGCGAAAGAGGGTTTCGACTTCGGCGTCGGTGAGCGCGGCCGTCGGCTCGTCGAGGACGAGGATGCGCGCCTCTTGCGAGAGCGCCTTGGCGATCTCGACGAGCTGCTGCTGACCGATGCCGAGGTTGCCGACGGGCGTGCGCGCGTCCGCCTCCAGATGGAGGTCGGCGAGGAGTTTTTGCGCGCGGCTGTAGAGTTCTTCCCAGCGGATGATGCCGAAGCGGCGCGGCTCGCGGCCGAGGAAGATGTTTTCGGCGATGCTCAGCTCTTTGACGAGCGACATCTCCTGAAAGATGACGGCAATGCCCGCCGCTTCGGCGTCGCGCACGCCGCCGAAGCGGCGCTCGTAACCGTCGATGGAAAACTCCCCTCCGTACTGCGGGTGCGGGTAGACGCCGCCGAGCACCTTCATCAGCGTAGACTTCCCCGCCCCGTTCTCCCCGACGAGGGCGTGAACCTCGCCGGGGTGCAGGTCGAAGGAGACGCCGTCCAGTGCGCGCACGCCCGGGAACGTCTTCGTGATGTCGCGCATCTGGAGCAGCGGGACGTATGGGTAGGGCGCGTCGCTCATCGCTTCAAGACCACTCCCGCGAACAGCGCCGCGCCGAGGAAGAGCAGCGGGAAGACGAATGTCGGGGCGACGCCCGCGGCCGCCGTCGTCTGTTTCGGACGCTGATCGGGCGGCACGTTTTTATAAACGTCGTCGAACTTGTGATAGCCGTCGGCGATGACGGTCTGCATCACGTTCGCCTTGTCCACGGCCTGCGGCGCGTGAAGGATGGAAGGAACGTCGATCTTGCCGTTGTTGATGCGGTCGGGGGCGCTGAGCGCTTCGCCCCGCGCGAGCTGCACGGCCGCGTCCACCGCGCTCTTGGCGAGCGGCTTGATGGGTTTGTAGATGGTCATCGTCTGCTTGCCCTCGACGATGCGCTGGATGCCGTCGAGCGCGGCGTCCTGACCCGTGACTAACACCTTGCCGACGAGCGCCGGCGGCAGGCCCGCGATGGCGCCGCCGGCCGTGCCGTCGTTCGAGGCGACGATGGCGTCAACCTTCCCGCCGGCGCGTGTCAGGGCGTCTTCCGTAATGCGCTGCGCCTCGCTGGCGAGCCAGTCGCGCGCGTAGAGGTCGGAGATGACCTTGATGTCGCCGCGGTCGATGGCCGGCTGGAGGACGTTGAGCTGGCCCTTTCGCAGCAGCAGCGCGTTGTTGTCGGTCTGCGCGCCGCCGATGAGGACGTAGTTGCCGCGCGGCACCTTCTCGAACGCGTACTGCCCCTGCATCTCGCCCATCTTCTCGACCTGATGCGAGACGTAGAGGTCAACGTCGGAGTTGCGGATGAGGCGGTCGTAGGAGATGACGGGGACGCCGCGCTGCTTGGCCATCTGGACGATGGCGGCGGCGGCCACGCCGTTGTGCGGGGCGACGATCAAAACGTCCACGCCCTTCGTGAGCATCGTCTCACACTGCTTGGTCTGCGCGGCGTCGTCGCCGTTAGCGACCTGCACTTCGAGATCGGCGCCGGCCTCACGCGCGTACTGCTCGACGTGCTCCTTGTCGCGCTGCCAACGCTCCTCCTTGAGCGTGTCCATCGAGAAGCCGATCTTCACCTTCTCGCCCGCCTTCTTCGGCGCGCGGTTCTGCGCTCCGCCTGCGGCGCCTCCCTGCTCGGTGGGCTGGACGCAAGCGCCCGCGACCGACAACGCGCACGCCGCAGCCAGCAAAAACACACTCCTTCTCAAGTCTCGCATCAGTTATGCTCCTTAATAGTTTTCATGCAAACATTTGACCGGCGCGCGAGCGGCGGCAGTGGTTGGGAAAGGCGGCCCGCCCTGGGGCGACGCTTCGTCCGGCCGGACTTTTTGCGGGAACCAGACGCCCTTCGAGTCCGTGCCCGTCGCCCGCGCTCTTACACGAAGGATTCCCGGCGAACTGCTGTAGATCGTCTGAGTTGACTGCTTGGGCGGGTCTAAGATAGCAAAGGCGCGGCGAAGATTTCCATTGAAAAAAAGCGCGGCGAGTGTTATTTGTTTCTCAACGAGCAACACACACATAGCTGACGATCCCCCCAAGAGTCACCGGCTCTGTCAATACATTCCGCGAACGTCTTGTAAGTTCGCGGGACGCATCACTGGTTGCGAGTGTCTGGTGCGCCCACTTTTAATCATCGACATCTTTCAGGTGCGGCTCGCAGTTTACGCCGTTTACGCTCAGGAAGGCCACAGACCATGAAGAAAACTCCATCAGTCATCCGCCGCGCGCCCGTGCTCGCGCTGCTGTTGCTGTGTTTCGCCGCGACGGCTCAGGCGCAGTTCAGGGCGGGCGTCCAGGGGACCGTGAGCGACCCGGCGGGGGCCGTCGTCACCGGGGCCAGCGTCACGCTGACCAACACCGAGACGAACCGCGCGCAGCAGACCACGAGCAGCGACGAAGGCTTTTACAGCTTCAGCAACCTCGCGCCCGGTCGCTACACGCTGACCGCCGAGAAGGCGGGCTTCAAGAAGACCTTCTTCGATAACGTCACGGTCAGCGCCGAGAGCGTGCAGGGCATGGACGTGGTGCTGACCACCGGCGAGGTGGCTGAGACCGTCACGGTGACGAGCGAAGCCGCGCAAGGGCTGGAGACCGAAAACGCCAACGTCAGCAGGGCCATCACCACCGAGGAGGTGCGCCGCCTCCCGCAGTTCGGGCGCGACCCCTACGAGCTTTTGCGCCTGACGCCGGGCGTCTTCGGCAGCGGCGCGCGCAGCGGCGTCGGCGAGTCGGTCAAGCTCCCGAACTCGACGGGGCCGGGTGGTTCGAGCAACTCGATTTTTCAGGCCGAGAACCAGCCGCAGATCACGGCCAACGGCCAACGCATCTCGGCCAACAACTTCCAGATCGACGGCGTCAGCGTCAACAGCCTCCAGTTCGGCGGCGCGGCGGTCGTGACACCGAACCAGGAGGCGGTCAAGGAGGTGCGCGTCGTCTCTTCGGCCTACTCCGCCGAGTACGGGCGCAACTCGGGCGCGCAGGTTCAGGTCGTTTCGCAGAACGGAACCAACACCTTCCACGGCAGTCTCTTCCTCAAGGCCAACGACCCCCGCTGGAACGCCTTCAACAAGTACGGCCCCGACTTCAACCGCGCCGGCCCCGAGCGTGTCAGCAGCCGCTTCAAGCAGTTCGGCGGCTCCTTCGGCGGCCCGTTGCCGCTGCCGCGCTTCGGCGAGGGCGGCCCCTCGACCATCGGCGGTCGCGACAAGTCTTTCTTCTTCTTTTCCTACGAGGGCCTGCGCAGCCACTCGTCAGGCTCGGCGGTGAAGTTCGTCGAGACGCCCGAGTATCGCCAGCAGATCATCGCCGCGCGCCCCAACGGCATCGTCGCGCGCATCCTCACTTCGCAGGGCATCCAGCCGCGCATCGTCTCGGTGCTCTCGCAGAATTGTGCCCAGTTCAACAACGACCCGAGCCGCTGCCGCGTCGTGGGCAACGGGCTTGACATCGGCTCGCCGACGGGCGCGACGGGCCAGTACATCAGCACCGGCAACGCCGTGGGCGGCGGCTTCGACGGCATCCCGGACATTCAGCGCGCGCTCATCGCCACGCCGCGCGACATCAACTCGAACCAGTACAACCTGCGCCTCGATTTCACGCCGACCGAGCGCGACCAGATCGCCATCAGCACGTTCCTCACGCGCAACGACATCCTCGGCAGCGACGAAGGCTCGGGCGGTCGTCCTTCGAGCGACATCCGCAGCACGCCCTTCAACTCGTCGGGCGCGATCACCTACATCCGCACGCTCTCGAACACGATGGTCAACGAGCTGCGCTTCAACGCCACGCGCTTCGCCTTGAACGAAGTCGAGTCGGCGGTTGACACCAACTTCGGCATCCCGCGTATCGAGATCGAGGGGCTTCCCTTCGACCGCATCCGCTTCGGCGCGCCGCAGGGCGAGACCAGCCCCGGCATCTTCGCGCAGAACACTTTCGAGCTGCGCGACACCCTCAACGTGGTGCGCGGCAGCCACAACTTCAAGTTCGGCGGCGAGCTGCGCTGGGAGCAAGACAACAACAACCTGAACGGCGGCTCGCGCCCGCTCTTCACCTTCAGCGGCCTCTTCAACTTCGCCAACGACACGCCGCTCTTCTACCAGATCAACGCCGACCCGCGCACGGGCGGCCCGGCGGACGCGCAGCGCTACTTCCGCTCGAAATATTACGGCTTCTTCGTGCAGGACGATTGGAAGGCGCGCCCCAATCTGACCCTCAACATCGGCCTGCGTTACGAGCTGTTCACGCCGCTCAAAGAGAAGAACGGGCAGTTGAGCAACCTCGTCTTCGGCTCGAACGGCCTTCAGAACGCGCGCCTTGAGGTCACGGACGAACTGTTTAAAGCCGACCGCAACAACTTCGCGCCCCGGCTCGGCTTCGCCTGGAGCCCGAACTACGGAGACTCTTTCCTCGGCCTCCTGCGCGAGAACCGCGCCGTCATCCGCGGCGGCTTCGGCATCTCCTACAACCGCACGCCCAACGTGCTCTTCTCAAACTCGCGCGGCAACCCGCCCTTCTTCGCGCGCTACCAGATTTGCTGCGGCACCGCGGGGCCGGCGGGCGGCGACTCCTTCAGTACGCCCTTCGCCGACGGGCAGATTCTCTACGCGCTCGGTTCGAGCAACTCGCCTTTCAGTTACCCGACCAACCCCGCGCTCGCCGTCGGCATCGACCCGGCGACCGGCTCGGCCCGCGGCCGTTCCGTCGAGGTCTACGGCTCCGAGCCGGACATCCCGAACGCTTACGTCTACACCTATTCGCTCGAAACGCAGCTCGAACTGCCGGGCAAATTCACCGCCGAGCTTGGCTATCAGGGAAGCTCGGGCCACAAGCTCATCCGCCTCGTCAACCAGAACTTCCTCTACCCGAACAACCCGGCCTTCTTCGCCGTCTTCTTCCCGCAGCCCGATGTCAACTCGAACTACAACGGCCTGAACGCGCGCCTCGTCCGTCGCTTCTCCGCCGGCACGCGCTTCGACGTTTACTATCGCTTCTCGAAGAGCATCGACACGCTCTCGAACGAAGGCCCCGGCGCGGAGTCCAACCAGACTTTCCCGCAAGACTTGCGCACCGAGCGCGGCCCTTCAGACTTCGACGTGAAGCATTACCTCGTCACCTCGGGCGTGTGGGAGCTGCCCTTCTTCCGCGGTCGCCGTGACACGCTCGGCAAAGTGCTCGGGGGGTTTCAACTGAGCGGCATCATGACGTGGCACACGGGCTTTCCCTGGACGCCGAAGACTGGCGAGTGCACACGCACGCCCGGCGGCCCGACGCTCTGCCCGGCCCGTCCGGCGCGTTATTTCGGCGGCGCGCTCGAAGACACGGGCAACGACGCCTTCATCCGACCGGGCGGCAACTTCCCCGGCATCCAGACGAACGGGGGCCCGTACTTCGACATCAATAACCCGGGCGGCGTGCTGCCGCCGGGCATCGGGCGCAACAGCTTCCGCGGGCCGCGCTACTTCAGCCTCGACCTGACGGTTGGCAAGCGGACGGGGCTGCCCGCGTTCATGGGCGACGGGTCGTTCCTTGAGCTGCGCGCCAACCTCTTCAACGCCCTCAATAACCTGAACCTTTCGCCGCTCCGTTTCTTCGCCCCCAACATCGAAAACCCCGACTTCGGTCGCTCGGAGCGCGGCCTCGCGGGCCGCGTCGTCGAGCTTCAGGCACGCATCAGCTTCTGAGACTTTTGGCGATAAAGTGAGGGCCGGTTTCACCGGCCTTCAGTGAAGCCGTTTCGGTGGCAGCGAAGCCGCGTCAGCGGCGGAAGAATTTAGCCCACGGCGTGAGCCGTGGGCTAAATTCTTCCGCCCCTTTCAGGGGCTGTCGTTCCAGCCCTTTCCGAAGTCTCAGTCCGGTTCGTCTTCAGATTTTGCGGGTTCCGCTGTCGCGGGTCGCGGCAAAGTGTCCTCGACCTGCTCTTCCCCGCCCGCGCTCCGACGCGCCTTGCGCTCCTCTTCCAGCCGCTTGAAGATTGACAGCTCGCGCGCCGCCTCGTCTGTACGCTTCAGTCGCGAGTAGGCGATGAACAACTGGTAATGCACGCCGGGGTCGTGGTCTCTGATGCCCGTGCTGCTTCGGAGGACGGGTATCGCCTCCTCGTAGCGGCGCTCTCTGACGAGCAGCCGGCCAAGATCGTAATGCGCGTAGAAGTGCCGACGGTCGAGCGCGACCGCCCGGCGCAGGATGCGCTCGGCCTCATGGGTACGCCCGCGCTCGCCCACGACGAAGCCCGTCTGCGCGAGCGCGTCAACGCTGTCGGGTCTGAGCAACAACGACTTCCGCAGCGAAGCCTCCGCCGCCTCGTAATCCCCAAGCCCGCGCGCCGCGATGCCGGCGAAGTAATGAGCCTCCGCTGACATGGGGAACGCTTCGACAGCGCGCCGGAAGACGGCGAGCGCCTCCTGGTAACGCACGAGCAGCATCAGCACGCCGCCCAGACGGATGTGATGGACAGGCTTCTTCGAGTCCCCAGCGAGGGCACGCCCGTAGAACTCCGCCGCGCCTTCGTAGCGCCGCTGGCGGCGCAACTCTTCCGCGAGTGCGAAGTTCGCCTCCGGGAAATTTTCGCGGAGCGCGAGTGCTCGCAGCCAATGCTCGGCTGCCTCTTCACCGCGCCCACGTGAGGCGGCAATCTGCCCGAGGTAGTAGTGAGGCTCCGCGGCTTGCGGCACGAGGCCGGATGCCGTGGAGAGTGCCCGCTCGGCTTCGTCGAAGCGCCGCAGGTGAAAGAGCGCGGCCCCGAGGTTGAGCGTCGCCTGTGGGTGGCCCGGCGCGTCGGCGAGCACCGACTCGAAGAGCCGCAACGCCTCGGCGTGCCGGAGTCCGCGCGCCAGCAGCACGCCGAGGTTGGCGCGCGCCGAGACCGAGCGGGGGTTGAGCCGGAGCGCCGCGCGATATTCCCTCTCCGCCTCATGCGTGCGCCCGCCCTGATCCAGAATCAGCCCGAGCAAGCCGTGCGCGTCCGCGCTCGACGGCTGGACGGCGATGACGCGTCGCACCAACGGCTCCGCCTCGGCGTGCTTGCCCGCGCGCAAAAGCTCCAACGCGTCTCGCAGCAACGTCGCGACCGTCTCACTCAGAGCCTCACTCCGTTCGCCCGCGGGAGGCGTCTTCCTCTGCCGCCCCTGAGCGGGCGCGTTCGACGGCGACGCGAGCAGAATGAGCGACGCCAGAAGCGTCTTCAGGAGTAGACGCGTGTGCGTCTTCGGCCCGCAACGCCGGGGTGCGGCGCGACACGGGCCGAAGCCACATCGAGTGTTTTCGTGTATCGTGGTTCCGCGTTGTGTGTTCATCTGCTCGCGCCCGGCCAAAGTTCTATTATAATCAACGCGCCCGTGGGGACGGGCACATTTTTCTCCAACTTCGTTTTTCGGGAAGACCGCGCACGCGGCTCACCATCTCGCGCCGCGTGCGACACTTTGCGCCGGAGGGATTCCAAATGAATCATGCCCAGCGGACGAGTTTAGCCCTCGTCCTCGTGCTCATCACTGTGACGACTCCCGTCACTCAAGCGCAACGTGCGCGGCGCGACCTGGAGCGACGAATCGACGCGCTGCTCGCGCGGATGACGACTGAAGAGAAGCTCGGGCAGTTGCAGCAGCTCGACGGGCACGCCGACGGCCGCGCCAAGGACGACCAGCCCGCCCTCGTCCGCGCGGGCCGTCTCGGCTCGACCCTCAACGTGCGCGGCGTGAAGAACACAAACGCCCTCCAACGCATCGCACTCGACGAGTCGCGTCTGAAAATCCCTCTCATCTTCGGCTTCGACGTGATCCACGGCTACCGCACCATCTTCCCCGTGCCGCTGGCCGAGGCCAGCAGTTGGGACCCGGCGGCGGTCGAGCGCGCCGCAGCCGTAGCGGCGAAGGAAGCGCGCGCCGCGGGCGTCCACTGGACGTTCGCGCCGATGCTCGACATCGCGCGCGACGCGCGCTGGGGCCGCATCGTCGAAGGCTCGGGCGAAGACCCATTCCTCGGCGCGGCGATGGGGCGCGCGCGTGTTCGCGGCTTTCAGGGCGCTGACTACTCCGCGCCTGAGCGCGTCGTCGCCTGCGCCAAGCACTGGGTCGCTTACGGCGCGGCCGAGGCGGGGCGCGACTACAACACGACGGAAGTGTCGGAGACCACGCTCCGCGAAATCTATTTCCCGCCTTTCAAGGCGGCGGTCGAGGCCGGCGTCGGCACCTTCATGAGCGCTTTCAACGACCTCAACGGCGTGCCCACTTCGGCCAACCCCTTCACGCTCACGAAGGTTCTGCGCGGCGAATGGCGCTTCGACGGCTTCGTCGTCAGCGACTACACGTCGGTCGAGGAACTGTTGAAGCACGGCGTCGCAGCGGATGGGCGCGAGGCGGCACAGTTGGCCCTGAACGCGGGCGTCGAGATGGAGATGGTCAGCCGCCTCTACAACACACACGGCGCGGAGCTTCTGCGCGGGGGCAAACTGACGCCGGCGCGGCTCGACGAAGCGGTGCGTAGAATCCTGCGTATCAAGTTCCGCCTCGGCCTCTTCGACTCGCCCTTCGCCGACGAGGCGCGCGAGCGCGAGGCCCTGCTCAACCCCGCGCACCTCGCCGCCGCGCGCGAGGTGGCCTCCCGCTCGATGGTGCTCCTCAAGAACGAGCGCAACATCCTGCCCTTCGCCAAAAATATCCGCTCGCTTGCCCTCATCGGCGCGCTCGCCGACGATCAGGCCAACATGCTCGGCTCGTGGACGGGCGACGGGCGCAAAGAGGATGTGGTGACGCTGCTCGCGGCCCTGCGCGAAAAACTCCCGCGCGCGGACATCAAACACGTGCCGGGATGCGACATCCTGTGTGCCTCGTCCGACAACTTCGACGAGGCGGCCCGCGCGGCCCGCGCGGCCGACGCTGTCATTGTCGTCGTCGGCGAGTCGGCCGAGATGAGCGGCGAGGCCGCTTCGCGCACCTCGCTCGACCTGCCGGGCCGCCAGATGGATTTAATCAAGGCGGTTCACGCCGCGGGCAAGCCTTACGCCGTCGTGCTCGTCAACGGGCGGCCACTCACGATCAACTGGGCCGCCGAGAACTCCCCCGCCATCCTTGAGACGTGGTTCGCGGGCACACAGGCCGGCCCGGCCATCGCCGACGTGCTCTTCGGCGACGTGAACCCCGGCGGCAAGCTCCCCGTCACCTTCCCGCGCGCCGTGGGACAACTGCCGCTCTACTACAACCACAAGAACACGGGACGGCCGCCGGACGCGAACAACAAGTACACCTCCAAATTTCTGGACGTGCCCTGGACGCCGCTCTACCCGTTCGGCCACGGGCTGAGCTATACAAAGTTTCAACTCTCGAATCTCCAACTGAGCGCGCGGCGCATCACGCGCGGCGCGTCGCTCAGGTTGAGCGTCGAGTTGGAGAACACGGGGCGGCGCGCGGGCGACGAGGTCGTCCAGCTCTACCTGCGCGACGTGGCTTCGAGCGTGACGCGACCCGTCAGGGAGTTGAAGGGCTTCGAGCGCGTCGCGCTCCGGCCCGGCGAGCGCCGGAGAGTCGAGTTCACACTTAGCCCCGCGCACCTCGGCTTTTACGACCGCGAGATGCGCTTCGTGGTCGAGCCGGGCGCCTTCAAGGTCTTCGTCGGCACGAGTTCGGTCGGCGGTCTGGAGGCAGACTTCGAGGTCGTCGAGCGGTAGTGCCGCGCCGCATCACCGCGGAGCCGCAGGGAGCACAGAGTTCATGCCGCAGGGTTGAATCTCTGCGGCGCGAACTCCGCGCCCTCCGCGCCTCCGCGGTGAACTCTGGATTCCATACGCTCAAGTGAAAATCATAACTCATCGCGCGGGCGCGCCCCGTCTCGTGCTTCACACGCTCACACTGCTTCTCCTCGTCTGGTCTGTTCCCTCCCCTCTGGCGTTCGCTCAACGCCCCGCCCCGCCACCGCAACCATACCGTCTAACGGCAGAGGACGAAGCGTTTCTCGAAGACCTACAGCGCCGCTCCTTCCAATACTTCTACGACCACGCCGACCCCTCGACCGGACTCGTACTCGACCGCGCGCGCGCCGACGGCACGCGCCACGACGCGAGCCACCCGAGCCACCGCATCGCCAGCAGCGCCGCCACCGGCTTCGGCCTGAGCGCGCTCTGCATCGCCGCCGAGCGCGGCTGGATACCGCGGCGCGAGGCACGCGAGCGCGTCGTCAAGACCCTGCGTTTCTACGACGAGCGCGCGGCGCACATGAAGGGCTGGTTCCTGCACTGGATGGACGCTCCGACCGGCGAGCGTCGCTGGCAGAGCGAGTATTCGTCCATCGACACGGCGCTCCTGCTCGCCGGCGTGCTCACGGCGCGCGGCTATTTCCAGAACGACGCCGAGGTCAGGCGTCTCGCGACACGCGTCTACGAGCGCGTCAACTTCCCGTGGATGCTCGCCCGCCACCCCACCCTACTCTCGCACGGCTGGAAGCCCGAGACCGGCTTCCTCAAACCGCGTTGGGACACCTACAGCGAGCACCTCATTCTCCAACTTCTCGCCATCGGTTCGCCGGCACATCCCATCACGCCGCGCGCATGGCTCGCGTGGCGGCGCGAGCGCATCACCTACGGCGGTTACACATACATCACCGGCGGCCCGCTCTTCGTCCACCAGTACTCGCACGCGTGGGCCGACTTCCGCGGCCGTCGTGAGGGCTGGTATCCGCACACAGACTATTTCGAAAACTCCGTCGCCGCGACGCGCGCGCACAGGCAGTTTTGCATCGACCTCGCGCCGGAGTTTCCCGGCTACACGGCGGACGTGTGGGGCATCACGGCGTCGGACAGCGCACGCGGGTACACGGCCTGGGGCGGGCCGCCGCGTCACCCAGACATCGACGGCACGGTTGTCCCGGCAGCCGCGGGCGGCTCCCTGATGTTCACGCCCGACATCTCTCTGCGCGCGCTGCGTGAGATGAAGGAAAGATACGGCGAACGGATTTACGGGCGCTACGCGTTCATCGATGCCTTCAACCCGACGACCGGGTGGACGAACCCGGACGTCATCGGCATCGACATCGGCCCCGTCCTCCTGAGCGCGGAGAACCTTCGCAGCGGGAACGTCTGGCGCTGGTTCATGCGCAACGGCGAGATACCGCGCGCGATGCGTTCGGTCGGGCTGCGCCGGCAGTAGATGATAGAAAAGGGCCAGAAGAACACGGATAAGACGGATAAAACGGATGAAGACGGATTCGTGCTAATCCGTCTTCATCCGTTTTATCCGTGTTCTACTCCCAACCTTTCGCGACGGCTCACTTCACGGGGCGGCGGTATACGCGGTAGCCCCAAGCTTCGAGTGAGAGGGCGGGGAGTCCCGTCGTCCGCAGTCGTGCGGCGCGCTGCTGAGGCGTGGCGTCGGCCGGGAGCGGCGGCAGGATGTCGGGGGTGATCTCGTCGAACGGGCCGCCGCGCGTCTCGACCGTGCCGGCGAAGGGCTGCGAGGAGAAGTTGATGGCGACGACGATTTCCTCGTCCGCGTAGCGCCGCGCGTAAGTGAGGACGCGCGACTCGTCGGAGTTTTTCAGCCACTCGGTCTCGCCCCGGCGCAGGGCCGCGGACGACCTGCGGAGCGCGAGGAACTGTTTATAGAAGCGCGGGAAGGCGGGGCGGCGCTCGGCCGTCTGCCAGAA
>DASVES010000465.1:0-3960 GCA_036380435.1 Pyrinomonadaceae bacterium | reverse complement strand
GCGGGTGCGGCGCACGCGGCCGCACCCGCGAGGCTTCCGCTCGCGGTACTGTTCGCTCCGCGCTCATAGCGGGCAGGATATCCGCGCTCCCGAGGAAAAACGCCTCCATCGGTGATAAACTCCGCCCCGCAGCGGCCCTGCAAGAAGTAGCGGCCGGGGCGTTCTACCAACGAAGCCGCGGCGGCGTCCGTTTTTTCGGCGTTCGCGGCGAAGGTCTTAAGAATCGCAGACCGCTTTGAGGTGAAGAAGATGAGAAACGGAAGAATGCTGGCGCTGCTCGCCTTCGGTCTACTGATAATCTTTTTTGCGGGAGCCGATACGACGGCCCGCGCGCAGGGCATCATCGTGCCGCGCCCCTGCGTGCGTTGCCCGCGCCCGCCGCGCCCCATCCCCCAGCTTCCGCCCGCGCTCCCCGTCAAGTCCATCAAGATCGACACGAAGGTCGCCGCTCAGGTAGCCACCACGCACGTCGAGCAGGTCTTCCGCAACGACACCGACGCCACGCTCGAAGGCACGTACTTCTTCCCCATCCCCGAGTCGGCCTCCATCTCCGAGTTCGCCATCTGGGACGGCGACCAGCGCCTCGTCGGCGAGGTGCGCTCGCGCGAGGAGGCCCGCCGCATCTACGACGAGATCGTCCGCAGCCAGCGCGACCCCGGTCTTTTGGAATACGCCGGCCGCGACCTCTTCCAGGCCAGCATCTTCCCCATCCCCCCGCACTCCGACAAGAAACTTGAGCTGACCTACACTCAGGTGCTCAAGGCCGACTCGGGCACGGTCTCCTATCGCTATCCGCTCGGCACGGGGCGCAACGCCTCGGCCGTGGTCGGCGCCGTCTCGGGCCGCGTCGAGCTACAGGGCCGCGAGCCGCTGCGCAACATCTACTCGCCGACGCACGACATCGACATCTCGCGCGGACAGGAGGAGCGCCGCGCCGTCGTCAGCTTCGAGTCGAAGGTGGGTCAGGAGCCACAGGACTTTCAACTCTTCTACACGCTCACCAATGCCGACTTCGGACTCACCCTGCTCACGCACCGCGAGCCGGGCAAGCACGGCTACTTCCTCCTGACCATCTCGCCGAAGGACAAGCTGCGCGAGGAGGAGTATGCGGCCAAAGACATCGTCTTCGTCTTAGACACCTCCGGCTCGATGGCCGCCGAGGGCAAGATGGAGAAAGCGCGCGCGGCGCTCCTCTTCGGCGTCCGCTCTTTGCGCGACGGCGACCGCTTCAACGTCATCAACTTCGCGGGCGAGGAACACCTGATGAGCGGCGGCCTCATCGCGGCCGACGGCGCGGGCCGCGCCCGCGGCGAAGAGTTCGTCAAAGCCCTGCGCCCCTTGGGCGGGACGAACATCAACGCGGCGCTCCTCGCCGGGATGCGACAGTTCGAGCAGAGTGAGCGCCCCCGCATGCTCGTCTTCATGACGGACGGGCTGCCCACGGTGGGCGAGACGAACGCGCAACGCATCGTCGATAACGCGCGTCAGGCGCGCGTCGCGGGCCTTCGCGTCTTCACCTTCGGCGTCGGCTACGACGTGAACACGCCGCTCCTCGACAAGATCGCGGCCGAGAATGGAGGCGTCGCCGACTACATCGATCCGAAGGAGGACATCGAGGTCAAGGTCTCCAACTTTTTCTCGAAGGTGAGTCATCCCGTCCTCACCGCCATGCATCTGGAGATGGGCGGCGTCGAGACCGACCTCGTTTACCCGCGCGAGATGCCCGACCTCTTCCGCGGCGCGCAGGTCACGATCATCGGCCGCTACCGCAACTCGTCGGACGTGCGCGGCGCCGTCCTGCGTCTCACGGGAAGGGCCGGCAACGAGTCGCGCGCTTACCCCTACGAGAAGCTCAACTTTCCCTCGGAGTCGGCCGACAACGACTTCCTGCCGCGCCTGTGGGCGACGCGCCGTGTTGGATGGTTGATGGAGCAGGTACGCACCAACGGCGAGTCGCAGGAATTGCGCGACGAGATCGTCGATCTCGGGACGCGCTACGGCATCGTCACGCCCTACACCTCTTACCTCGCGCTCGAATCGTCGGAGGCGACAAGGTTCATCACGAGCAACACCGCGCCGGACAACCGGCCGATGACCACCACGGGCGGCAGGGGGTCGGGCGCGCTCGCGCGGGGCGAGGCTTCCAAGAGGTCGCCCGCCTCGCCGATGTCGGCGAAGGACGGGGCGGCGAGGGCCATCTCGGGCGCGGACGCCGTCCGCGAGAGCCGGCGCGCGCGCACGCAGCAGGAGGCCGTCCGCCTCGACGACGACGAGAGCATTCGGACGGAGAACGACCCGCGCTCCTCGCGCCGCCGGGTCGGGAGCAAGACCTTCTACCTGCGCGACGGCGTGTGGTTGGACGCGGAGTTCAAAGAGGACGCGCGCCTGCCCGAGACGGCGCTCATCTTCGGCGACGAGGAATATTTCGCCCTCATCAAGCGGGAGCCGCAGCTCGCGCGCTTCTTCGCCCTCGGCGAGCGCGTGGTCGTCGTCTTCAAGGGTCACGTCTACCGCGTGCAGGCGGCGAAGCCGTGACGAGGTAAGCGCGATGAAATAGCCCCGCCTGTCAGACAGGCAGTAGCCCGACCGTGAGGGAGGGCGTGCTCCGACGTGAGTACGCCCTCCCTCACGGTCGGGCTACTGCCTGTTGGCTGCCGCCGCTCGCGCGACTGGTTGAGCAGTTTCTCACAGCGCGCCGCGTGCGGGCTTGTCTCTCCGGCCACGGTTCGTGTACAAACCTGAGAGCAATCAATCAAACCGATTTCCGTCGCGCGAACGATGAAGGTGTGCCGCATGAGACTGAGGACGAGGTTGGGCGTGTTGCTATCTGTCATCTTCGGCGTGGTCGCCACGCTCACCGCCGCCGTTGCGCCGGCCGCGCAGGATGCGGCCGAGGGCTGGCGCGGTGAGCGGCGCGGCGACGCCGGCAAGGATTTGAACACGATCTTTTTCGTTGACCGGAAGCGCGGGTGGGCGGCCGGCGACGGCGGCGTGATCGTCCGCACGGAGGACGAGGGGCGCACGTGGCGCCGGCAGTCGGTCGGCACGAGCGAGGCCGTCAACGACATCTACTTCCTCGACAAGGAGGACGGCTACCTCGTCGCCGGCAATCGCATCTACGTGTCGGCCGACGCGGGCGTGACCTGGCGCGAGTCGGCCAACTTCCCGGCCTCCACCTTCGGCGGGGCCGAGCCGGAACTCTACAGCGTGCGCTTCACGAGCAAGAAGCGCGGCTGGATCGTCGGCAGCGTCTCGCGCCGCGACACGGTCGTGGACAGCCTCGTCCTCAAGACGACCGACGGCGGAGCCTCCTGGCAGCGTTTCCGCGTCCCGACAAAAAGTGAGCTGATCAACCTCGACTTCTCCGGCGACAAGCGCGGCTGGATCGTCGGCAACTCGGGCGTCGTCCTGCACACGCGCGACGCGGGCGAGACGTGGACGCTGCAACGTTCGGGCACGGCCTCGACGCTCTACAGCGTCGAGTTCCGCGGCGACAAGGATGGGTGGGCGGTCGGTCAGGGTGGGACGATCATCAAGACCCGCGACGGCGGCGAGACGTGGCGCGTCGTCGAATCGCCGGTCAGGACGACGCTGCTCGGAGTGAGGTTCGCCAACGACGAGGAGGGCTGGGTCGTCGGGCGCGGCGGCGTCATCCTGCGCACCGCGGACGAGGGCAACACCTGGTTGCAGCAGGAGAGCCGCACCAAGCGCAACCTCTTCGCGCTCTTCGTGGATAAGGACAACTGCTGGGCCGTGGGCGGCGACGGCCTCGTCTTGCAGTACGACAGGTAAGAGGGCGGGCTGGCGGGGGTGCTGCGATTTATAGCGATTCGCAAGGGCGTGCGGGCATTTCAGCGTCAGTTTAGAGCGAGGTTCACATGAGTGAGGCGAAAATAGATTCACCGCGGAGTCGCAAAGGGCGCGGAGGGGGCGCGGAGAAGAAGCGTCAAGACTCCGCGT
>DASVES010000464.1:0-5641 GCA_036380435.1 Pyrinomonadaceae bacterium | reverse complement strand
AGGATGAGCACTTCTTCCAGCCCCCGGTGGCGGTGGGCCGGGTAGGAGCAGCCCGGCTCCATGCGGATGAGGACGGTGGCGTCGCCGCTTCGCTCGTCGCGCCGCAGCACGCGGAGGTGGATGCCGCGGTGGCGCGTCGGCCGCCACTCGATGCTGTTGGAGAGGTCGAACACTGAAGGTCTTGGATCGGCCGCGGGCCGAGGCTTTAGAAGAAGCCGAGCGTGAAGCGCCGACCGAAGAAGCCGCCCTTGGGTTCTTCCTCTTCGCGGCGTTCGTTCTCGTTGTTGTGGTCGATGATCTCGGTGATGACGTTGAAGGGGATTTTGACGACCTCGCCGTCGGCCCGCTCGATCTTGACGCTCGGCTTGGTGAGCGCCTGCGTGGTACGCAAAGAACGGACGGTGCCGCGCACGCGCGCGCCGTCTTCCGTGACGACCTCGACGTTGCCTTTACCGTAGAGCGGCTGAAGCGCCGCGAGTGCTTTAGTGACTTCCACCTGTTTGGGACCGTTCCTTCCCCGGCCTCCCCGGCGGCGGGGTATGTCCGGTGATAAAACACTGTGGGCTGTCTGTTGCGGACTGTTTCGGCACTTCAGATGCGCGCCGCCGCCGCTTTTGGTGCCCCGCGGGGCCTAAAAATCCGACTTTCGTCGAGCGTACCAAGCATAACCCGTGCCAACGGACGGCCGCGCCCCTGCCAAGCGCGCATTACCTTCGGCGTTGCGGCGTGCATCACGGGGCTTTCGCGCGCCGGTGTTTCTCGGTTAAAGTTAGCGCCGCAGGACGCGGTGCAACTGCGAGGCTCCAGGAGGCGTATAACCGAGACGGCGGTAGACGCACTAGCGAGCGCGCTTGTCGGAAGTCCTTGGGGACTGACGACACTTCCCTTTTCGACAGACAGTAAGGCCATGCAGAACGAAAACAGAAACGCCGGGATGCGGCCGGACGACGCGGGGGCCAACGCCGACGCCGTCGCCTGCCCCTCCTGCCACACGATGCTCGTGCGCGGCATGCGCTTCTGCCGCATGTGCGGCTACCGGATGGGCGAGGGCGTCGAGGAGTTCGCCGAGACGCGTCGCTTCGACGGCACAATGCCGCCCGTTGCGACGAGCGCGCCGCCGAAAGGCGTCGCCGCCGACGCGCCCTTCCAGACTCCGAACGCCGCTCCCTTCCAGACGCCGCACGCGTGGGGCGCGATGTCGCCCGCGCAGCCGACGGGAGCGACATACGAGCCGGCCAGCACTTTCGGCAAACTCGCGAAGACCTGTAACCCCATGCGCCTCGGCTGGGTCTTCTGGGTGATCCTCTCCATCGTTATCCTGACGGCCAGCGGCGCCGCCATCAGGCAGGCCCGGCGGGGCGGGGCCTTCGGCGGCCCGCGCGTCGCGGCCGTGCCCCCGGCGCGCGCCTTCCTCGGCGTTGACGGCTGGGACCCGGCGCCGGGCGGCGGCGGCGCCATGCTCCAAGGCATCGCCGCGCCCGACACGCCCGTCGAGCGGGCCGGCCTCATCGGCGGCGACATCATCATCAACTTCGACGGTCAGGCCATCGCCGACGACGACGAGCTACGCAAGGTCATCGCCGCCACGCCCGTCGGCAAGGCCGTCGAAGTCGTCTTCATCCGCGACGGCGCGACGCAGAAGACGACGCTGACCGTCGGCTCCGAGCGCGAGTACAAGGGGTGGGAGGCCATCGAAGCCCGGCCCGGCGGCAGGGGCCTGTTCGGCATCGACGACTACGACCGCGTGCGCGTGCCCGGCCGCGAGATTTACGGCGTGCGCGTCAACGACATCGACCGCAACGAGCCGGCCGACCTCGCCGGCATGCAGCGCGGCGACATCGTCATCCAGATAGGCGACTCGCCCGTCCGCACCGCGGGCGACCTGCGCTACCTCATCAACAAGGCCGTGCCCGGCAGCGTCGTCAAAGTGATCGTCGTGCGCGGCCCCGAGCAGGTGGAGATACCCGTCAAGGTCGGCCGCAGCAAGTGAGTCGGGGCTTCCCCGGCGCCGGCAAATGGGTTCAACTCTCCGGCGTCGGGGCAACATACTCGCGCAGACGCGCCTCCATCTCCCGCCGCACGTCCTCGCGGTCTTCCTCCGCTTCGTCCGGCTCGAACAACTCGAAGAGCGCGTAGGGCGGCTCGGCCACCAGCCGCAGCTCCCACGCCTCTCGCCCGCCGGCCGACGCGCGCGTGAACCACAACGCGTCCACCACAGACTCCTCCGCCCGAACGCCCTCGAACACCGCCGCAGCGTCCGCCTCGCCCTCGGCGCCCGGCGACTCGCGACGCAGCTCCGCGAGCGTCGCGTCGCGCATCAGAGCGCGTACCGGCCGCCAAGCGTGCCGGCGGTACAACGCCAGCGCCTCTCGAAAGTTTTGTAGCTGACTCATCGTCCCCTCGCCGACGGACGGCCGAACGCGCTCACCTTACGCCGCCGTCGCATCAAGCATACATCAGGCACGGCGACTCGCGGCAACCGCGCTCCAGACGACGCGCGAAGTAAAAGCCGAGGAAGCGTCGTCGGCGCGGCGGCGAAAACCGGAGGGGAACAGCGCGGTCGTTGACCCGGCTCGGTCGCGGCTTTTATCATGCGTCTACGAGTTCCGACCACGTCAAAGCCATTTGCAGAAATCGCAACCCGCTTGAAAGTAGAAACGCTGAAGGAAGAAGCCGGCTCACCTTTCGACGCGGCGCTCACGGGGGCGCTCGCGCGACGCGGCATGAGCGCCCGCGAGGTGTGCCCGCCCGGCGACGCGCTCGCGCGCCGCGTGCTCGAAGAGTACGGCGCGATGTTTCTGGCCGCCGAGACGGTGCGCGTGCCGCCGCGCTGTGTGTTCTCGGGTGAGGAGCAGGTCGAGGAGTTTCAGCGCCGGGCGACGTGGCGCGCGGCGGAGTTCGGCGCGGACACAGTCGAGTTGCAGCCCGTGGCGATGGCGGCTTTGCTGGAAGCGCGCCGCGAGGCCGAGGCCGAGGGCCTGAGCGTCACGCCGCGCGGCGGGCGCGAGGCCGGGCGGCGCACCTACGCCGACACGCTCCGACTCTGGGACTCGCGTTGCCGGCCCGCCATCGAACACTGGTGCGCGCGCGGGCGGCTCACGGGCGAGGAGGGCGAGGCCCTGCGCTGTCTGTCGCTCATCGAACAGGTGGCGGCGGTGCTCGCGCTCGAAGGGCGCGGCATCTTCTTCAGCAAGGACTTCACCAAGAGCATCCTTCTTTCGGTCGCCGCGCCCGGCGCCTCGCAGCACCTGTCGATGCTGGCCTTCGACGCCGTCGAGTTCACGGACGCGCGCGTCCGCCTTCTGCTCGCGCGCCACGGCTGGTTCCAGACCGTTCTGAGCGACCTGCCCCACTTCACCTTCCTCGGCCTCGCCGAAGCAGAGCTGCCGCGTCTCGGCCTCCGGCGCGTCGAGGAGGGCGGGCAGGAGTTCTGGATACCAGACACGGAGAGGTCAGAGGTCAGAGGTTAGAGGTCGGTAAAAAACTGTCTTCCACTAACCTCTGACCTCTAACCTCTAACCTCTTTTTCTTTCTTGCTTTTTCCCGTCTTTTGTGAGAAAGACTTGTCTCCGTTCGTCTGTGCTTTGAGAACGTCTGCGTTTGACCTGAGTGGGTTTTGTCCGGCCTGACCCAAACACTTCACAAACGTGACCGCCAACGAGGACGCCTGACGTGCGCCCGGCGGCCCGCGTCAAAAAAATCGTCACAAGGAGAGTGAATATGATTTTATGCCCGTCCTGCGGAACCGAGAATGCCGACGGCATGAGGTTCTGCGTCAAATGCGGCGGCACGATTGCGGATTCGTCCCCCACCCCCGGCTCCTGGCAGGAGCCTAGCGGCAACCTCTACGACACGCCGGGCAGCAGCAGCGGCGCCGGCAGCGGCGGCTTCGGCCAGCAGCCCGGCACCTACGCGCCGCCCCCGGTGAGCTACGGCGGCGGCTACGGCGGCGGCGCGGCGATGGCCTCCACCGGAATCGGCGGACTCCCTTACGCCGAGTGGATCGACCGCGTGCTCGCCGCGCTCATCGACGGCGGCATCGCCACGGGCGTGATGATCGTGCTCTACATCATCTTCGGCGTCATCGGCGGCGTCATCGGCGGCATCGGGTCGAGCTTGAACAGCGACGCCGTCGGCGCCATCGGCTCGCTCTCCTGCTGCTTAGGGTTTTTGCTGGCGGGCCTGTCAGTCTTCGTCGTCGGCATCTACAACAAAATCTTCCTCGTCAGCAAGCGCGGCTACTCCATCGGCCAGGGCGTCATGAAGCTGAAGGTCGTGGACGCGATGGGCAACATCCCGCAGATGGGCACGCTCGTCGTCCGCCTGCTCGCGCAGGTCGCCATGGGCTTCATCCCGATCATCGGCATCTTCCTCGGCATCGCCAACGCGCTCTGGCCGCTCTGGGATGAGAAGAAACAGACGCTGCACGACAAGGCGGCGGGCACCTTCGTTCTGAAGACCGGCTGATGAAGACGACGGAGAGAATTTTCTCCCGGCCGGGCGCGGCGGCCGGGACGGTCGGCGCGCTCATGGCGTTGCAGGTCGTCCTGCTCGGCGTGCTCGGCTCGGCCACGACCGAGTCGGTAACCTTCGCCGGCCGGGAGTTACACTGGGGCTGCTCGTTCCGGGAGTGGTTCGGCATCCCGTGCCCGAACTGCGGCATGACGCGCAGCGTCCTGCTCAGTCTGCACGGCCAGCTCACCGAGGCCGTGTCGCTCAATCCGGCGGGGCCGCTCCTCGTGCTCGGCATCCTGCTCTTCAGCGCCGCGATGTTCTTCCTGATGGCCTACGAGAGCAGGCACACGGGCACGGCGCTCGCGCGGGCGCGCTCTTCGATCACGCGCGGCTCCCTCGCCTACGCCGCGCTGATGTTAGTCGTGTGGATGGGCCACTGGGTGCGCGCAATCTCGTAAACGCCGGCCGCGGCCCGAAGGTGAATCGAGTGGGGGCCGCCCGCGGGGGCGGCCTTCGCTGTATGCGGGACCGGACGCGCGCGCGCCGGCCGCGACTTAATTTTTCCCTCAAACTTTTGCGCTCGCCGGCAAAAGTGCTAAACTCTGCTTCGTCCGGCTCCCCAACGGGGCCGGGCAATTTGCAAACTCCCTAAAGCCTAAAAGTTTCACAGTGCCGCCGCAGGCAGCGCCCCCAGCCCCCATCGCTGACCTTCCGTCCCCGAGCGATGTAAAGCGCGACCAAGCAGGCGACCCCTTCGTCTTTCGTTCGAGAGGGTCACAATGGATATCCCCCAGATTATCGCCGGCCGTTTCCGCATCGAGTGTGAAATCGGACGCGGCGGCATGGGTACGGTCTACCGCGCCTCCCACCTCGGGCTTGAACGCCCCGTCGCCGTCAAAGTCTTAAAGAAAGAGATCGCCGCCGAGCCGGAGGTGGCCGAACGCTTCATGCGTGAGGCGCGGACGATGGCGCGTCTGCGGCACCCGCGCGCCGCCATGATCTTCGACGCCGGCCGCCTCGCCGACGGCCGCCCCTTCATCGTCATGGAATACGCCGAAGGGGAGACGCTCGCCGACGCGCTCCTGTGCGAAGGGCCGTTTGCGCCGGCACGCGCCGTGCGCGTCGCCGCCCAAATCTGCGAAGTACTCGCCGAGGCCCACGCACTCGGCATCGTCCACCGCGACCT
>DASVES010000463.1:0-7896 GCA_036380435.1 Pyrinomonadaceae bacterium | reverse complement strand
CGACGAGCTGCTCGACGTGATTCTCACCGACGGCACAAAGCGCATCTTCATCGCCACGCACAACGGCCTCGCCATCCGCTTCGAGGAGGACGACGTGCGGTCGATGGGGCGCGCGGCGCGCGGCGTGCGCGGCATCGACCTGCGGAAGGACGACTTCGTCGTCTCGGTCTGCGCCGTCTCCTCGGACGACAGCGAGCGCATGCTCTCGGTCTCCGAGTGCGGCTTTGGCAAGCAGACGCCGATCTCGACCTACCGCTTGCAGTCGCGCGGCGGCAAGGGCGTCATCAACATGAAGACGACTGACAAGACCGGCAAGGTCGTCGCCGTCTTCCCCGTCGAGGACGACTCCGAGCTGATGATCATCACCCAGCACGGCAAGCTCATCCGCATCGAAGCCAGCGAGATTCGCAAGACGGGCCGCGGCGCGCAGGGCGTGCGCCTCATCAAGACCGACGGCGGCGACAAGGTGACCAGCTCCTCCCTGCTCGCCCCGATGAACGAGGACGAACTGGTGGCCGTCGTCGCCGAATAGGCAAGCCACCCAAGGGTAAGAGGTAAAGGGGTAAGGGAGAAGAACTTGTCTTTCCCTTACCCCTTTACCCTTTACCCCTTACCCCCATTGTTTTTATGCCGTTTTGAGCATCTCGCGGGCGTGACGGCGGGCCGTCTCGGTGATCTGCGCGCCGGTGAGCATGCGGGCGATCTCTTCGACGCGGCCGCGCCCGTCGAGCTTGCGGACGCCGACCGAGGTCGCGCCGCGTTCAGCGGTTTTGGTGACGAGCAGGTGCGTGTCGGCGAAGCGGGCGACCTGCGCCTGATGCGTCACGCAGAGCACCTGATTGGCGCCGGCCAGCGTCTTCAGCTTGAGACCGACGGCCTCGGAGACGCGCCCGCCGATGCCGGCGTCGATCTCGTCGAAGACGATGGTGCGGGGGAAGCGCGACGGGTTGATCATCGTCTTCAGCACGAGCATCAGACGCGACGCCTCGCCGCCCGAGGCGACGCGCGCGAGCGGGCGCGGAGGCTCGCCCGGATTCGCCGAGAAGTGCAGCTCGACGCGGTCGATGCCGGCGGCCGTGAAGCTCTTGGTGAGCGCGCGCTCGTCCGCCCCGGCGCCCGGCGTCTCAAACTCGGCGGCGAACTTCGCGCTCTCCATCGCCACCTCCGTCAGCGCGCGTTCGACGGCGCGGCCAAACGCGCGGGCCGTCTTCACGCGCGCGTCGTGGAGCTTGCGCGCGGCGGCGAGGTATGTGGCGCGCGCCGCCGTGAGTTCCTTCGTCACCTCGGCCGCGCGCTCGTCGGAGCGCTCAAGGTGGTCGAGGCGCTCGCGCGAACGCGCGAGGTGTTCGACGGCCTGCTCGACCGTGCCGCCGTACTTGCGCTTGAGACGGGCGACCTCCGCCAGCCTCGACTCGATCTCCGCGAGCCTTTCGGGCGAGAACTTCAGATGGTCGGCGAAGGAGCGCAAAGACAGGCCGAGGTCTTCGAGCAGGACGCGCGCCGAGCGGACGCCTTCGAGATAGTCTCTGTACGACTGTTCGTAGCCCGCAAGCTCTTCGACCTGATGGGTGAGCTGGCTGAGACGAGCGACCGTCGAGTCGTCGCGCTCGTAGGTCTTGTCGTAGGCGTCGGCGCAGAGCGCGGAAATCTTCTCAAGGTTGCCGAGCAGGCGGCGCTCGGAGGCAAGCTGTTCCTCCTCGCCGGACGACAGACGCGCGGCCTCAAGCTCCTCGGTCTGGAAGCGCAGGGCGTCGATGAGCTGAAGTTTTTCGGCGTCGTCGCGGCGCAGGTCTTCGAGTTCGCGATTGAGCGCGGCCCAGAGCGCGTAGAGCTTAGACACCTCGCGGCGCGCGGGGTCGTGGCCGCCGAAGGCGTCGAGGAGTTCGAGGTGCGTGTCGGGGTTGAAGAGCGTCTGCTGGTCGCCCTGCCCGTGGATGTCCACGAGGAAGGGACGCAGCTCGCGCAGCAGGGCGAGCGTGGCGAGGCGGTTGTTGATGAAGATGCGGCCACGGCCGCCGGCGGCGAGTTCGCGCCGGATGACAAGCTCGGCCGCCCCGCCGTCGGGCCGCGCGTCGAGACCGGCCGCGCCGAGTAGTTCCTCGACGCGCGGGTTCTCGCCGACACTGAACAGCCCCTCGACAGAAGCTTGCGCCGCCCCGGCCTTGACCATCTCGGAGGAGAAGCGCCCGCCGATGAGCACGCCGAGCGCGTCCACGAGGATCGACTTGCCCGAGCCGGTCTCGCCGGTGAGCAGGTTCAAGCCGCGCTCGAACTCGACACTCAGGTCGTCGATCAAAGCGAAGTTCGTGATGTTGAGGACGGCGAGCATATGTGTTCCCGTCAGGAATAATAGAACACGGATGAGACGGATGCCACGGATTTACACGACGCCGTGCTCATCCGTTTCAATCCGTCTCATCCGTGTTCCCCCGCCCTCGAAGGCATTCAGACGGCGTCGAACGCGGGGTGATATTTAACGAGGCCGCGCCGCCCGTCCAGCGCGCCCGGCTCAAGTTCCATCGCCATGAAGACCTCGTCGGGCACCTCATACGAGCAGCGCAGCCCCAGCCGCGAGGCCGGCGCAAACCCGAAGCGCGGATAGTAGGTTGGATGCCCGAGCACGACGACCGCCGCGCAACCCAGACGACGACATTCATCAAGACCTTCTTTGACAAGTCGCGAGCCGACGCCGCTCTTCTGCACACGCGGCAGCACGGCCATCGGCCCGAGTCCCATCAATAAAAGTTCGCCTGCCTCCGGCTCGACCGTCACCGGGCTGTAGAAGATGTGGCCGGCGACTTCGCCGCCCTCTTCAACGGCCACGAGCGAGACGTATGGATGAGCGTTCACGCGCAGAGCGTCAACCAGATCGGCCTCGGCCGCGCCCTCGAACGCCAGCTCGTTCACGCGCCGCACACCTTCTGCGTCTTCCGCCCGTTCAGCCCTGACGACTATCATTCATGCCTCCCTCCTCACCCCGCACACTCGGCGTGGGCCGCGGCTTGTAGCCCACAAGAGCTGACGACTCAGCGCAGCATCCCCTCGGGCACAGACCACTTGTGCAGTTGAATCTTGAGGCGTCCGGCGGCGACGGCCGGGTCGGTGTCGGTGAGTCTCTGCGCCTCTTCGAGCGTCGGCGCCTTGAAGATAAAGACGCCGCGGCGCTCGCCACCGTCCTCGAACGGGCCGGCGAGCACGAGCTTGCCCTCTTTGGCGAGGCGGCCGATGTTCGCCATGTGGCCCGCCTGTAGCTTCTTCGTCTCCTCGGTCTCTTCCGGCGTCCACTTCGGCCCGCGCACGAGGATGCCGAAGACGTAATCAGTGCGCGCGAGCGGACGGCGCGGCGGCGTGATGTAGTTGCGCGCGACGTACCACTTGAGCACTTCGGCCTTGAGCACGCCCGCCTTGACGGCCGGCGAGTTTCGCACCCACTCGCTCGCCAGCTCCGTCGAGTCCGTCTTGAAAACCAGAATCTCGCGCAGGTCGCCATCGCCCGCGACGCTGCCGGCGAGCGCCGCCGTGCCGTCCTCGATCAACCTCTCGACGTATGCCCGCTGGGCCTTTTCGACGTGCGGCGCGGCGGCCTCGGCCTTCCAGTCGGGCGCGCGGCTGAGCAGCGCCAACTGCGTCAGCCCCATGTCGTACTCTTCCTTCTTCTCCTCCTGCGCGGCGGCCGCCGTCCCGAAGACGAGGCAGGCCGCGAGCGCGAAGACAGCCCTGTGAACGAAACTCTTCATTTACGTGTTCTCCCGTTCGGTGTCGGCGCGGGCGATCTGGCCGAGATGATGTTTGAGGTGTTCGATGTAGTCGCGTATCAGGTATTCGAGCGTCGCCGGCTCGCTCTCTTCGACGAGCTTCCACGCGATGCGGTGCAGCGTGTGCGGGCGCCGCGGCCGCCGCAAATCTTCTTCCGTGATGTGCGAGACGACATGGAGCAGGTGCAGGTTGTAGAGCCGCCACAACTCGACGAGTTGCCGCCACGGTTCCTCCCTGTAGTGCTGCGCCGCGTTCCACTCTTCCTGCGCGTAGCCGGGAAAGGCGAGGTCGTCCTGAAACTGCGCGCGGACGAAACGCTGGTGGTTGTTCGCCGCCGAGTCGATGAGATGGCCGACCACCTCCTTCGCCGACCACTTGCCCGGCGCGCTCCGCCGTTCGCACTGCTCATCCGTCATCCCGAGCAGCGACTCCGCGGCCGTCTCCACCGTCCGCCGAAAATCTTCCAGTGCGTCTTTCATCTTTCGTCACCCGCGACGCGCGCGCCCGACTCGCCTGCTCAGTTCAACTGCGGGATGCACGAGGGCAGTCAGCGTGCGGCACTTGCCTCTTCGGCGGCGACGCGCGGCTTCAGTTGGCCTCCATCGTGCGCGTGATGACGACCGTGTCTGTGTCATACGACTTGTGCTCGCGTGCGCGGATGACCCAGCCGGCCCCGGCCGCCGAGCAGCCGGCCGGCGGGGCGTCGATGATGTCGTAGATGCCGTAATGGATGCCGACGGTGCCGGGGAAGCGGCTCTCGCCGCCGCGCTCGGTGACGAGCAGGCTGCTGCCGTATTCGTCCCACCCGTCAACGACGGCGATGTGGGCGCTCTTGCTCGGGTTCTGCACCACCTTGTACTTACCGCCCTCCTTCTTCGACCACAGGATGACGCTGTCGTAGGAGATTTCCGAGACCGACTGCGCGAGCTTGGTCACGGACGGGTAGGAGGGGTGGTCGTGCAGCACGCGGGAGAAGGTGCCGAGGGAGATGAGGTAGGCGCTGACGAAGCCGTTGCAGTCGAGGCCGATGTACTTCGTCGCCCACGGCCCGATCTCGCCGGCCGTCTTGTAGCCGGTCGCCATGGCCAGCGAGCAGACGAGCGAAATCTCTTCCGGCAGGCCGTGGCCGGCAAAGACGGCGGTCGGCCGCGTCGTCGAAAGCCAGTCGTCCAGCTCGGGGTTGATGCCCTCCCCGTAGTATTTGCGGACGTGCCTGCCGAGGGTGTACTTCTGCCCCCCGCCGGCCTCGTTCCACCCGGACACGTATTTCAGAATCCCGACGTTCGTGTTGCCCCCGCCCGGCAGGCGGACGGGGCACGCCTGATAGTAGATGCGGAACTCGGACGGGAACATCGACCACGTGTAGGGGAAATACTTCTGCCTGATGTCGGCGAGGACGGGATGCTCGTGCGGGTGCGTGTCGTAATACTTGCTCATGCCCCTCCTGTGCGTTCGAGCCGGCGCTCGCGGAAGAAAAGAAACAGCGGCAGGGCCAGCGACACGCCCACCGCCCGGTGACACACGACGTAGAGCCAAAGATTCTTCATGCCGCGCCGCCGCCCCTCCGAGAAGACGAACAGCCACAGCACGAGCGAGGAGACGATGACATCGAGGACGAAGAAGGCGGAGGCGTGGGTCTCGAAGAGCTGCCGGAAGTGCAGAGGCACGTCAAGCCCGTGCGCCGCCGGAAACGGAACGAGCTGCGACAGCGGCAACGCCGCCCCGAGCATCGCCAGAAGCATTACCGCAAGGATGAGTCTCAAGGCTTTCACGTGTGACTTCCACTACCAGCTTTCCGTCACTGATGAATCTGTCGTTCTTCAGAAATTATAAAGCGACCTGAAGCAATCAAAACAGCAAGCACCAGGAATGCCGACATTGATAATACGAGCGACCCATTCGCGGCTGCGTAAATCGCCACACCCAGAATAAAAAGCAACGCGGGGAAGCCAAAAAATATCAACGCCCCGGCATAGATCAAGGTGACATAATTTTCGATGATTTCCATTGCCCCGAACAGCGCAAAACTCGTCTGAGTTTTCCGGTCTTCGATTTCGGCGCGCTTGAGTCGGGTAAACCGCACGCGAAAGTTTCCCACGTTGCAGTAACTACAAATGCTGGCGAAATCATCTTTCTCGTATTCAATCGCGCCGCCGCAGGTGTGACAGTCGGCCGTTTCACCGCCGCGAATCTTTTCTTCCAACACAGGCACGACGGGCAGCTTTTTACGCAAATCCGAACCCGTCACCGCGAGGCAGAGAAACATCAGCGTCCAGATGATAATGCCGGAAATCCAAAACAGATAGACAATTCCATCCAGCGGCGTGCCGAGCGACGCCATGAGGCTATCAGCCACAGTGTTTGGGAGCGTGCCGCCGGCGGTCTGGATAATCACGGGCAAAAAAAGCGCCAGCAGCGGCCCCGCAACACCCAGCGAAACAAAAAGCCCGGTCAGCAACGGACGCGTTAAAATGTTTGCCGCTCGCCAATGTCTGACCGCGCTTTTGAGTAATTTTTTAACCTCCCGTCTGAGCGAAACCGCCGCCGCGTAATCCTCCGGCAGATTGCTCCGCGTCTCACAATGCGGACAAAATGTTTCGGTCTCTTTGAGTAACACACCCGCGCCGCAGGCACGGCACTTCAACGGTTGGAGCTTCGGCAAGTCGTCCTGAACGAGTCTGGAAATCTCAGTGGTTTTAGTTTTGCGTCCGCGGATAACTTCCAGTTCTTTTTTGAGACTAGCGCGTTTTTGTCTATGTCTCACCGACAAGGCGCGAAAGATGATTATCAAGAACGGCAAAGAGATTCCTTGCAACAGAGAAATCGCGACGTAGCTTTGGTACAGGTAAGCCATTCGTGGCGGAAGCTCGGAGATTACGCCTTGCGAAAATAAAAGCGTTTCAGCAGATACGCGGCCACGGCCAGACACACGATGAGCGGGATCGAGATCAGTAGATTCTCCGTAACGAAGGTGTAAACGAGGTAAGGAACGAAGATCATGAAAAACGGGCAGACGACGAAAATGAAAACTAAGATTGCCGGCGTGGAGATGAGGTCATCGACCTTCTCCTTAGAGACCTGCATCGCTTCGACGAGCGAGAAGGTCGCCGCCTGCCGGGATTGCGTTGCCGATTTGCGCGCCTGCCACGCCACCCTGACGCGATACGTCTCCACCCCGCAATAGCCGCACACGGTCGCCAGATCGCCCTTCTCATAGGCGATTGCGCCGCCGCACATCGCGCACTCCGCCGTCTCCGCCTCGCCGACTTTTTCGCCCCCGTCAATCGTCGGCAGCTCCTGATGGACTTTACTGAGCATCCCCCCGGTGAAACAGAGTATGAGAATCCACAGGATCAGGCTGCCGAATGAGAAAGTAAACCAGTTGCCGAGCGACACGATAAAACTGTCGTAGAACCTGAACTCGCTTCCCACGATGATTAAAAAGAAAGGCACGACGAACAACCAGATGGCGACTAAAAAGATCGCCCAACGGACGTAATTCGACGAGAAGAAGCGCGCCCGTCTCAGATGCTTCGCGGCGCGTCTCAAGCGTGCGACCGCCTCGTTCCTCAGCCTGCCGATGTCGGCGTAATGCTGAGGAACGGCGACCAGAGTTCCGCAACCCCCGCACGCCGTCTCAGCTTCCCGCAACGGCACCCCCGCGCCGCAGCCGGGACACTTCAAAGGCCGCAGAGCGGGCGCACGCGTTTCCTTTTCCCCCACCGATCTCGTCTGTTTTTCCTCTCTGGATTTGCCCTTGTCATGAAGGGCACGCCACGTCCAATGAAGAGACACGAGCACGAGGAGCGGAAAAAGAAATCCTTGCAGCAGGAGTGTGAGCACCGCGACGTGTAGGGCTACGTTCAGCATCTTGAAATCAAGTGATTATTTCGTCCACGGATAGAGGAGGCGAACTGACGCCGGAATCAACTCACGTCGCGCATGAAATATTCAAGATGAAGAAACCCAATAACGATGTAAAGAGAAGCTATCGAGGCGGCGGGTTGAATGAGTTGTTAGATGGTCGGGTGCAGTCTACTTCAACCTGAGCAGGCTCTCGACTGAGATGTCTTCATCCACTGCTTCCCAATGAATGCCGATCCCGCCGCCAATCAACCGCCATTCTTTTCTCTGCTCCGG
>DASVES010000462.1:0-2562 GCA_036380435.1 Pyrinomonadaceae bacterium | reverse complement strand
AACCCTCTGCGCCCCCTCCGCGTCCTCCGCGCCTCTGCGGTGAATCAATGTCAGCCCTCACTAACTTCCCCCTCCCCGCCGCCGGCGCCCTCCCGCTTTTTCTTCAACAGGGCGCGGACCAAAAAAACCAACACGATGAGCGCCGCCAGCCCGAGGCCGACTACGGGATAGTTGTCCGCGAGCACCTGCTTCGCCTGTTCGCCGTAGCGCACGGCGAGATAGCCTTCGAGCAGGAAGCGGACGGTGCGCCCCGCGGCGACCGCCAACGCGAAGCGCAGGATGTTGAGGCGGAAGACGCCGGCCGTGATGACGAAGAGTTTGAAGGGGAACGGCGGCGGCAGCAGCGACGCGACGAGGACGGAGAGCACATCGTAGCGGTCAACCAGCTCTTTGACGCGCGCCTGCTTCCGCTCGGAGAATTTTTCGAGAGCACGCCGGCCCGCGCGTTTGGAAATGTAGTAAAGGATCACGCAGCCGGCCGTCGAGCCGAGGGCGGCGGCGGCCACGTTGAGCGGCATCCATGAGGGTCGCGCCATCGTCAGCGCGATCATCACGGCGTCGGGGCCGCCCGGAAGCGGCACGAGCGCCGAGTCGAGCAGAGCGACGGCGAAGAGACCCGCCGGGCCAAGCGTGACGAGGTAGTCGGTGACGGACGTTAGCCCGTTCGTAATCTTTCGCCAGAGCCACTTCACAATTTTTCCGCCGGCTCTCCAACGTCTTCAATCTGGCCGCGTCCTTCGACACGTTCTGCTTGTGCAACTTCGTCCGGCTTCGTTCCCCGCGCGCGCAGACGCTTCGTCGTGAAATACACAGCGAGGCCGATGAGGACGAGGCCCGCGACCACGATCAGCAGCTTCAGCCCGTAGTGCCTGATAAAGTCGATGACCTGTTCGCCGTAGAAGACGGCCAGCGCCCCTTCGACGTAGTAGCGAAGGCTGCGCGCGATCAAGATCGTGAGCATGAAGCGCCAGCGCGGGTATTCGAGCGCGCCGGCGGTGGCGACGAACACCTTGAAAGGCATCGGCGGCGGCAGCAGCGCCGGCACGGCCAGCGCGAGGAATCCGAAGCGCGCGTAAGCCCGCTCCACGCGCGCGATGCTCTCGGGGCGGAAACGACGGCGCATCACGGCCTGTCCGCCCCGACGCATGATGGAGTAGAGCACCATGCAGCCGATGACGGAGCCGGCCGCCGCGAACAGTGGGAAGTAAAAGACGGCTTTCGGGTCGCTGAAGCAACGCGCGACGACGAGGTAGTCATTGATCTCCGGCAGACTCAACAGAGAGGAGTCGAGCGCGCCGATCAAGACCATCGCCGGCCCCGCGTAATAGATGGGCACGCCCACGATGAAGTCGTGCAGCCACTTCGCCGTCGCAGCTAACCATTCGGACATAGTAAGAGCAGTGATAAGTGATGAGTGATAAGTGATAAGAAAAACAGATTTCTTTCTTATCACTTATCACTCATCACTTATCACCGATTCACTTTGCTGGCGCGAAGACCGTGGGGGTGTCGTAGGTGACGCCGAAGGTGACGCCGGAGCGCGGGCTGAAGTCGGTCAGGCCCTTGATGCCGGCGAAGTCGAAGCGCAGGCCCGCGGCCTTCACCTGGACTCCGACGCGGGCCTCGGAAAGCGGCTCGGTGCCGAGCGGGGCGCGGCCCGCGCGCGTGCTGGCGCGGCCGTTGACCTCGGCGGCGATGTTGACGTGGTTGTTGAGGCGGAAGATGCCGGCCGCTCCGTAGAGCAGCACGTCGTTCTGTGTGAACTGGGCGAGCGGGGCGGTGAGGATGCCGATGCCGATGTTGCCGAAGGTGTTGAGACGCTGCCGCCGGCCGAACTTCTTGCCGACGAGGAGGACGCCGAAGGCGTTCGTCTGATTGACGCCGATGCCGCGCGTCTCGTTCGAGTTCGGCAGCTCCACGCCGAAGCGAAAGCCGAGCGAGGGCGAGCGTCGCCCTTCGTTGCGAATCTTAATCTTGGTGGCGAGCGTAAAGTCGCCGGTGCCGTTCGTCGAATTGGCGCCGGGCACGAAGCCGCGCAGCACCGCCGGATTGGGATTGGCCGTGTTGATGCTCAGGAAGTTTTGCGCCACGCCCTCGATCTGGAACTCGACGTTGGGGGAGAGTCCGATGTTGATGCCGATGACGCCGATGCGCGTCAGGTCGCCCGTCAGCCCCGAAAGCGGAAACTGCGCGTCCTGCATGAAGTCGATGCCGGCCTCGATGCGGATGACGCCCGGCGGCAAAACGTCCACGTCCTCGGTGATGAGGGGCCGCTGCTGCGCCTGACTGACGGCGATGCACGCGAAAAACAGAAGCGCCGACGCGGCGAAGCTTCGGCCCGGCGCGAATGGGTGCAAGCTGCGATGTTTATTTGCTGCGTTCATCAACTGCCGGCCACCTACTTTGTGATATTGAACGACGTGAAGAACTTTCCGATCTCGGGCGACGGCGCGGCCGTGTCCTGCGTCACGACGGCCAACTGATACAGGCGTCGCCCGGCGAGAAAGATTCTCCAGTTGAAGACCACCTTCATGCCCTGCATTTCCTTCTTCGCGTTGAACT
>DASVES010000461.1:0-7711 GCA_036380435.1 Pyrinomonadaceae bacterium | reverse complement strand
CGGCTCAGGCATCGGGTCTTGAGCCGGCGCGCCGCGGCCCGCCTCCATGATGTCAGCCAAGTGGCTTGCGGACTGGTCTCGAACCCGCTTCGTCGTCATGCCCCGTCACAGCGTCGCCTTGCGCCGGAGGCTCAAAGATTCATGGCGTGAATTTGGCTTTGGTGGCTCGCGCCTGTTCGCGGAACTGGCGGATGAGATTTCCGATCTGCGCGGCGTCGCGCGCGTCGGGCGACGCCTTGAGGAACAGTTCGAGTTCGTTGGCCGCGTCGTTGTAGCGCCGCTGCTGGTGGAAGAGGAGGGAGAGCTGCCAGTGGACTTCGGGCACGGGGCCGCCGCCGCCGAGTTCGCGCGCACGCTTGAGCGCCGCCTCGGCGGGGGCGAACTGTCCGTTGAGTCGGAGCGCGATGCCCAGCCAGATTTGCGCGTTGACCGAGCCGGGGTTGAGGTTGACGGCGCGGCGGAAGGTCTCGGCGGCGGCGGCTCGCTGCCGCAGGTAGTGCTGGGCGACGCCGAGGCCGTACAGGCCGGCGTAGCCGCGCGGATTGACCTCGACGGCCTTGTTGAGCGCGGCGAGCGCTTCCGTGTACGTCTGCCGCCTCAGATGCTCCGTCCCCAGACGCAGGAGCGCGTCGTAGTAAGTCGGGAACATCTCGACGGCCTTCTTCAGCCCGGCGAGGCCAGCCGCGTCGTCCTTCTTCACGTCGAGGTCGGCGACGGCCTGTTCGTAGGCGCGCTTCGCCCCTTCAGGCGCCACCTGGGCGAAGATCGTGCCGGGGGCGTTCTTCGGGGCCTCGCCGCTGCGCGGCCTCCTGAGTCGCATGGTGATGTCCAACTGGGCGGACTCGAAGCCGGAGACGAAGGTGCCGCCGCCGGGGAGCTGGCGGACGGCGTTCTGGATGACCACTTCCTGCGTCTGCTCTTCGAAGTCTGAAGCGGCGGAGAGCACGCGAACTTTGTAGCGCCCCTCGGGGAGATTGCTGAAGTGGTAGCGGCCGGAGGAGTTCGTCCTCTGTCGCGGGCCTATCTGGGAGTTGTACTCGCTCGCCAGCTCGACGTACACGTCGGCCAACGGGCGGCGGTCCGGCCCCATCACCATCCCGCCGATGGAGTTGCGGTTGGCTTGGGTGGCGACGGCGGGCGTGACGTACTTCGCGCGGGTGGCGCCGGCCGCGACGCCGGGGACGACAAAGGTGGCGGCCACGACGACCGTGCCGGATAGAAAACAGGCAGCCCGTTTCATAAATCTCAACTCCTTAAATTTGAAGATAGCGCAGATCGGGTTACAAATCATTCCTAGTGTTTCCGGGGATGTCTGATGATATCACGAGGCGCGAAGCACATGGCACAAATATCACCCGGCGCATCTCGAAGGGGGCGGCCTTCGCCGGCGCCCCTTACTTCGCGCTTTTGAGCTTTTTACGAAGCTTCTCAATCGCGCCGCGCACCGCCGCGGCGTTAAGCGTTTGGGGATTCTCTTTGAGATAAGTCTCAAGGTGTTCGACGGCCTTCGCCGGCTGGAGCGTCTGCTCGTAGACGTGGGCGAGATAGACGTGCGCGAGCGCGGCGCGGCCGAGTTCGAGCGCGCGCAACAGGTGGCGCTCGGCGGCGGCGTGGTCGCCGGTCATCATCTCGGCATAGCCGAGCGGCAGGTAAGCGCCCGGCAGGTCTTTGTCCAACTCGACGACCCCGCGCAACAGCTTGACGGCCTCCTCGAACTTCTTCAGGCCGGCGAGGCTGACCCCGACGCCGACGTAAGCCTCCGCGCGGTCGGGCTTGATCTCGGTCGCTCTGCGGTAGGCCGCGAGCGCGTCGTCGTGACGCTGGAGTTTGGCGTACTGCTCGCCGAGCGCGAGGGCGGCGGCGTAGAACTTCGCGTGTTCCCGGACGGCCTCCTCGAAAAGTTTCGCTGCCTGCTCGGGCCTGTTCTCGGCGGCCTGCCTGAGTCCCTGACTGTATTTCTCCCGCGCGCGCGCGGGCACGTCCGGGTCAACCTCGGCGGCGGAGATCGTGCCGGGCGGCGTGGTGGACGTAGCGCCGGCCTTCAGGCGGAGCTGGATGTTCTGCGTGTAGGTCTGCGCGGAGCCGAAGATGCCCACGTCGGCGCTGACGGTCGTCGTCTCGAAGGTCGTGCCGTCACCCTCGGCGGTGAGGTGATAAGTGCCGGAGCCGAGGCCCGAGAAGGCGAATCGCCCGCTGAGGTCGGTGAAGGTCTCGTGCATCCGACGGCCGTTGAAGACGAGCGTGACCTTGACGGAGTTTGTGGGCTGCGCCCCGTTAGGCAGCATGACCCTGCCCTCAAGGCTGTTGGCTCCCTGCGCGTGTGCGATGGTGTTGGTGTTGGTGGTGGGGGCGGCGGCGGCCGCCAACAGGATAAGCGCGAAGGCCGCGAGTGGGAATCGGTTGAACGTTCGTCTGGGCATGTTTGATCTATACCACGTGCGGAGCGCGCGGACGGTTCGGCGGCGTGCGTAATGCCCGATTCGCGAAAGCAAAAAGAAGGGTGGGGCGCCCGCGCTAACCCGGAAGTTGGCGCGGGCGCCCCGGCCCGGTCTGAAGGGTTCGCGGCCTCTGGTTAGAAGCTGAACCGCGCCCCGAACTGCGCCTGGAACGGAATCCCGATGGGTTCGGAGAAGCCCGTGGCGCCGAAGAAGTTGACCGGCTGGCCGAAGTCCGGCGAGCCGGTCACGTTCTGGTACTGGTTGCCGAAATTGCCCGTGTTGAAGACGTTGAAGGCTTCAAAGAACAGGCCGAGCTTGGCCCGCTCGCCGAAGTTGAAGAACTTCGAGACGCGGACGTTCAACTGCGAGAAGCTGTCGCCGCGCTCCGTGTTCGGCGGCAGCTTGACCTGATCGTTCACGCCGGGGTCAACCGACTCGCGGTCGTTGTTCACGCCGTCGCGATTGATGTCGCAGACGCAGGCCGGGAAGATGCTGTAGGGCCGGGCCGACGCCAACTGGAAGATCGGCGCTAGCTGGAAGCCCCACGGCAGATCGAAGATACCGGAGAGCACGAAGCGGTGCCGCTCGTCCTCGCCCGTGGGGCCGAAGTTGACGGGGTCCCACTTGTCGAACAGGTTCTGCGGCTGGAGGCCGAAGTCGGCGGCCGCGCCGAACCACGCCTGCGACTTCGCCAGCGTGTAGTGCGCGTTCAGTTGATACTTGTTCGAGTAGCGTTTCCTGAAGGCCACGGTGAAGGCGTCGTAACGGGAGCGGCTGTCGGACTGCGCCACGGTGATGCGCCCCATGGGCGTGGGCGTCCCGAAGGCGGCGGTCAGCTCGGCGGCGTGCGCCGCGAACTGAGCCGTCAGGATGCGGCCCGGGTTCCCGCTGCTGCGCTGGGAGTTGATGAGCGGCCCGATGCGCGGGTTGATGTCGAGGCCCGTGAACTCGTGCAGGCCGAGGATGTGGACGTAGTCGAACTCCACGGACATGTTGCTGCCGAGTTCCTGAGCGAACCCCAGGTTCCACTGCTGCGTGTAGGGCGACTCGAAGTCGGGGTCGAGCATCCTGCCGCGCGTGCCCGACAGAGGGTTATTTAGCGGGCGCGGGATGTCGGGCGGCGGCGAATCGATGCTGAGGTTCGCGCCGTCGTTGAGGAAGGTGGCGTAAATTTCCGGGTTCGCCTGCTGCACCGCGAAGAGCGGCACGTTGAGGAACGACTGATCGTAGTAGATGCCGTAGCCGCCGCGCAGCACCGAGCGGGCGTCGCCGCGCACGTCCCAGGCGAAGCCGACGCGCGGGCTGAAGTTGTTCGTGTCGTCTTCGACCACCTTGCGCGCGAACGGGCTGCCGATGATCTGGAGCGCGCGGAAGGCGCGGTTCTCGGCCGCGTGGGCGTTATCGACGAAGCCGTAGTCCACGTCGTAGCGCACGCCGAAGTTGAGCGTCAGGTTGGGCCTGACCTTCCAGTCGTCCTGCGCGTAGAAGGCGAACTGCTTGGCGCCCTCGCGCAGGTTGAAGCTGGGGTCGCCGCCCGAGAGAAAGATGGCGCCCACGACGCCGATGCCGTCAAGGTCGGCCGCCGCGCAGGTCGGCTCGCCGACGAACGTCGAGCAGGTGATCGGCCCCGGCAGAATCTGGGTCGTGCGGAACCCCTGCGGGAACTGGCCGGGGTTGTTGGCGATCTCGCCGGCGGTGAAGTTGAAGTCGTACTCCGGCGCCGAGTTGAAGGCGAACAGGCCGCCGAGGGTCGGGACGTAGGTGAAGTCGCCGCCGAACTTGAGGCCGTGGTTGCCGCGGTTCCAGGTCAGGTCGTCGCGGAACTGGTGCTTCTTCTGGATGGTCTGCTGCGGGACGTTGCCGTTGCGGCCGATGAGGAGGCCATCGGGGAAGAAGAGCTGGTTGAGGTCGGTCGTCGCGTTGATGCGGTTGTCGAAGGTCTGGTACTGGTAGGTGAACTGGTTGACGGTGCTCTGATTCACCGTCCAGGTCTCGGAGGCGAGGAAGTTGTAGAGCGTGTTCAGGCTCTCGTTGCCGCCCGAGAGGTCGGTGTGGACGATGAGGAAGCCGGCCTGGTCGTTCAGGGCGTCGTTGTGCTGACCGGCGAAGCGCGTCACGAGCGTGTGGCGCGAGTTGAGGGTGAAGTCGCCCTTGATCGTGTACTGCGTGTCGTTGAAGGGCTGCGGCAGCAGCGGGACGGCCTGATAGCCGAACGATTCAAGGAAGGAGATCTCCGCCTGGGTCTCGGCCGGAACGAAGGAGTTGCCACGCTCGCGCGTGCGCTCGATGCTGCCGAAGAAGAACGCCTTGTCGCGCTTGATCGGGCCGCCGATGGAACCGCCGAACTGCTGGCGGCTGAAGGGGGGCTTTTGCGCGTTAGCCGTGTCCTCGCCCCTGGCTTCGGCCAGCAGCGCCGGAGCGTTGGCGTTCAGCTTGTCGTCGCGGAAGAAGCCGAAGAGCGAGCCGTGCATGCTGTTCGTGCCCGACTTCGAGATGACCGACAGGAGCGCGCCGCCCGAGCGGCCGTTGGCCGCCGAGAAACGCTGGGTGGAGAGCGCGAACTCCTGAATGCCCTCCATCGAGAAGTTCTGGAGGATGCCGCCGACGGCGTTGTCTTTGTTGTCGCCGCCGTCGATGGTGACGTTGACGTTGCGGCCCGTCGAGCCGCCCACGGAGAAGGTGCCGACGCGCGACTTGGTCGGGTCGAAAGAGGGCTGGAGGGTCGCGCCGGGGATGAGGATGGCGAGCGAGGCGAACGAGCGGCCGTTGACGGGGAGGTTCTCCAACCGCCGCTGGTCGATGACGCCGGAGACATCCGTCTTCGAGGTCTCGATAAGCGAGGCGCTATCGGCCGAGACGTTTACAGTTTCGCCGATGCCGCCGACCCGGAGCGCCGGGTTGACCGTGGTGCGCTGGAGCACGTTGACCACGACATCACTCTGCACCTGCTTGGCGAAGCCCGTGGCCTCGACTTCGAGGCGGTAGGTGCCGGGCACGAGTTGCGAAATTTCGTAGACGCCCTCGTCGCTCGTCTGCGTCTCGCGCGTGGCGTTGGTGCCGACGTTGATGGCCCGGACGGTCGCGCCGGGCACCACTTCGCCCTTCTCATTCTGAACCGTACCGGTGATGACGCCCGTGTTGGCCGTCTGCGCCAGCGTGTCGGCGGGCGCGACAAGCCCCGCCACCAGCAAGGCGACGGCGAGCGTCTTCGTAAACGCTTCTGTGAGTCTACCTATCCTCATTGAAGGCCTCCTATCGTGAGTTATTTGGTCAGATTGGTGAACGATGTGGCTTCAGACCGGGCGCTAACTAAACTGCCGGATGTCACCGTGCGGGGATGGTCTGGTCTGAAAACCACTGATGATGAGACCCTGTGAAACAGGATTGATGAACTGCCGGCCGTGCGTCGGGGGCGCGGCTCGACCGGCGGCATCGGCGAGGGCCGCGATCAAGCGTCACAGACGCGGCAAAATATTAAAACTTCCCAGACCCGGGTTCGATAGGCTAGCTGAGGTTTCAACGACGCAAACAATATTCCACCGGAGGGCAGGGGCCGGCGTGGAGGGTTAATTCTCTAAGCTTCTACACTTTATCTCATCGGACGTGAGGCGCCGAAGCGGCAATGGGAAGCGAACTTTCGCATTTTTCTCCATTTTTTCGGAGACCCGGCGCACTCACCCACGCGGAGGCTCGCCGCCCCGTCACGACTTCAGACCTCCACGCCGCGGCTGCCGAAGAACTGCTTGAGGGCCGTGTAGACGTCTTCCTTGTCGTCGATTCGCACGCCGACGAATCGCTCGCGGTTCTTGAGCCGGTCGTTGTAGATCGAAAGCAGGGCGCCCGAGGAGCGGCGGTAGCCGGCGGCTCCCTCCTCGCCGATCTCGCCGTAGCCGAAGAGATTGCAGGTCTGTATCAACTCGTCGGCGAGGCGGACGGCCTCCTCGTTGTCCGAGTAATAGTTGTCGCCATCGGAGAAGTGGAAGGGGTAGACGTTCCAGTCGGCGGGGCGGAAGCGTTCGCGGATCACGTCGAGCGCGAGCTGGTAGGCCGAGGAGACGACCGTGCCGCCTGACTCGCCCTGCGTGAAGAACTGCTCCTCCGAGACCTCGCGCGCCTCCGTGTGGTGCGAGATGAAAACGATCTCGACGTTGTCGTACTTCGTCCGCAAGAAACGCACCATCCAGAAGAAGAAGGAGCGCGCGATATACTTCTTGAACTCGCCCATGCTCCCCGAGACATCCATCAACGCGAGCACCACGGCGTTCGACTCGTAGCGGTTCTCCTCTTCCCATGACTTGAAGCGGAGGTCTTCCTTGCGGACGCCCTTGAAACTCGGGCGGCCGTCCTCGCGCGCGTTGCGCTTGATGTTCTCCAGAATCATGCGCCGCTTGTCGAGGTTCGACATCACGCCGGTGCGGCGAATCTCGTTGAAGCGCGTGGTGCGCGCCTGCACGGCCTTCTTCGCCTTCTCTTCGAGGAACGGGAGGCGGAGGTCTTCAAAGATCATCGCGGCCAGCTCGTCGATGTTCACCTCGGCCTCGTAGTACTCGGCCCCAGCGCCCTGTCCGCCCGGCCCCGACCCCTGCCCCGGCCCCTGACCGGGCTGCCCCTCGCGCGCGATCACGTCGCCGACGCGTGTCTTGCCGTCGCCCTGCCCGACGTGTTTGCGCTTGCGATGGTCAAAGCGGAACTTGTACTCGTCGAGCGAGCGGATCGGCACCTTGACCGTGCGCCGACCGTCCGAGAGGATGATGGCTTCGTTAGAGACGATGGAGCCGAGGTTCTGACGCACGGCCTCCTTGACCCGCTCCCGGTGCCGCTCCTGGTCGATCACGCCCTTACGCTGCAACGACCAGTCGTTGCGCTGGATGGTGCCTGAGATGAAGTCTTCTGTCATTTGAACTTTTCTTCTGCCAATCACAACGCCCGCGCCTTCTGGAGCGAAAAGCGCGGGCGTCTCTAGTTACACTGGCGACGGACGCGCCGCGCGCGCCGATTAGCGTGAGAGCAGCGTGCCGACGTAGGTCAGCAGCTCGTTGGCGCAGACGGGGCAGTAGCCGTGCTCCTTGACGAGCCGGTCAACGACCTCGTTGATGCGGCGGAGCTGGTCGGGGTCGGGCGTCTTGACGGAAGTGGTGATCTTGACCACGTCCTTGAGGTCGGAGAAGATTTTCTTCTCGATGGCTTCTTTCAAACGCTCGTGCGAGTTGTACTCGAACTGCCGGCCCTTGCGGGCGTAGGAGCTGATGCGGATGAGTATCTCCTGCCGGAAG
>DASVES010000460.1:0-4192 GCA_036380435.1 Pyrinomonadaceae bacterium | reverse complement strand
CCAAGACTTCTGCGCCGGCACGGACATCGATGAACTCAAGGCGCTCGACGAGGCGGGCGCGCGCGCCACGGCCGAGCGGGGGCAGAGAGTGTGCAACAGCGTGGAGTTGTGCCGCATCCCCGTCATCGCCGCCGTGCAGGGGCAGGCGGCGGGCGGCGGGTGCGAGCTGGCGCTCTCGTGCCACCTGAGGGTCGCCGCGGCGGACGCGCGTTTCAGTCTGCCGGAACTGCGGCTCGGCGTCATGCCCGGCTACGGCGGCACGCAGCGGCTCGCGCGCGCCGCGGGGCAGGGCCGCGCGCTCGGCGCGATGCTCGCGGGCGACGGACTCGGGGCGGACGAGGCGCTGCGGCGCGGACTCGTCAACGGCGTCGCCGCCGCCGCGGGTGATGTCGTTAACGAGGCCGAAAGTCTCGCGCGCCGGATCACCGACACGGCCGCGCCGCTCGCCGTGCGCGCCTGCCTCGAAGCCGTCACGCGCGGCGCCCGCCTGCCGCTCGAAGACGGCCTCGCCCTCGAAGCCGAACTCTTCGCCCGCCTCTTCTCCACCGAGGACGTGCGCGAAGGCACGCGCGCCTTCCTCGAAAAGCGCAAGCCCTCTTTCAGAGGGCAGTGAGCGGTGAGCGGTAAGCAGTGAGCAGTGGAAGAAAGTTTTATTAACTGCTCACTGCTTACCGCTCACTGCTCTACACTTGTCACCCGTCACAGCCTTTCCTATACTGCCCTTGCCCACAATTCCTAAACTACTTGGAGACGCCGCGTAAAACTTTGCAGCCTGTCACGCATCAGGGGCGCTTGAACGCCGAGGGGTTTCGCTTCGCGATCATTTCGAGCCGCTGGAACGACTTCCTGACGGCCCGGCTGGTCGAGGGCGCACTCGACGCGCTCGCGCGCCTCGGCGCGGCCGAAGACTCGGTCGAGCACTTCCGCGTGCCGGGGTCGTTCGAGATTCCGCTCTTGGCGATGAGGGTCGCCGAGTCGGAGCGGTTCGACGCGGTCATCTGTCTGGGGACGATCATTCGCGGCGAGACGCCGCACTTCGAGTACGTGGCGGGCGAGGTCACGAAGGGCATCGCGCACGCGGCCGTGGAGACGGGAGTGCCCGTCCTCTACGGCATCGTCACCGCCGACACGCTGGAGCAGGCCATCGACCGCGCGGGGGTCAAGGCCGGCAACAAGGGCTTCGAGGCCGCGTTGGCGGCCGTCGAATTGGTCAATCTCTACAAGGACGTTTTTAAAAGTGATGAGTGATGAGTGATAAGTGATAAGAAAATCGGCTTGCTCTTTCTTATCACTTATCACTCATCACTTATCACTATTTCACTGGGGTGTTTATGGGTTCGAGGCGTAAGGCGCGTGAGTGCGCCTTGCAGATGCTCTTTGCGGCAGACGTGGTGGGGGCGGCCAAAGAGGCCGGCGAGCGGCCGCGCGCCGACGAGTTGGTGCGCGTCTACTGGGACGAGCTGGCCGACCCCGAGGTGGACGAGGCGGGGCGCGAGTTCGCCACGCGGCTCGTCGTGGGGGCGCTCGCGCGCCGCGACGAGTTGGACGAGCGGATCCGTTCGCGCGCCGAGCACTGGCGCATCTCGCGCATGGCCGTCGTTGACCGCAACATCCTGCGTCTCGCCGTCTATGAATTCCTCTACGAGCTGACGCCCCGCACCGTCGCCATCAACGAGGCCCTGGAGATCGCCCGCCGCTTCTCCACCTACGAGGCCACGCAGTTTATCAACGGCATCCTCGACGCCATCAAGCGCGACCTCGACCGCGAGCGCCCGCAGGACGACGACAAGCTCGACCGCTCCGAGGAAGCCATCCCCGAAGTTGAGACCGCGTCGGATGCCGAAGCCGACAGCAGCAGCAACAGCACCGCCGAAGAAGAAGAAGCGCCACAAGCTGAAGCAAGCGACACTGCGGGAGAAGCGTCCGCCGAGTCCGACGGCGAGCAGGTGAAGGCCGTTAACAGTGAATCGTGAATCGTAAATCGTAAATCGTCGTGCGAGACTCACGCGGCCCGCTGCCACCCCGGCGCGGGCCGTCGGCGTTTAAGGGAGGCGCGACTCACGACTTTCGATTTACGATTTACGATTTACGATTTACGATTCCACATTATGGATGAGCAACTGCTGCGCGAGTTCCTGGCCGGGGCCGAAGACCACTTCGAGGCCCTGTTCGCCGACATCAAGCTCCTGCGCGCGCGGCGCGACGACGGGCGCGCCCGGCGGGAGTTGACCGCGCGCGTGTTCCGCCACGTCCACACCATCAAGGGGACGGCCTCGGCCGCCGGGCTGGCGGGGGTCGGCCGCCTCGCGCACGAGTTCGAGACGCTGCTCGAAGCGGTGCGCGGCCGTCGCGTCGCCGCGGACGACGATGTGCTCGACGCATCCGAGGACGCTGTCGAGGCCATGTCCTCGCTCATCGCCGGCGCCGCCCACGCGCGCTCTGATGAGCCGGCGCAGGAACTCGTCGAGCGCCTGCGCTTGCTCGCGTCTGCCGGCGGCGAGGACGTAAACGCGAGCGCGTTTGCCACACGCGCCGACGCGCTCGACGAACTGCCCGCCGAGCTGGCCGTCTCGCTGGGCGAAGACGAGGCGCGGCGTCTGCGCGAGGCCGTCGGCGAGGGCGCGCGCGCCTATGCCCTGACGGTCGATTTCGATCTCGCGGATTTCGACGAACGTTTCCGCGAACTAAGCCGTGCTCTCTCCGAGACTGGCGAGGTCGTCGCGACACTTCCCGGCGCATCGGCGCGCGCCGCCGCCGTCAACTTTCGCATCGTCTACGCGAGCAACGCGCCGCGTGAAGAGATCGAACGGCTCGTCGCGCCATTCGGCGTCACGCTCATCGATGGACGAGACGCGACGGAGGGCGCGGCCACCGGCGAGGGCTTCAGGCCGGGCGTGTTTGAAGAGACGGAGGGCGTAGCCTCCGTGCCGGCAGGGGAGTTTGATGAAGTGGCAGGCGCAGAAGAGGCGTTGGCGTCTTCTCCGTCGCCGGCGCTCTCGCGGCTGACGATGCTCGTGCGCGTGCCGCTCGGAGTGCTCGACGAGTTGATCTCGGACACGCATGAGTTGTTCGCGGCAGTGTCGGGCGCGCTCGAACACGCGCTCGAAAGTTTGCCGGAGGGCGACGCAACGCGCGCGGAGCTTGAGACGCGCGCGCCGCTCGTCCGCCGGGGCTTCGTCGATTTGGAGGAGCGGCTGACGGGGCTGCGGATGGCGCCGGTGCGGCAGACGCTTGAGCGCGCGGCGCGCGTCGGAGCAAGCACGGCGCGCGCCGCTGGTCGCGAAGTCGAGTTCGAGACGGCAGGCGGCGACGTTTGCCTCGACAGACCGCTCGCCGAGGCGGTCACCGAAGCGCTGCTGCATCTCGTGCGTAACGCCGTGCATCACGGCGTCGAGACCGCGGAGGAGCGGCGCGCGGCGGGCAAGCCGGCGCGGGGGCGCGTCCGACTGGAGGCCGTCGCCGAGGGGGCGCGTGTTCTGCTTCGCGTCACGGACGATGGGCGCGGCGTCGATGTCGAGAGCGTGGCGCGCGCGGCGCGGCGGCGCGGCGTTATCGAAGCGGGCGCGTCGCTCACGGAGCGGCAGGCGCTGCGTCTCATCTTCCGCCCCGGCTTCTCGACCGCCGCGCAAGTTTCCGACGCCTCGGGGCGCGGCGTCGGCCTCGACGTGGTGGAGCGCATGGTGGAGGCGGCCGGCGGCGAGATGCGCGTGTGGAGCCGCGCGGGGGCCGGCGCGACCTTCGAGCTGCGACTGCCGACGACGCTCGCGCTCGTCCCCACGGTGGTCGTGCGCGCCTGCGGACGGGCCTACTGTCTCGACGCCGGTCACGTCGCGGGCGCCGGCGCGGCGCGACTCTCCGACGCGCGCGACGAACGGGGCCGCACGCTCGTCGATTGGGATGGCGACGCGCTGCCCTTCGTGTCGCTCGGCGAGTTGTTGGGCGCTGATGACGACCACCACACCGCCACCGTGGCCGGAGGACAAGTGCGCGTGATCCTCTCAAGCGCGCGCGAGGGCGCGGAAGCGGAGGCGCGGCCTCGCCGCGTGGCGGTGGGCGTGGAAGATTTCGAGGAGCGCGGCGAGGTGCTCGTGCGTTGGCTCGGGCGGCACGCGACGCGCTGGCGCGGCGTGAGCGGCGCGGCCGAGTTGGCGGACGGGACGGTTGCCTTGTTGCTCGACCTGCCGCGGCTGCT
>DASVES010000459.1:0-9623 GCA_036380435.1 Pyrinomonadaceae bacterium | reverse complement strand
GAGATACTCGAACACCTCGCGCGAGTTGGTATGGAAGATGTGCGGGCCGTACTTGTGGACTAAAATCCCCGCGTCGTTGTAGTGGTCGTAGGCGTTGCCGCCGACGTGCGGGCGCTTGTCGCAGATTAAGACCTTCTTACCTGAGCTGGAGGCCAGGCGTTCGGCCAACACGCTCCCGGCGAAGCCCGCCCCGACGATCAAATAATCGAACATTTCTCCCCCCCTTGTTGGTTCGTAATTATTTCTAACCGTTAAATGAAAATTTCAATCGCCCGCCGTAAATACGGCGCCGGCGGCGGCGGCCGCGCGCGCCGCCGGCGCCGTATACGCGCGCCGCGACGCCACGACTCCCTCGATCAGTTCGTTCATCCGCGACCACGTCTGATCCCACGAAGTCTGCGACAGGAAGGCGTCCGCGGCGGACGTGCGCGCCGCCGCGTCCTCACTCATCGCGGCCTCGGCGGCGGCCGTGAACTCTTCGGCCGTGTCGGCGATGCGCACCAACCCCTGCTCCCCGTAAGGGCGCACGACATCGCGGATCGAGGTGGAGACGACTGGCTTCCCGGCCGCGAGGTATTCCGGCGTCTTGGTCGGGCTGATGAAGCGCGTGGACTCGTTGCGTGCGAACAGCAACAGCGCCACGTCCCAGCCCGCGAGGTACGACGGGAGTTCCCTGTACGACTTCATGCCGAGGTAGTGGATGTTGACGCGGCGCGGCAGGCTCTCGGGGTCAACCTTGACTACCGGCCCGATCATCACCAGTTGCCAGTCGGGTCGGGCCTCGGCGACGCCGTCGAGAAGTTCCATGTCGAACCGCTCGTCGATGACGCCGAAGAAGCCCAGACGCGGGTGTGGGATGGCCGCCTGATCCGCCGGCTCGTCGGTGATGGCGCGGGCCTGCGCGAAGTGGGCGGCGTCGATGCTCGACGGGAAGGCGTAGACGCGCGGGTGGCGGTCGCGCTTGGCCTCGTAGAGACTCTGCCCGCCCGTGAAGACCAGGTCGGCGCGCTCAAGCAGCTCCGCCTCGCACGCCTTCATCTCGGGGGATGCGCCCTTGAAGGCCGACAGCTCGTCCATGCAGTCGTAGACGGTCGCGAGCGGGTTCAGGTGGCGCGTGTAGGAGAGCGCCATCGGCGTGTAGTACCACAGGACGTAGTCGCGCACGGCGCGCTCGGCGAACAGGCGTGCGATCAAGCTTTGCTGCACGGCGTCGCGCGCGACCTCGCTCGTCAGCCCCTCGGGCAAATGAGGCACGCACACCAACACGCCGCCTTCGCGCTCCTTCACCTCAAGGCGGAGCGGCCCGCTGTCGAAGACCGGCTCCTCGACAAAGAAGACCCGGCGCCCCGCGGCGCAGCGACTCAGGAGGTGTTGTGGCCGCTGGTAAACAAAATCCCAGCGCAGGTGTGAAAGGCAGACGAGGTCGGGCGCGTTCGGCACGGCCCCCGGCGAAGACGCGAAATCGTCATTTAAGATTTGCTGTTCGTTAACGTACATACCTGTCTCCGATGCCGCGGCGTCAGAATATTCCTCGGACTCAGTTAAAAAAAGCGGCGAGTCCGCCGAAAAAGTGCAGGCTGTGCGGGGGATTACAGGCTGCGGTCAGGAAGCGTTCCGAAGCTCTCATGCGACGGACGCGCCCATCCGATTTGTTCAGACTTAAGGGGTCTTTTAGGGTACTGGAGATTGAGGAATTTGTCTGTACGTGTGGGTACTGAGCGCCTTCGAGGGGCTTACCGGAGTGTTCGCGCAGTCGTCAAACAACGGGCACTGACAGGTACAGCATGATCGCCGCGGCCTGGCGACCGGAGTACCGCTGCCATCACGTATCCAAACCGCGTGCAGTAGTAGAACGACACAGCTCACCTGCCCGGGCCTTCGGGAAGGCGCAAGAAGAGGAATGCGAATTTACCGCCGTGGTCAGATGCAGAAACCGTGTCAGGTGATAACGATGTCACCCCTTCCCCGTTTACGGGACGAAGCTCCGCGCAGAGCTTCCCTGCGACGGCGTCGTTGCTCCTTCGCCGAAGAATCGCCCCTCCCGCTACTCAGGTAGGCGACGGCGGCGGAAGCCACCACCGCCCCGACGGCGATGCGCGTCAACAGACTTCTTCTGTTGTGTCTCCACTCCGCCTTCCAGCCCCGCTCCGCGAAGACGTTGGGGACGTGGCCGCGCGTGAGGTCTTCCAGGTAGCCTTCCACCACGCCCACACGGTCGGCCAGCATCAGCGGCAGCCAGTGTCCGTAGCTGGACTCGCTGTATTTGAAAGCGGCGCGGCGGATCATGCCGCTCAGTCCCGCGGGCGGCGTCGAAGTCCCGAACACGGCCGAGACGTTCGGCCGCTCGTTGGAATGCAGCACCTCGACAGTGACCGGCTGTTGAGGCGGGCGCTCCCAACTGTAGCCCTCGTGTTCGCCGTTGTTGCGCTTCTTCATCGGATAGGTCGGGTCGTTTTCCGGGTCGGCGTCCACGCCCCACCCCTTGACCTGCGAGGGGTCTATGAATGTCTTTTCCATACTCTCCATGACGGTTCCTTCCTAGCTTCTGGCCGAAGGCGGCAGCAGCACCGGCTTGATGCAGTTATCGAGCTTCGCCGAAAAAATCCGGTACGCGTCCGACACTTCCTCCAGAGGGATGCGGTGTGTGATCAGCGCTTTCGGATCGAGGATGCCGTTCTGCACGTGCTCGATCAGTCGCGGCAACAGACGCTTCACCGACGCCTGGTTCCCGCGCAGGGTCAAGCCCTTGTTCACCACGTTCCCAATTGGGACGAGGGTGTCGATCGGGCCGTACACGCCGACGATGGAGACGATGCCGCCCTTCTTGACGGAGTTGATCGCCCAGTGCAGCGCGGTGGCGGAGCCGCCCTGCATCAATAATTTTCTGCCGAGGATCGTCTGCATCACACGGCCCGCGGCTTCGGCCCCCACGGCGTCTATCACCACGTCGGCCCCCAGCCAGTCGGTGGTGCGCTTGAGGAAGACCACCACGTCTCCCAGCGACCTGAAGTTATATGCCTCGCAGGGCGCGTAGTTCTTCGCGAACTCCAGACGATACTCCACGTGGTCAATCACGATGACGCGCCCCGCCCCAAAGAGCCACGCGCATCTGGCCGCCATGATGCCCACGGGGCCGGCCCCGAAAACGACAACGGTGTCGCCGGGTTGAATGCCGCCCATCTCGGCGGCCTGATACCCGGTCGGCGCCACGTCGGTGAGCATCACCGCGTCGTCCGGGTCCATGCCTTCCGGGATGACCATGGGACTCACGTCCGCGTAAGGGACGCGGACGTATTCGGCCTGTCCTCCGTCGTAGCCGCCGCCGGTGTGCGAATAGCCGAAGATGCCGCCGACCGCGGTGGCCTGCGGGTTCGACTCGTGGCAATTCCCGTAAAGCTCCTGCTGGCAGAAGACACACTTCCCGCAGGCGATGTTGAAAGGCACCAGAACGTGGTCGCCGATTTTCAGCTTCTCCACCTCCGGGCCGACCTCCTCCACGACACCTGTGACCTCGTGGCCGAACGTCATCCCCACGCGGGTGTCCGGCACGGACCCGTTGTATAAATGCAGATCGGAGCCGCAGATACAAGAGCGCGTGACCCGGACGATGGCGTCCTGTGGATGCAGGATTTCCGGCATGGGTTTATGGTCGATACGGACGCGCAGAGGCCCCCGGAAATTCATCGCCAGCATAGAACTTGTTCCTTTCCTTTTTTAACGTCTGCCGCTTAACTTAATCTCCGACCCTCAAGATCGCCAGCTCCCGACCCGGAGACCAAGGCTCCGCCACACCTTGATGGCTCTTTGGAGGGGATGAAGGGGGAAGGTAGATTCTAGCGAAGAAACGAGCGGCGGGCTGTACGCTCACGCACACGCGCCCACGGCGGGGCGTGTCTAAGACGCTGTGGAGTATCAGCGATATAGTTGCGCTGGCAAGGGGTGAGAGCGTTGCGGGGCGTCCTCAGTCATCAGGGCGAGGTAGGGGGCGACGAGCGCCCACTCCTCATCAGTCACGTCACTGGGATAGTTTTGGCGTCGCATGCGCCAAAACTTACCACACTCAAAAGTTCATCACAGGCTCTAGGGCGCCGTGAACCCCTGTAAAGGGTTGCCGTAGAAAGCATCGGTCTTCCAGGCCGTCGGCTGCCACTGCCCGTCGTGCGTGCCGACGACCTTCACCGGAACCAGCATGGCCGGTGTGCCGATCTTGTTGGCCGCGACGAGGCCGTTGTCCACGAACTTCCCATCGGCCCCGATGCTGAATTTCGTCTCCCGGCACAACTCGCCCCCGCACAGCACCTTGACCTCGTAGTCGCCGGGGTTCTTGTCGAGGAAGAAGATAGACGGATGCACCGTCGCTTCCGGGGCGGTGAAGTTCGCCGAGTACCATTTGAAGTCGATCATTTCCCAACGCGGGTCTCCGGTGTCGTTGTCAAAAGTGGTCAACGGCACAGCGGAGATGTCGGCGCCTGACTCTTTCGTGCTCGCCACCTGCTTGCCCTTGTAGAAGAGGTAGGCCGCCTTCGGGCCGGACGCGCCTTTGAACCACATCGAAGTGCCGAGATGCACGTTGCCGGCCTGCGTCATCTCGTTCCACATGTAACCCATGGGCAGCGTCCAGTCGTGATCGACGTAGTAGGTGACGACGTTCTTGCGCGCCGTGTTCCCCCGGCTCTTATCAACTTTGCCGACCTTGAACTTGCCGGAGTAGATGACCTGATTCTGCCCCGTCAGCGCATTCTTCAGGCGGATGGTGAAACCGTAAACGCCCGTGCCCGTCGTGTACACCTTGTCGCCCTCGGGCGGGTTGCGCGGCGTCTCCACGTCGAGCCGCCGACCCGCCCCGACCTCTTCGGTCGGGCAGTTGAGGCTCACCCACAAACGGCCGTCGGGCCGGGTGACATCGACCGCGAACTGGCTGCCGCCCGGCACCGGCCCGAAGACCCTGAACCGCACGCTCGGCAGCCACGACGTGGTGTGGTATTGCTCCGCCGTCGCTGCGGGAGGCCAGTAGCTGTGGTTCTGCCAGAGATGAACATAGAGTCTCGTCTTATTGAGCCGGGGGCCGTCGTCGGCGCGGGCCGGGGCCGATGGAAGCGTGAGTAGAAGAAGAGTAATAGCCGGCAGTAAGAATAGGTGGCGCTTCACGGGTAGAACTCCTTTTAAGTTTCGGAATAGCTGAGCTGAAGGCTTCAGGCAATCTGGAGGATTCCAGAGGAGCCGAGAAGGGAGTTGAGCCGGGACTCGATTCGCGGCCAGCGTACTCCGCACGAACCCCGTTGTACAGCCTTCGCCGCCGCCCCTCGCGCCTATGCTACGTTGCCACTGATTCTGTGCGAAGTTTGTGATAGGCTCCACCAACCGAGCGCCGGGCAATCCTCTTGAGGCAAACCGTTCACGGGGTCGCTAACACAGGCCCCGGTGATATGTTTTCCCCGTAGTGTCTTATCGGATTGAAGGAGGTGAAGCAGTGGATTTGAAATACGTTGTCGGTATCTCGGATAATTCCGATGATTCTAATTCTGTAGATTGGCGATCACCACCTGAAGACGTACATCTCCGCCGCCACCGTAGTTGGCATATCGTGGCCCGCGCCCGACAGGCTTTCCATCCCACCAAACATTCCAACTCGCTCAGGTTTGCCATTAGCGGTGCCCCTCCCGCAAGGAGATGTTTGTTATGAACACAAAGCACTTCCTCAAAATCGCCGGCATCAAAGGCAGCAGCAATCACGCTCAACATCGCGGCGAAATGGACCTGCTCAATTGGTGGCCCGATGATGCAACGAACAAAGGGAGGCTTGGGTTGGACCGCCCCGGTCAAATAGCAAATATAGACGCCGGCGAGATCACCTGCACAAAATACCCCGACCAAGCGGATGCCAAACTCCTGGAGGCAAACGCCTCGGGCCGACACATCCCCGAAGTCATTCTCACCACTCGCCGCGAGGGTGACGATCAGGACCTCTTCTTCGCGCTCGTGATGAAGTCTGTTGTGATCGCCGGCTATCAGCTCGGCGGTTCGGCCGGCGACACATTTCCGATATTATCCATCACTCTCAGCTTCGAGGAAGCCACATACACCTCGGTGGTCCAGGCGCGAGGCGCGGTGGAGGGGAAGTGGAAATAAAAGAAGAGGTCCAAACCGTAACGGCGGCGGCCGGCGCTCAGTTCGTTTGAAGTGAAGTGTTCGTAAAGGCGCTGTCTGTCGATGTTCGCCACCAGTGGCGACACGGGCATTAGTCAGGTTGAGTAGAAATTTCGTTTAGCCGTCGCCCACTTCCAAGCTTACCGAATTTAGCGTCATCAAAAGTGCGGATGAACCGGGGGCGAGCGTGTCAGCCGCCCCCTCTTCTCGACTATAGGTTGAGGCCGCCTTGCGGTCACCGGGAGAGGCAGACGCCGAACCGAAAGAAGGTGCGCCGGTGAGTAGAACGAGACCCGCCGCGCGTCCCTTGCGTTCGCTCCCGGCACACTGCGGCGCGACGGCCGGCTAGCGCAGGCTCACCAGCACCCTGATCACGCCGCGCCCCGCCCGCAGCGGCTCCATGGCCTTGCCGATGCTCGCGCCCGCACACCTCCCCCGCCCGCCGCACCGCATGGCGTGGCCGCTCGTGCGCGCCGTCGTCAGCAGGTCGCCGACGCGGACCGGGCCGTTCTCCGCCGAGACTTTGGTCGGGACGATGCCGACGATGGCCACCGGCACCTCGTCGGGGCCGACGCGGGTCGCGCCGCCCTTCTCGGCGCCGAGCACGCCGGGGCGGGTCGAGTAGACGCCGGCCACGCGCGAGTCGTAGGGGCGGCGGCTGCGCTCGACGGCGCCGGCCTCCTTTGTACTCATGACGAGGACGTCGCCGGCTTCGTAGGCGGACTTGCCGCCGCGTGCCGGCAGCGACTCGGCGAAGTCAGACCCGGTGACATACGTGCCGTTGATGTTGATGTGGAACTTGCGGACGCCACCGGCAGCATTCGCATAGCCAGCGACGAAATTGCCGCTATCGGTTCTGGCGACAATACCGGTCCCGCTTTGGCTGTAGCCCTGGACGCCGATAGTGCCGCCATCGCCAACTACACCTCTCCCGTAAAAGTTGCTGCCGTATACGCCGACGCCGCCATCGGCACTGGTGCTTTGGCCCGATATGGCATTGCTCGGGCCTTCTACATATAGCCTGTTAGCGCCAGAAAAAGAATTAACCCCGATGACGACGTCGCCCGCCGTGTTGAGGACGACCCCGCAGCACGGAGCGGTGGTGCCCGTGCCGGCCAGCAGACTCAAGTTCGAGCCGTCAAACCGGACGTCGGCCCTGCCGGCGGGCCCGGAGGGTTTAACTAAGGCCATCCCCGTGTGCCCGCCGGGCGTGCCGAACTGAATCTCGTAGCCGTTGCCCGGCGTGAAGCGCCCAGTCGAAGACGCTGCCCCGACTACTGACGTCGAAGAGGGACGGCCCCGCCTCCGCGTAGACCTCTATCTGCATCCGCACGATGTTGCTCGGGCTAGTGAAGCGCACGCCCCGGTCGGTGGCCGCGGCCGTCACCGTGACGGCCGCGGGCAAAGTGCGGGCGGCGGGCGTCTGGGCGCTGATCGAGGCGCCGAGGCCGAGAGACAGGCTGAGAGAGACGAGTAGGCGCGGCGAAGTGGTCATGTGCGACTCCTTACAATGGGTGGGCGCTTGCCATCACGATGGTCGGGCGGGCTGCGACAGCGGTGGCCGGGCGCTTGAACGGTGGCGGGTCGGTTGGCACGCCCCCGGCGGAGCAGGTTGAAATAGCGACTAAGTTATGCGCGACGGGCGCGCAGCCTGTCAATGATTTCTCGACATGGCCGCGCACCCTGATCTCACCAGCGTCGCGCCACGTCAGACAGGGCAAGAGATTCGCCCCCGGTGCGACCGTGACACGTCCAAAATCAACACAGGCCGAAGATGTGAGCGAAAAGAGAAAGGGGCGGAACGAGGCCCCTCTCGACCCGTTCCGCCCCTTCGCTTCTCTTCGCTGTCGGTGCGAGTTGCCGCACGGCGACGGGGGAAGAGCGCGCCGCACTCTATCACCGGGCCGGGCGAAATGGGAAGGGGAGTGGGTTAGACTTTGGGGGAGACTAACCCACTCCGCAACGTCACGTCCTCTCCCCTTTGACGGTGACGTTGCGCATTGAGGAAAGGACTAATGGCGGAACTTTTCCGCCGCGCCGCGCCGACCTCACGCCCCCTGTGACCTATCCATTTGCGCGCCACGCTGGCTAGGCTAGGCGATTCGCCCCGGAGACGGCCACGGGGGGCCGTCCAGAATCAACTGAGAGCGATTCGGTGCGGATTTTGTGATACGCTCCGCCAACCGAGCGCCGGGCAAACCTCTTAAGGTAAACCGTTCACGGGACCGCTAACACAGAACCCGGCGAAGTGTTCCCCCGCAGTGTCTTATCGGATTGAAGGAGGTCAAGCGCGATGGCCTTGAAATACGTTGTCTTCTTCCCGGAGAGTGATACTGGCCGAAATCCTCTAAACTTCGAGACATGGTACATCACCTACAAGCCGCACGACGGGAAGACTTGGCACGAGGGGGCGCTCCTCAAGAGTGAGATCGGCGCCGGGCGGGAGTGGCTGGACATCCAGAAGCACGGCACCCTGACCATCGCCATCGGGGGCGCCTACGACGCCGTCATCCACAAGTTGCTCTCACTACAGGCTTCGCGCGCCTACTTTACTCTTGTCGTTACCCTGCAAAGAGGCCCCGCCGCTAAGGGCGCGCCGACCCGGATCAAGTCGGAGAAACGTAGCTTCGTAGCCCTCTACATCCTCAATACCGTCGAGGTCATCACGCTGGTGCCGAAGAAGCCGGGGTTCTATTTTATCAACCTCAGGCTGAGGGGGGATATGAAGGAGGTACTGGTTGGTGAGGAGCGGGCTGGGGCGGATCTCTTTACGGTTAATGATATTTCGGAGTTTGATGCGGAAGGCAGAAAACGCTGGTGAGATGTGAGGCGGAGTGTAAAGAAGAAGGCGGCGGAGAAGTCCCCACGACGACGACGCCCCCTTTGTTAGATTCGCCCCGAGCGCGACCGCTGACACGTCCAAAATCAACCTGAAGCATTTAAACGCGAAAAGGGCGGCGGAGATTGTTGCCGATCCCCGCCGCCCACTCGCGCCGGCGCGCGCCATGCCCCGGGCGCGCGGCCGCACGAAGCCCCGGCCCCACGCCAAAGAGGACGGCCCCCTCCGCCGGTCGGGGCGGTCGAGGGGGGCCGTTTAAGGGTTAGTGTCTGCTAACTAATCCTGATCACTCAGAGCCGGCCCGACGCTTGCGGCGCACCTTGGCGGCGATGCCCGCCAGCCCCGTCCCCAGCAGCAGCATCGTCGTCGGCTCCGGCACAGCTGTCTGCGCGCCGCCGATGCGCACCTGCGCCACGTCGTCAACGTTCGTCACCGTCATCGCCACGTCGGTCGTGAAGAAGACGCTTTGGATCCGCTGCATGTTGATGGCCGTGATGGTGAAGAAGTTCTGGCCGCTCGCGCCCAGCGCGAAGGTGCCCATCGTCTGCTGCCCGTTGTCCTCGGTGACGACGAAATTGACCGTCCCGGCGGCGGCCGCGTCGATGTTCAAGATCAGCGACGTGAAGGTCGCGCCGGG
>DASVES010000458.1:0-11972 GCA_036380435.1 Pyrinomonadaceae bacterium | reverse complement strand
AACCGTGCATTCGGTTTCAGCTATAAAAATCTCAACTACCTCACATGGATTTTCGTTTGACATTACCTTCAATTCAGAGACCTAACGCATAATAGACGTACTACAAACCGCCGGTAAAGACGCCCATTTCGCCGTATTTGCTTTTATCCCGGACTACTCGCCGCTACGAAAGACGTCCATTTGGGAGTCTATTCCGGTGCCCCATTCCATCGCCTCTCGGCCGCTTCTAAACGCTGCGCGCCCGAACGGCCGCCTTACGCTTTCTGACCACGGCCTTGCGCGTGGACGGCTGGCCGACAAGGGGCAACTCTCGACCGTCGGAGAGCGCGCGGCCCTCGGCGATGCTGCTCACGTCAACGGCGAAGCGCTTCCTGCGCGTGACGCGCGAGAGCATCTCGCGCAGGGTCTCGTCGTCGAGCGCGGACTCTGCGACGCCGCTCGCGCGAAGTTCTGCGCGCAGGCGCGCGATTGTGGCGTTGCGGCGGTCGGAGTAAACGTCAGGGTAGAGATGGAGCACGCCGCCCTCGACGACCGCCGTGTCGTAGTTGATGTCCACGGGGAGGGGCGGGTCGAGCGCGATCTGCAACGTCTTCGTGTTCAGCTTGGCGCGCTCGATCTGGCGGCGCGTGACGGGAAGCGCGCGGGCGGCGACGATCTTCTCGGCGAGGTCGTAGAGGTCGGCCTTCATCATTCGCACGCAGCCGTGCGAGACGAGGTTGCCGAGGTCTCCCGTGCCCTTCGCCTGATGGATGAGATAGCCGCCGCCGAGCGGAATCTTGAGCTTGCCGAGCGGGTTGGCGGCGCTGCCGGCCCGGATGACCTGTCCGGGCCGGACGCCGGGGTGGTCGCGCACCCACGCGCTGTCGGGCGGAATCCACGACGGGTTCCAGATGACCTCGGTGGCGCGCCGCTCCCCGATGACGATGGGAAACTCCTTCTGCCCGACGCCGACGAAGTAAGACTTCACCTCGCGCCCCGATTGCCAGAGCGTCAGACGAAACGACGGCACGTTGACCGTGATCCAGATGTCGGGGTCGCCGGGCACGAGTTCGCCGCGCTCGATCCGGCCGCCCGTGAACTTGTCCGAACGCTCCGACTCGTGCCAGTCGCCGACGTTATCCGAGCGCATCCGCAGGCGCGTCGTCTGCGCCGCGACGCCGGCCGGCGCGAGCAACAGCAGTAGGAGCAAGACGGCCGAAGCCGCGACCATTTTCGTAAATCTCACAGACGTTTCCCTCTCCTTGAACTAATCGACGCGCCGCTCGGGCGCGTTTACTTTTTACTCGGGAGAGTGTTTGGGTGTCTAGGGGGGTTGGAACGGTTGTACCACGCAACCGCGTTGCAATCAAAATGGCGTCAAGCTAAGGATGAGGGATGAGGGATGAATAAGAATTGATTCAATGAGCCGATGAACCAATTCTTATTCATCCCTCATCCCTCATCCTTATTTCAGTACCCGGCGCCGATGATTCCGAAGTAGAGCATGCTCGCCTGCACGACGCCGATGACGAAGCCGATGACGAGGCCGAACAGCTCGATGGTTCGCAGGTGTTGCTTGGCGACGGAGAGCACGAGGTCTTCGAGCTTCTTGATGTCGTAGTTTGAAACCTTCTCGCGCACCATCCGGCCGATGTCGAACTCGGAGATTGCCGTCGGCAGTCGCTCGCGTGCGGCCGAGGTGATGCGCTCGGTGAGCGCGGCCGCGGCGCGCTCCACCTTCTCGCGCGGCACGTGGTCGGAGACGCGCCCGATGGGGGCCGAGAGCAGCCGCTCGACCTGCGCTGAGAGAATCGAGTTGATGGTGCGCGCCGTCTCGTCGCTCGAAAGGATGTGGAAGAGGCCGCGCGAGAGGAAGCTCTTGAGGCGTTCGGCCGACTCGGGGCTGGCGTGTTCGAGGATAGCGCGCAAGGAGTGCGGGCGGACGCGGTGCAGGGCGTCGGTCGCGTAGGAGGAGACGGAGGCCGCGAGTTCGGGGCTGCGGGCGACGGCGAGGATGCGCTCGGAGATTTGATCCTTGATGAGCTGCAACTTCTCGGGCGCGATCTGTCCGACGATGTCGCGGACGGGCCGGGCGAGCACGCCGTCGATGGTCGAGTTTAAAAACTCCTCGGCCTGTTGCTCGAAGGCTTCGCCCGAAAGATACTCGCCGACCCGGCGCGGCAGGGTCTTGTTGACGAGGTCGTCAACCTCCTGATGGACGCGGTCGCGCGAGATAAAGATTTTCTTGAAGAAGGAGAGCTGCTGGTAATAGTCGTCCACCTCGCGCTTGATGAGGGCGCCGATCTGCGTGCGCGTGCGTGGGTTGGTGGCGATCTTGGTGAGCTGCTCGACGATGGGCGGCACCTGCGCGTCGATGCGCTCCTTGACGACCGCGACCGTCTCAGGCGTGAACATCTCGGCCAGCGTCGCTTCGGTGTCGGCCAGCTCGTCCAAGCGGGCCGAGACGAAGTCGCGCACCTTGCGCTCGAAGCCGCGCTCGGTGACGACCCCTCGGAAGCGGTGCTCGACGAAGCCGAGCGCCCGCTCGAAGTTCTCTTCACCGACGGTCTCGCCGAGGCGGCGCGCGAGTAGTTCATCCACCCGGCTATCGATGAAGCGGTCGAGCGCCGCGACCGTCTCCTCGCTCTTGAGCACCTCGGAGATGTGCTCGGCCACGCGCATCTGGAGGGCGGAGAGGGCGTCGAGGATGGGCGCGCGCACCGCGCGCGGGAGCGCATCGACGAAGGATGGGTAGGGCGTGTCGAGCAGCCCCTGCGCGTAAGTCTCGACGAAGGTCTCGACCTTACGCTGGAAGAAGCCGGTCTCGAAAAGCGCGTGGACGACCGTGTCCTGCGAGACGAGCTCGTCGCCGACGGCCTTGCCGATTGATTGCGCCAGCTTCTCGCGGTGACGCGGGATCATCCCCTGCGGCCAGATGGTGAGGCCAAGGAGTTTGACGGGGCGGTGCGGCCGAAACAGCATCCGCACGGCGAGCCACGCCGCCAGCCACCCGTGGAAGGTGGCGACGAAGACGATCATGGACAGCTCGAACCACTTACTGCTGACGATCTCCCTCAGTACCTCGATGGTGTGCGTCCCCCTCGAAGCGCGCCGCGAAAATTCAGAAAAAGATGAGGCGATGCTAACGCCGCGCGCCGCGAGCGTCAAATGGGAGTGAGCAGTAAGCAGTGAGCAGTAGGAGTAGTAACCAACGCCAGAGCAGTTTTTCTTTAACTGCTCACTGCTCACTGCTCACTGCTCACTTTGTACGGGGTAGTCGGGCCGCGCGCGGAAGTGCGCTTCGAGGGCGGACATGACGGCGAGCACCACGTCCTCGCGCCAGTGGCGGGCGGCCACCTGTACGCCGACGGGCAGGCCCGTGCTCCCGCGCTCGACCTTGCGGGCCATGCGCTCGCACAGATCGAGGCCGGCGACGCGGTCGCTCTCTTCGCCCGCGCGGACGCGCGTCGAGGCGACGACGCCCGCGGGCATGCCGAGGAGGTTGTAGAGCGCGGTGTGGCTGAGCGAGTCGGAGAGGTAGACGCTCGCGCCGTGGGTGTATGCGGGCAGCGCTTCGACGGGGCAGAGGACGGCGTCGAAGCCGCGCGCGCCCCAGTCGGCGAGGAAGCGCGCGCGATAGTCGTCCCGGCGCGCGACGAGCGCCCAATACTCTTCCACCGAATGCCGACCGAGGTGTCGCGCGGCCCATGCCCAGTGCTTCTGCCCGGCGAGAGACATCTCCAGCGCGCCGAGCCGAAGGAGCGCGCGGGGCAGCAGCCCCATCAAGACTAGCTGACGGAGACGCCAGTCGCGACGACTCCCGCGCAGGTCGCGACGGATGCCGGCCGTCCCGTCCGCGAACATCAGCCGGTGGTAGACGCCCCAAGCCTCCTCGATACCGGGCGGCGTCCACTCCTCGACCGCCGCGCCGCGCGCTTCGAGTGCGCGGGCCGCCTCCTCGACGGCGCGGCGGATGGCCGGGCCGGGGCGCATCACGCCGTTGTCCGTGTAGAAGCCGACGCGCAAGTTTTCGACCGACACTTCGGCCGGGTCTCTGAGCGGCGCCGGCGGGCAACTCGGGTCGAAAGTCTCATCGCCCGTCGCGGCGAGGATGTCGAGCGCGAGTCGCAAATCCTCGACGCGTCGCGCGAGCGGGCCGGGCTGCGCGATGACCGCCTCCTGCCCCGTGAAGATCGCGCCGTGGCCGCGCATGGTCAGTCGCCCCGAAGTGGGCTTGAGCGAGTGAACGCCGCAGGCGTGCGCGGGGAGACGGACGCTGCCGCCGATGTCGCTGCCCAGACTCAGCGGCGTGCAGCGGGAGGCGACGGCCGCCGCGCACCCGCCGCTTGAGCCGCCCGTCGCGCGCCCCGCATCCCACGGGTTATTCGTGCGCCCGTAGACGGGGTTGTCCGCCTCGTTAAGCATGACGAGCTGCGGGACGTTCGTCTTGCCAAGCAGGACGGCGCCGGCCGCGCGCAAGCGTGCGACCGTGGGCGCGTCCTCTTCGGCCGTGCGTCGCGCGCGCGCCGAGAGGCCCATTGTCGTCGGCAAGCCCCGAACGTCGAACGACTCCTTGACCGTGAAGGGCACGCCGCCGAGCGGCCCTAACGTCTCGCCCCGCGCGCGACGCGCGTCCACACGTTCGGCCTCGCGCAGAGCCTCCTCGAAGCGGCGCACGACGACAGCGTTGACGCGCGGGTTCACCTCCTCCACGCGCCGGATGTGAGCCTCCACAATCTCGCGTGACGAGAGCGCGCCCCCGACGATGCGGCGGGCGAGTTCGGCCGCGCCCAGTGTGGTTAGCTCGTCCGACGCGGAGGTGGCGGCGCGCGTCATGGGTTGTCGGGGAGTCGTTTGAGCGTGGTGGCGAGGGCGAGGATGCAGAGCAGCCAACCGACCCCGATGATGACGGTCACCCAGAGGTGCGGGATGGGCGCGGGGTCGGGCGCGTTAAGGCCGACCTTCATCAGCTCTTCGAGGTGGCCGAAGAAGCTGGCGTAGCCGAGGCCGATGGCGAAGCCCCAGGCGGCGGCGAGGTAACGCTGGCCGCGACGCGGCTCGCGATAGGAGACGAAGGCGGCGTAGAGCAGCAGCGCCCCCATCAGGTAGTCGTCGAAAAAGTTGGGCGGCCACTCGCGCCATGTGTCCCAGCGACGGATCGTCTCGCCAAGGGGGGCGAGCACGCCAAAGAGGATGGCGAGCCGGCGGCTGAAGGTGTGGTGCATTTGGTAAGCGGGTGATAAGTGATGAGTGATGAGTGATAAGAAAGAGCAGACCGGATTTTCTTATCACTCATCACTCATCACTTATCACTCGTCATTCATCAGTTCTCGACGGGGAAGCCGGCGGCGACCCACGCGCCGGTGCCGCCGGTGACGTTGAAGAGGCGGCGGAAGCCGCGCGGGAGCAGCAGGCTCGCGGCGGCGCTCGAACGATACCCGCCGGCGCAGATGACGGCTACGGGGCGGCCGGGGTCGAGCTTCGCGACGCGCTCGCCCAAGTCAGGCGCGAGCGCGGCGCTCACGGCGCGCGGCGCGTGCCCGCCGGCGTACTCGCCCGCACGTCGCACGTCTAAGACTTGCAGGTCATCGTCTTCGTCCAACTTCCGCCGCAACTCTTCAACGGAGATTTGCGGAAGCGTCGCCCGTTCCCGACCTGACTGTTCCCACGCCCCCACGCCGCCCGCGAGGTATCCGGCGACCGACTCGTGGCCGACGCGCGCAAGCCGCGTCACGGCCTCCTCCGCCTGCGCCTCCGAGGCGGCGACCAGCACGACGGGCGTCCCCAGCGGGATGAGGCTCCCGGCCCACGAGGCGAACTGACCTGAGAGACCGATGTTGAGCGAGCCGGGCACGTGGCCCGCGCCGAACTCCGCGGCCGGTCGCACGTCCAACACGACGTGGCCTTCGGCGGCGAGCGCGGCGAGTTCATCGGGAGAGACGGCGCGGGGGCGCGGAAGGTCGGCGAGCGCGGGGGCGCCGGCGCGGTTGATCTCGGCGTCGCGCTGGAAGTAGGCGGGCTGCTCGGGCAACTCCTCGGTCATCATCCGCACGAACTCCGCGCGCGGCATGGGCTGGAGCGCGTAGTTGTGACGGCGCTGCTCGCCGATGGTCGAGGAGGTCTCCTTCGAGATGTTGCGGCCGCACATGCTCCCCGCGCCGTGGGCCGGGTAGACCTCGACCGAGTCGGGGAGGCGGAGGAGTTTTTCGTGCAGGGAGTCGTAGAGCATCGAGGCCATCGCCTCGGTCGTGTAGCCGCGTGCGCCCGAGAGGTCGGGCCGTCCCACGTCGCCGATGAAGAGCGTGTCGCCGGTCAGAATCTTCCGCGGCTCGTCCTCGTTTTCCGTGTCGCTGACGAGCAGGGAGATGCCCTCCGGTGTGTGGCCCGGTGTCTCCATGACGCGCAGGGCGACGGCGCCCACACGCAGCTCGTCGCCATCGCGCACGGCGCGGTGCGGGAAGGTGGCGCGGGCCTGCTCGCCGAAGACGATCTCGGCGCCGGTGCGCGCCGCAAGCTCGCGGTGGCCGCTCACGAAGTCGGCGTGCAGGTGCGTCTCGACGACGTACTTGATACGCAAGCCTTCGCGCTCGGCCTCGGCGATGTACTCGTCCACGTCGCGGCGCGGATCGACCACGACCGCTTCTCCGCCTGAGCCGATGAGGTACGACGCCTGCGCCAGACACCCGAGGTAGAATTGTTTGAAATACATTACGGCAGTCTCCTTCGGCCGGAGATTTTATAGATATTTTGCCTCGGGCGCGACCTCAACGCAGGCGATGATCGTAGGGGCGGGAGGTTTGGACAGGATTGACAGGACTTACAGGATGAAGACAGTGCTGATTTGAGATGTCAGGTGTCAGTTGTCAGAGACGCGATTTCAGATTTGAGATTTCAAATCGACTCGTCCTGTCAGCCCTGCAAATCCTGTCCGTCCTGTCCGTTTTACTTCCCCGTGTCCACGATGCGGCTGGCGCGCTCGGAGGCCAGTGCGTAATTGGGCAGCACGCGGAAGGCGGTGAGTCCGACGGCCACGCGGTCGCCCACCTTGAGCGGGGTGGAGGCCGTCTCGGGCTTGGGGCGGGTGACGAAGATGGGCAGGCCCGCGCGCTGCTCCTCCGTGTTGATGGTCACTTGATAGAGCGGCGGCTCGCCCTCGACGGCGCGGCGGGCCATGAGGTCGAGCCGCACGGTCAGGCGCTCATAAGCGCCGACGAAATGCTTCTCCTCGATACGTCCGTTCGTGAGCCGGCGGCAGCTCTCGGGCAGCGCGCCGCCGATGCTCAGGTGCGCGTCTTCGGGTCGGAAGACCAGCTTGACGGCCTGCCCGTCGCGGAAGCGAGCGGTCTCCTCGCGCGCCGGGATCGAGGCCGTGCCGATCTCGACGCGGCCTCCGCTCGCCACGCCGAGCAGGAGGTTGGCCGCGCCGAGGAAGGTGGCGACGTATTCGGTCTCGGGACGGTTGTAGACCTCGTCGGGCGTGCCCACCTGTTCGAGCCGGCCGGCGTTCAAGACGGCGATGCGGTCGCCCAGTTCCAGCGCCTCCTCCTGATCGTGCGTGATGAAGACGGCGGGAACATTGACCTCGCGGAGCAGCGCGCGTATCTCGCGGCGGAGGTGGACGCGCGTCTGCGCGTCGAGCGCGCCGAAGGGTTCGTCGAAGAGGAGCACTTCGGGGCTGTAGGCGAGCGTGCGCGCAATCGCCACGCGCTGCTGCTGCCCGCCCGAGAGCTGGCGAGGATATTTCCGGCGGTGCTCTTCGAGCTTGACGAGCGCGAGCAGGCTCTCAACCTTCTCTTTAATCTCCGCGCGCGGACGGCGGCGCAGCGCCAGCCCGTAGGCGATGTTCTTCTCGACCGTCATGCGCGGGAACAGTGCGTAGGACTGGAAGATGACGCCGACGCTGCGCTCGCGCGCGGGCACGTCCGTCACGTCGCGCCCGTGGAGGAAGACGCGGCCCGCGTCGGGCCGCTCCAGGCCCGCGATGACTCTCAGGATGGTGGTCTTGCCCGACCCCGACGCGCCGAGCAGCACGAGCGCCTCGCCCTCGCCCACGTCGAAGCTCACGTCTTCCAGAACGCGCGTGCCCTTGAAGCTCTTGCTCAAGCCGCGCACGCTGGCCGCCACCGCCGCCACATCATTCTGCACAGCGCCGCCCGCCGCGCCGCCATCATCAGCGACCGCGCTTTCGTCTTCCCGTTTCGTGTATGACTCTCCGGGCCGCAAAGTCAAACCCTCTGTCGCCTCACTTGTCTTCGAGCCGGTCGCGCGCGAAGAAGAGGACGCTGAAGATGACGAAGGAGAACAGGGCGAGGACGACGGCGACGGCGTTGGCCGCCTCGATCTGCCCCTCGTTGAACTTGGCGAAGATGTAGAGCGGGGCCGTCTGCGTCCGCGCCGCGAGGTTGCCCGACACCAGAATCGTCGAGCCGAACTCGCCGACCGCGCGCGCAAACGTCAACAGCGCGCCCGTCACTAGCGCGCCTCGCAAACTCGGCAGCGTCACGTGCCAGAAGGTCTGCCAGCGCGTCGCCCCGATGGTCGCCGACGCCTCTTCGAGCGAAGAGTCCATCGTCTCGAACACCGACATCAGCACGCCGAAGGCCAGCGGGAAGGTGACGAAGATGTTCGCGAGGATGATGGCGTAGGGCGTAAACATCACCTGAAACTCTTTCGACAGATACTGCCCGAGCAGCCCGTAAGGCCCCCACAACAGGAGCAGCGCGAAGCCGGCGACGGCCGTCGGGATGGCGGTCGGCAAAGAGATGGTGACGATGATGGCGGTGCGCCCCAAAAATGTGTGGCGCGACAGCACGTAGGCGGCGAACAGCCCGAACACGACGTTGAAGACCGTGGCCCAGAAGCTCGTCACAATCGAGAGCTTGAGGGCAAAGACCGCCTCCGGCGCCGTCAGCGCCGCCCAGAAAGACCCCAGCCCCTTGCTCGTCCCGAAGATAAAGATCGAGGCCAGCGGCAACAGCACCAGCGGCAGCATGACCAACAGCATCGCCCCAATCCCTAATGGCCGCGACGCGTCGAACCCCCGCACGTGCCTCATGGCTGAAATGGCACTACTCATAGGCTTCGTGTGATAAGTGATGAGTGATAAGTGATAAGAAAGACAAAAGACAGATGCTTTCTCTTATCACTTATCACTCATCACTTATCACTTATCCTTCTGTTTCAAATGCTGCGAGAGGCCGAAGATCATGCGACCGATGTGGTCAAGCTCGGTGTTGACACTTCGGTAGCCCTCTTCCGTAATCAAGCCGAGGCGGCGGGCAATTAAAAGCTCGGTGGCGAGTTCACTCGCGGAGCCTTGTGCGTTTGAGAGGAAGTGTCTGAACTCTTTCGGCGAATCGCGCCCGGCGCCCTCGGCGATGTTCGCCGGGACGGAGACGGCCGCCCGTCTGATCTGTGAGGTAAGCCCGAACTTTTCTTCCTTCGGGAATTCTTCAGTCGCCCTGTAAACGGAAACGACGAAGTCCACCGACCTGCCCCATACGTCCAGCTTCTCGTGAGGTCTCATAACATCCGTCCTTTCTCCTCTTATCACTTATCACTCATCACTCATCACTACTTCTTCTTCTGCGCCTTGTCGCGCCAGACGCCTTCGATGATTTCGGGGTAGGCGCGCGCCCAGCCGCCGAAGAGTTCGACGGTGAAGGGCAGCTCGATGAGGGCGAAGTCGGCGTTGGCGGCGTTGAGTGATTCGTCGGTGACGGAGCGGAAGTGGTACTTGACGAAGGCGGCCTGCGCCTCCGCGCTCCACAGGTAGTCGGCGAAGGCTTCGACGGCCGGGCGCTCCTCGGCCGTGACGTTGCGGTCGATGATGACGGCCGGGTGCTCGCTGAAGATGGTCGAGCGCGGCACGACCACCTCGACGGCCGCGCCGGCCTCGCGCATCAGCATCCCTTCCAGCTCGTAGGTGATGAGCGCGTCGCCGTGGCCCAGCTCAAACTGCGTGCGGGCCTCGCGCGCCGAGCCGGGCGTGGAGAAGACGTTGCGCCAGATGGATTGCAAGGTCTGGAGGGCGCGCGCCCCGTCGCGCCCGCCCGTTTCGGCTTCGGACTTCACGAGTTCCGAGCCGTACATGGCCAGTATCGACCACATCGCGCCGCCCGAACTGACGGGGTCGGGGTGGATGACGCGGACGCCGGGCCGCGCGAGGTCGGCGAAGTCGCGCACGTTCTTCGGGTTCCCCTTGCGGACGAGGATGACGAAGGGCGTCTTGTTGACGATGCCCTTCGAGCCGCGCGCGCGCCAGTCCTGTTTGACGAAGCCGCCCTGCACGAGACGGTCAACGTCGCGCTCGATGGAGAGGATGGCCACGTCAGCATCGACGCCCTGCAAAATCTGATTCGTGATCGTCTCCGACCCGGCGAAGGAGGTGACGAAGTTGACCTGCTCGCCGTGCTCCGCCTTCCACTTCGCGGAGAAGGCCGGGAAGATGGCCTTCTCCAGCGACTCCTTCATCACCGAGAAGCCGTAGAGCGTGATGGTGCGCTGCGTGCCCTTCGTCTCAAGGGGCGACCCCGGCATGCAGCCCGCCGCCGCGAGCAGCACGCACAGTACGAGCAGGACGCCCGCGCTCATAGCCGGGCCGCGGCGCGACCGTCCTGTTTTGACGTGACTACTCATCGCCCCTCCTTCGACCGTTGACGACAACCGCCGGCGTTGTCGTCGCGCTCCGACGCCCGCGCGGGTGCAACTTTCCCCGGAAGGGTCAGCCGGGGTCAGAGACGTTTAACCAGCCCTTACCTCACTCGTCCGTTTTGCTCTTTGGATTCCGCCTGCGTGGGTCTATAACACACCTTCGCGCTTTTGGGAAGATTGCCGGCCGCGGGGTTGAAAGGTGCGGCGGCGGCGGCCGGTTCAGTGCCGGCGGGCGCTTTGGCGCGCGGCCCCCTGTGTGCGATGCTACAGAGCGGCGCGCGCGGTGTCCCCGGCCGGTCAGCCGCGACTACGATTCCAACATTCGGAGTTAATTAATGCGTAAAGCCATCATCACCCTCGCGCTCGCGCTCCCCGCGGCTGTGTCCCTCGCGGCGTGCGGGCCGACGGACGACGCCGGGAACACAAACGCCGGCACGGCGACCAACCGGGCCGCCGCCACCACCATCACCACGCCGCCGCCCGCGACGACCACGAAACCGCCCGTCGCCGCGACCGACGCCCACGCGACGCCGGCGGCCGACTCGCCGCGGCGCATCACGGTTGAGGAGGCGCGCGCCGCTTTCCAGAGAGGCGAGGCCGTCTTCGTCGATGTGCGCGGCGAGGACGCCTTCCGTCAGGGCCACATCCCCGGCGCCCTCTCCATCCCCACGGGGACGGCCGCGCAGCACGCCGACAAGCTGCCGAAGAACAAGCTCATCATCACCTACTGTGCTTGACCCTCCGAAGCCTCCAGCGCCCGTGCGGCGCTCGACATCAAACAACAACTCGGCCGCGAAGACGTTGCCACTCTCCTCGGCGGCTGGCACGCCTGGACCAGTCAGAAGCTCCCGACCGAAGCGATGAAATAGATAGTAGCTGTTAGCGATTAGCTGTTAGCTGTCCGCTCACGGCCGTGCGCAGAAGGGAGCGCCGTCGTTCGATTTCGAGCGACGGCGCTCCCTTCTGGCTAAAAGCTAACAGCTAATCGCTAACAGCTCTCTTCAGTGATTAAGGTGCCACGGCCCGATGTGGCGGGTTGAGAGGAGCAGGTAGATGACGACGAGCACGAGGGCCGTCGCCGAGGAGAGCGCGGCGAGGCCGGCCCACGTGTGCAGGGCTTCGAGGCGAGTCGGGCGGCGCGCGGCCGGCGGGCGCGCGGCGTTGGCGGCCGTCTCGAAAGTTGGATTTTCTTCCGCCGTGGCGGCGGTGACGCTCGCGATGAGACGGTAGCCGACCTTCGGGATGGTCTCGATGACGCGGGGCTTTTGCGCGCTGTCGTCGAAGACCTTACGCAGCTCGGAGATGGCGCGCGCCAGCACGTGCTCCGTGACGTGCGTGCC
>DASVES010000457.1:0-4810 GCA_036380435.1 Pyrinomonadaceae bacterium | reverse complement strand
TTCACCGACAGCTATCAGGCGATGCCGCTGCACGGCTACACGCGGATGTTCGAGAAGATGTTAGATCACCCGAACATCAAGGTCATGCTCAACTGCGACTATCGGGAGATCGAGCCACTCATCCCCTACCGGGAGATGATCTACACCGGCCCGGTGGACGCCTACTTCGACTACCGCTACGGCAAGCTCCCCTACCGCTCGCTGGAGTTCAAGCACGAGACGCACGACCGCGAGGTCTTCCAGCAGGCGCCCGTGGTGAACTACCCGAACGAGCACCTCTACACGCGCGTCACCGAGTTCAAATACCTGACGGGTCAGGAGCACGCGAAGACGAGCATCGTTTACGAGTTCCCGCAGGCGGAGGGCGACCCCTACTACCCCGTCCCGCGGAAAGAGAATGCGGAGGTCTACGCCAAATACAAGGCGCTGGCCGACGCCACTCCTGACGTTCACTTCGTCGGCCGCCTCGCCACCTACAAGTATTACAATATGGATCAGATCGTCGCGCAGGCATTGACGGTCTACTCGAAGATTGCCGGCTCGAAACGCGCCCTGGCGGCGACGGCGCGCGGTCATTATGGGAGCAATGGCAACGGCAACGGCAACGGCCACCGCAACAACTCCGAGTCGGAGTTGGCTCTGACCGAGCGGTAGGGACAGACGGGAGTTTGTCCATGCCGAACAGTCAAACGCCGGATAGTGAACCGCTAGAGCTGTGGGGCGGCGTGGAGTGTACGGTCAATCGGGTCGGAGATCAGTACTTCGACCAGCTTGAGCGTAGCGGCCACGCCGCGCGCCACACCGACCTCGACCTCTTCGCCAGCCTCGGAGTCCGCGCCCTGCGCTACCCCGTCCTCTGGGAGCGCACAGCGCCCGACGGCCCGGAGAGCGCCGACTGGTCGTGGGCAGACGCGCGCCTCGCTCGCCTGCGCCGCATAGGCGTCCGCCCAATTGTCGGCCTCGTCCATCACGGCAGCGGCCCGCGCGACACCAGTCTCGTTGATCCTGAGTTCCCCGAAAAACTCGCCGGCTTCGCGCGCGCCGTCGCCGTGCGCTATCCGTGGGTGGACGCCTACACGCCCGTCAACGAGCCGCTGACCACGGCTCGCTTCAGCGGCCTCTACGGCCACTGGTATCCGCACGGGCGCGACACCCTGACCTTCGCCCGCGCGCTCCTCGCTCAGTGTCGCGCCGTCGTTCTCTCAATGCGCGCGATACGCGAGGTCAACCCGCGGGCGCGACTGGTGCAGACCGACGACCTCGGGAAGACTTTCAGTACGCGCGCCCTCACGTATCAGGCCGAGTTCGAGAACGAGCGGCGCTGGCTCACCTTCGATCTGCTGTGCGGGCGCGTCCGGCCCGGTCACCCGATGTGGAACTACCTGTGCGGGTCGGGGGTCAGCGCGGCGGAACTCGAATGGTTCGTCGCTAACCCGTGCCCGCCTGACATTATCGGCGTCAACCACTACCTGACGAGCGAGCGTTATCTCGACGAGAGGCTTGAGCGTTATCCGAGTTGCACGCATGGCGGCAACGGGCGCGACAGCTACGCCGACGTGGAGGCGGTGCGCGTGCTTGCCGAGGGTTGCGCCGGCCCGCGCGCCCTGCTCAAAGAGGCGTGGGAGCGTTACGGGTTGCCGCTCGCCGTCACCGAGGCGCATCTGGGCTGCACGCGCGAGGAGCAAATGCGCTGGCTCAAGGAGGTCTGGGACGGCGCGCGGAGTTTGCGCGCGGCGGGCGTGGACGTGCGCGCCGTGACGGCTTGGGCGTTGCTCGGCTCTTTCGACTGGGACAGTTTACATACCCAGGCCAGGGGCCACTACGAGCCGGGCGTCTTCGACCTGCGCTCGCCGCGCCCGCGTCCGACGGCCCTGGCGAACTTATTAAGAGAGTTGTCGAGCGGCGCTCGGCCACACCATCCAGTTCTCGACGCGCCGGGGTGGTGGCGACGCCTCGACCGTCTGCTCTACCTGCCCGAGACGCGGCGGCCGTCCGGCGCTCCCGCGGTTGAAAAGCAGTGGACGCATAAGATCGAAGGGAAGGCACAGGATAAAGTGCGTAGACTTCTCATCACGGGGGCGACGGGCACGCTGGGCCGCGCCTTCGCCCGCGCCTGCGACGCCCGCGCCATCCCTTACCGACTATCAACACGCGCGGAGATGGATATCGCCGACCCGTCCTCAGTCGCCGCGGCGCTCGATGAGTTCGAGCCGTGGGCGGTAGTTAACGCCGCCGGCTACGTGCGCGTTGATGACGCTGAGCTTGAGCCGGAATTGTGCCGCCGTGAAAACTCCGACGGCCCCCGCGTCCTGGCGCGGGCGTGCGCGGAGCGCGGGGCCGCGCTCGTCACGTTCTCGTCAGACTTGGTCTTCGACGGCTCGACCCGAAGGCCCTACGTCGAGAGCGACAGGCCCGCGCCGCTTGGCGTTTATGGACGGAGTAAGGCCGCGGCCGAAGCCAGCGTGCTCGCGGCACTGCCCTCTGCCCTCGTCGTGCGCGCGAGCGCATTCTTCGGCCCGTGGGACGAGTACAACTTCGTGACCGCGGCGCTGCGCGCGCTCGCCGCTGGTGAGCGCTTCGCGGCGGCGAGCGACGCCATCGTTTCTCCGACCTACGTCCCCGACCTCGTGAGCACCACACTCGATTTGCTGATCGACGGTGAACGCGGCATCTGGCACCTCTCAAACCGGGGCGCGCTCTCGTGGGCGGAGTTGGCATTGCGCGCGGCTCGTTTGGCCGGTCTCGACGAAACTCTGATAGACGCACGGCCCACCGCCTCGCTCGGACTCCGCGCCCCGCGCCCGCTCTACAGTGCGCTCGGCAGTGAGCGCGCCGCACTACTCCCGCCGCTCGACGGCGCACTCTTGCGCTACATGGGCGAGTGCAAGAGCGCGCCCCGCGGCGTGCAGAAAGTCACGCCGGGACGGCGGGACGGTTCCGGGGGATTCAGGTTTGCCGCGAGTTGAGATGAAGTTGGAGGCGTCGGCTGAAAAGTCGTATAAAGTAAGAATGAGTCAGACGCAAGCCCCCCTCCCCCGGCCCGAATACCCGCGCCCGCAGTTCGTCCGACCAGAGTGGTTAAACCTCAACGGCGAGTGGGAGTTCGCCTTCGACGACGCCGACCGCGGGCGCGAACTTGGCTGGCACGATGGCCGACCGCTCGAAGGCCGCATCACCGTGCCCTTCCCCTACCAGAGCGCACTGTCAGGCGTCGGCGACAAGCATATCCACGAGCATGTCTGGTACGCGCGCACTTTCGAGGCGCCGCCCCGTTGGCGTGAGCGTGATCTGCTGCTCCACTTCGGGGCAGTGGACTACCGCGCTACTCTTTGGGTCAACGGTCAGGAAGTCGGACACAATCAGGGCGGCCACGTCCCGTTCCAGTTCGACATCGCGCCTTACTTGCGAGAGGGCGCCAACCGTCTCGCGTTGCGCGTCGAAGACCGGCAGGACGCGCATCAGCCGCGCGGCAAGCAGTCCGTCTCGGGGCTGCCGCACGACATTGACTACTACTGTACGACTGGCATCTGGCAGACGGTCTGGCTGGAGCCAGTGCCGACTATCCGCATCCAGGAAATCAGGATCACGCCGCTCGCCCACAAGAACACCGTCGAACTGGTGGTCTACCTCCATGCCCCTTCGGCCGCATGGAGGCTGGAGGCCGAGGCCCTCGACGGCGGGCGCGTGATCGCCCGCGCCGAGGAGAGGACGGCCGTGGCGACGGGCTGGCTCTCCCTGAGCATTCCCTACGCGAAGCTGTGGTCGCCGGAGTCGCCCTACCTCTACGATCTGCGGATACGCCTGTTCGAGGGCGAGCGGCTGCTCGACGAAGTCTCTTCCTATGCCGGACTACGCAGCATCGAAGTCCGCGACGGCCGCGTGGTGCTGAACGGTGAGCCGATCTATCTGAAAATGGTGCTCGACCAGGGCTACTGGCCGGACGGGCTTCTGGCCGCGCCCTCGGATGAGGCGCTTCAATCGGACGTGGGCTGGGCAAAGGTGTTCGGCTTCAACGGCGCGCGCAAGCACCAGAAAATCGAAGACCCGCGCTGGCTCTACTGGTGTGACCGCCTGGGGCTGCTCGTCTGGGGTGAGATGCCGAACGCGCGAGAGTGGTCATCGCAGTCGGAGGAATGGCTCGCGGCCGAGTGGAGGCGCTCCGTGCGACGCGACTACAGCCACCCTTGCGTCATCGCGTGGGTGCCCGTCAACGAGAGCATGGGCTTTCCCGGCCTCGGGCTGGAACACCCCGGACAGTACGCCTTCATCGAGCGTATGGTCTCCGACACAAGGCGTCTGGACCCGACCCGGCCCATCATCGACAACGACGGCTGGGAGCACACAGACATCACCGACATCTGCGCCATCCACGACTACACGCCGACGGCCCGTGAGCTTCGCGGTCGATATCGTCTGAAGTCAGAGGGTGGGGACTTGCCGCCCAGCGTCTGGATTGGCGACAAGCCGCTTTTCGCGCGCGGCTCGGAGTATCGCGGCCAGCCCGTCGTGCTCTCTGAGGTGGGCGGCTTCCTGACGCTTCCTCCGGGCGTCCCCGCCGAGGAGCGCGACATGCTTTACCAATTCTACGCCTCGGCCGATACGCCGGATGAGTTGCTCGCCAAGTACCGCGACCTGTTAGAGGGCATCGCCTCGCTGAAGTTCCTCGCCGGGTTCTGCTACACGCAGTTGACGGACATCGAGCAGGAGATTAACGGCCTTCTGACCTACGACCGCCGGCCCAAGTTAGCGTCCGAAAACGTCGCGGAGATTCACCGGGAGCTTTTCGGCCCGAGGCCGTAACGGATTGGGA
>DASVES010000456.1:0-10729 GCA_036380435.1 Pyrinomonadaceae bacterium | reverse complement strand
GCATCATCAGCGGCGCCCCCACGCGCGCCGGCACCACGAACCCCGAGCCGAAAGTCGTCGTCAAGAGCATCACGCTCCAGCCGAGAGCAAGCTTTCAGTAAGGCAAAAGTAAAAAGGCAAAAGGCAAAAGTGAGGAAGCGTATTGCCTCTTCACTTTTGCCTTTTGCCTTTTTACTTTTGCCTTATATCGAGTTGTCTTCGGTCTTCGAGCGCGGGTCGAGTTCGAAGCGGTCGCGGTCGCGGCGCTCGATCTTGTCGATGACTTCCAGCTCTTCGTTGTCCTCGAAGTTGACGCCGATGGCGTGGGCGTTCTCCTCCACGTCGGACTGGTCGGGCGTGGGATTGTCGCCGGAGACGGACTCCGTGCCGCTGTCGTTGACATCTTCCCATGAGGCGTCGATATCGCCGCCCGCGTCGCTGGGCGAGGCCGACGTGCTGTTGCGAAGGCGTTGCGCGAGGTGGTCGGAGTCTTTCGGCGCGCGCGAAATCTCCTCTTCCATAAACGCGCCGATCTCGGGATCGGGCACGTAGTTCGGATCGTTGCTCAGATATGTAAAGTCTTCCGGGTTCTTCTTCGGCACTGACCCCACCTCCCCAATGAATTTGAGATTTGAAATCTCAAAGTTGAAATCAACTATCGGGTTGCTGACGATTTTCGGATGGGGCAACTATATCAACGGAGGTGGCGTTCGGCAAACGACGAATGTGAGGGGCTGGCGGTTGGTTGCGTCTGACGGGGCTGCCGCTTTCAGAGCCGCACGCCCTCGCAGAGCCGGACGTATTCGCTGTGATATGTCAGCGGTTGCACGCGGTAGTCGTTTTTCGCGGGCGAGTAGACGACGCAGGTGTTGAAGGGCCGCGAGTAGATGTGGAGGCTGACGGCGCGCTGTTTGAACTCGGGCAGGTTGGAGACCTTATGCACCGGCTCCTCGGGGTCAACCTCGGCGGCGGGCGCGAGGCGGTGAATGTCGAAGGAGTCGGTCGGCTCGATGCGCGCGTAGGAGCGTCGCTCGTCGCGCTCGGCGACGTGATAGTTCTGCACGCGCAGTCGCCCCACGGGCATCGACATCCAGCAGTTCTGGTCGTGGTGGTCGTGTATCTGCGAACCCTGCCCTATGTCCCAGCAGACGGCCACGAGTTCAAACAGGGGATTCTTGAAGATGAGATTGCGCGTGTAGTGATTGCGGCTGAAGAACTGGTAGCGGCTGAGCGTGTTGGCCTCGACGGGATGGCGCTTGAGGTAGTCGAAAACCCGGCCGACGGTGAACTCGGATTCGCGGATGGAGCGAAGGCCCGTGAGGAAAGTGTCGATTGAGACGGTGCGGACGAAGGCGCCGGGGGCGGCGATGGGCGTCGGCGTTGCAGAAGAGATTTTGTCCGTCATCGTCGTCCACGCTCCTCGGGGAAGGGTCTGCTTGACGGCCGGCGACGTGCGAACATAAACTGAAGCGTAAACATAAAGCAGTCAGACAGTAAACCGGTTCGCCGTTTCAGTCCGGGCGGCGCAAATGTGAGTCGGGGGTCGGCTCGCGCTGGTCTCGGCCGCAGCCATTGTTCCCGGCTCGAAGGTTTACCACAAAAACAGGCTTCTTGAAAACTCCTATGACACACAATCTCTTCAACACACTCCAGACTTTCAAAACCGCGGGGGGACGCGAAGGGCAGTTCTACTCGATCCCGCAGCTCGAACGCGAGGGCGTCGGCCCCGTCTCGCGCCTGCCGGTCTCCATGCGAATCGTGCTCGAATCCATCCTGCGAAACTTCGATGGCCATGTGGTCGAAGAGTCGGACGTGCGCGCGCTGGCCAACTGGGGCGCGCAGGCCGAGCGCGACGAAGAGATTCCTTTCTACGTGGCGCGCGTGCTCTTGCAGGATTTCACGGGCGTGCCGCTCCTCGTCGATCTGGCGGCGATGCGCTCGGCCGTCGAGCGCATGGGGCGCGACCCCGGAATCATCGAGCCGCTTGTCCCCGTCGATTTGGTCATCGACCATTCGGTGCAGGTGGACTTCTGGTCGAGCGCCGACGCCCTGCGGCTCAACATGGAGACCGAGTTCAAGCGCAACCGCTCGCGCTACCAGTTTTTAAAGTGGGGGACGCAGGCGTTCAATAACTTCCGCGTCGTCCCGCCGGGCATCGGCATCGTCCATCAGGTCAACCTCGAATACCTCGCGCAGGGCGTGCTGGAGAAAGAGGGCGTCTATTACCCGGACACGCTCGTCGGCACCGACTCGCACACGACGATGATCAACGGCCTCGGCATCGTCGGCTGGGGCGTCGGCGGTATCGAGGCCGAGGCCGGGATGTTGGGCCAGCCCGTTTACTTCCTGACGCCGGACGTGGTCGGCGTGAATTTGACGGGCGCGCTCAAGGAGGGCGTCACCGCCACCGACCTCGTGCTGCGCGTCACCGAGTTGCTGCGGCAGGCGAAGGTGGTCGGCAAGTTCGTCGAGTTTCACGGCGAGGGGGCGTCGTCGCTTCCGGTCACCGACCGCGCGACCATCGCCAACATGGCTCCCGAGTACGGCGCGACGATGGGCTTCTTCCCCGTGGACGAAAAGACGTGCGAGTATCTCGCGGCGACGGGGCGCACGCCTGAGCAGATCGAAATCGTCCGCAGCTACTTCAAGGCTCAGGAGATGTTCGGCATCCCGGCCGCCGGCCAGTGCGACTACAGCACCCTGCACGAGCTCGACCTCGCTGACATCAAGCCGAGCGTCGCGGGGCCGAAGCGCCCGCAGGATCGCATCGAACTCGGCGACTTAAAGGAGAAGTTCCTCGACCTGCTCCAGAAGCCCATCGGCGAGAACGGCTACAACCGCGCGAAGGAGGAGATCGACCGGCGCTTCCGCGTCAAGATCGGCGTCAGCGAGCCGACCCGCTCACTGCCCATTCTCGGCGGCGGCGGGCAGGAGCAGGAGACTGCGCCGGAGACAGTGGCGACCGAGACGGTCGGCGGCCTCGGCTCGGTGAGCGAGAAGGACACGAGCGCGCACACCGAGTTGGAAATGATGAACAACCGGCCGACGCCGGATCGTCTGGTGGAGATTCCGCACGAGGAATTTCCGTCGGCGACGGTCGATCTCGGCCACGGCGACGTGCTCATCGCGGCGATCACGTCCTGCACCAACACGTCGAACCCGAGCGTGATGCTGGCGGCGGGGCTGCTCGCCAAGAAGGCTGTCGAGCGCGGCCTGCGCGTGCGTCCCGGTGTGAAGGCGTCGCTTGCGCCCGGCTCGCGCGTCGTCACCGAATACCTTGAGCGCGCGGGGCTGCAAAAGTATCTCAACGAACTCGGCTTCAATCTCGTCGGCTACGGCTGCACGACTTGCATCGGCAACTCCGGCCCGCTCGACCCGCGCATCGAGGCGGCCGTCAACGACAACGACCTCGTCGCCGCGAGCGTGCTGTCGGGCAATCGCAACTTCGAGGCGCGCGTCCATCAAAGTATTCGCGCGAACTTTTTGATGAGTCCGCCGCTCGTCGTCGCCTTCGCGCTGGCGGGGCGCATCAACGTCGATCTAACGAGCGAGCCGCTGGGCAAGGGAAGCAACGGCGACGGCGACGTTTACCTGAAAGACATCTGGCCGACGCTCGAAGAAATCTCCGCGCTCATGAGCACGGCCACCAACCCGAAGACCTACCGGATGCTCTATGAGAGCTTCGCCGATGCGAACCCCATGTGGAACGAAATCCCGAGCGTCGCCGGCGAGGTCTACCAGTGGGAGAGTCAATCGACCTACATTCAGGAGCCGCCCTACTTCGAGAAGTTCAGCATGCAGCCCGGCGAGTTCTGCGACATCATCGGCGCGCGCCCGCTGGCCATCTTCGGCGACTCGGTGACGACCGACCACATCTCGCCCGCCGGCGCCATCAAGGCCAAGTCGCCGGCCGGTCGCTACCTGCTGCTGCGCGGCGTCTCCGTCGAAGACTTCAACTCCTACGGCTCGCGGCGCGGCAATCATCAGGTGATGCTGCGCGGCACCTTCGCCAACGTCCGCATCAAGAACCAGATGGTGCCGGGCACGGAGGGCGGCGTGACGTGCCTCCATCCCGTGAGCGAGCAGATGAGCATCTACGACGCCTCGGTTAATTATCAGGCCGCCGGCATCCCGCTCGTCGTCATCGCCGGGCAGGAGTACGGCACGGGCAGCTCGCGCGACTGGGCCGCGAAGGGCACGCGTCTGCTGGGCGTCCACGCCGTCATCGCCGAGAGCTTCGAGCGCATCCACCGCTCGAACCTCGTCGGCATGGGAGTGCTCCCGCTCCAGTTCAAGGAGGGCGCCAATGCCCAGACGCTCGGGCTCGACGGCGACGAGGTCTTCGACATCGTCGGCATCGGCGGCGCCGACATCCGGCCGCGGCAGGACGTGACGTTGCGCGTGCGCCGCGAGGACGGCGCGGAGCAGGAGGTGCCGCTGACGCTACGCATCGACACGCCCATCGAGATCGAGTACTACCGCCACGGCGGCATCCTCCAATACGTGCTCCGGCAGTTGCTCGCGCAGTCCGCGTGAAAGAAGGAAAAGGGGAAGGGGTAAAGGGTAAGGGTTAAGGGTAAAACCGAAGCGGCCGAGGACAATCACGCGCTTGTTCCCTAACCCTTACCCTTTACCCCTTCCCCCTTCCTTGTTGCATGGAAACTTTTCTTTACACGGCCGCCGGCGTCTGCCTCCTGTTGCTCATCGCCTTCGACGTTTACGCGACGGTGCTCCACTCCAGCGCGCGTTACGGGCCGATAGGCGAGGGCCTCAACCGCATGGTGTGGCGTGTGGCCCGCACCGTCGCCTTCAAGCTCTCGCGGCCGTCGCGTCACCGTGTGCTCAATGTGATCGGCCCTCTGCTGATGCCGCTCCTCGTCGTCGTCTTCATCGGCACCCTCGTCGTCGCCTTCGCCCTCATCTACTTCCCGCGGATGCCCGAGCAGTTCATCCTCGCGAACCCGAACGCCTCCTCCGACTTCATCGACTCGGTCTACTTCAGCGGCGTCACGCTGACCTCGGTCGGCTACGGCGACATCTTGCCGCGCACGACGGCCATGCGCTTCACGGCGATGATCGAGTCGGCCGCGGGGCTGGGGCTGATCTCTCTGGCCATCGCCTACCTGCTAACCATCTACCGTGCGCTGGAGCGCAAGCGCGTCGCGGCGCTCGCCTTCTACCATCAGGCCGGCGAGGGGGCCGACGCCGCCGGCTACATCGCCTACTACTTCGTCGAGGGGCGCTTCTACGGTCTGCGCGAAGAGCTGCGCACCGCCTCGCGCGATTTGCAAGAGCTGCTTGAGGCGCACGTCGAGCACCCGGTCATCCACTACTTCCACCCCGTCGAGGTCTACAAGGGCCTGCCGCGGATGCTCTTCCTCCTGCTCGAAGTCTGCACCGTTATCCGCACCTCGCTCGACATGGACGAATACTCCGACCTGCGCAACTTCCCCGAGGTGCGCGTGATGGAGGCCAACACCCGGCAGGTCTTGAACGAGCTTGTTCGCACGCTCGATTTGGAGCGGCGTCGCAACGAGCGTGAAGAGCATCGCCCGCTCGACGAAGACCGCTGGCGGCGTCGTTTTGATCGCAACCTCCGGCGTCTCGCCGAGGCCGGCATCAAGACACGCGACGGACAAAACGAGGACGGCTTCGACCATTACCGCGAGCAACGCAAGGAGTGGGAGGCCAAGCTCCAGCGTCTCTCGAACTATCTCGGCTACGACTGGGACGAAGTCACCGGCGACACCGACCCCGAGTACGCTTCCGACGAAAAGAAAGAAGAATCACTCGGCGCGCCCTCCGGCGAGACCGGGGCGAAAGGCGGGAGACGCGCCAATGACGGCCGGCGCTAAACGCCCGCGCGCGCGCACGCGCCCGGCGGCTTGGGGCGCGCGCGCGGCGGGTGATAGAGTAGGGACGCACACATCTCCTGGCGACAGCGAAGCCCAAAGAATCCACATCCACCGTTCATTAAGGAGTAACACTTTTATGTCATCCACACAGACGGCCGTAGACGAGACGCCTCGCAAGTATCAACTATTCATCGACGGCAAGTGGGTCGATGCCGAGTCCGGCAAGACCTTCACGACGCCCAACCCCTCGACGGGGGCGACCCTCGCCGAAGTGGCCGAGGCCGACAAGGCCGACATCGACAAGGCGGTCGCCGCCGCGCGCCGCGCCTTCGAGGGCAAGTGGTCGAAAATCTCCGCCCGCGACCGTGGCCGGATGATGTACAAGCTTTCGCAGCTCATCGAGTCGAAGTCGGCGGAGCTGGCCCACCTTGAAACCTCCGACAACGGCAAGCCCATCAAGGAGTCGATGTACGTCGATCTGCCGCAGGTGGTCGAGAACTTCGAGTACTTCGCCGGCTGGGCGACGAAGATCGAGGGCGAGACCATCCCCGTGCCCGGACAGATGTTCAACTACACGCTGCGCGAGCCAATCGGCGTCTGCGGCCAGATCATCCCGTGGAACTTCCCGCTGCTGATGGCCGCGTGGAAACTCGCGCCCGCGCTCGCGGCCGGCAACACTGTCGTCTTGAAGCCTGCCGAGCAGACGCCCGTGGGCGCGATGGAACTCGGCAAGCTCATTCAGGAGGCCGGCTTCCCCGACGGCGTCGTCAACATCGTCCCCGGCTACGGCGAGACGGCCGGCGCCGCGCTCGCCTCGCACCCCGACATCGACAAAGTCGCCTTCACCGGCTCGACCGAGGTCGGCAAGATTATCGCCCACGCCGCGGCCGACAACCTGACCAAAGTCTCGCTCGAACTCGGAGGCAAGGCCCCCAACATCGTCTTCGCCGACGCCGACATCGAACAGGCCGTCAACGGCGCGATGATGGGCATCTTCTTCAATCAGGGTCAGGTCTGCTGCGCCGGCTCGCGCCTCTTCCTCGACGAGCGCATCAAGGACGAGTTCCTGACACTCTTCAAGGAGAAGGCCGAGAAGATTAAAGTCGGCGACCCTCTCGACAAGGCGACGCAGATGGGGCCGCAGGTTTCCGGCGAACAGCTCGACCGCATCAAGGGCTACGTGGACATCGCGCGCGGTGAAGGCGCGACCGTCTTCTCCGGCGGCTGCCCGCCGCAGCTCGAAGGCGACTTCCAGAAGGGCTTCTTCTTCCAGCCGACCATCTTCAGCGAAGTGAACAACAAGATGCGCGTGGCGCAGGAAGAGATATTCGGCCCCGTCACCTCCGTCATCACCTTCACGGACGAGGCCGACCTCGTCAAACAGGCCAACGACACCATCTACGGTCTGTCGGCCGGCATCTGGACGAAGGACATCACGCGCGCCCACAGCTTTGCCAAACAGGTTAAGGCCGGCGTCGTCTGGATTAACACCTTCAATATGTTCAACGCCGCCTCGCCCTTCGGCGGCTTCAAGCAGTCCGGCTACGGCCGCGAGATGGGCCGCCACGCCCTCGACCTCTACACGCAGATCAAGAGCGTCTGGGTCGATCTCTCCGGCAAGCCCATCGGCTGGTTCAACTAGCAAGGATGAGGGATGAGCAAGACCGTGAATCGTAAATCGTCAATCGTGAATCGTGGAAGGCAGTTTCTTCTATTCACGATTGACGATTTACGATTTACGGCTTTTATTCATCCTTCATCCTTACTTTTCCTGGCATCCTTTTTCGGCGCCCGCGTCATCGCATGCTAGGATTATCTCAAGCTCTCCCATAGAAACTCTGAGCAATCAGTGACTTTTGAAAGGAGACGCCATGCGTCAGCTTCGCCGAACACTTTTTTTCAGCACCCTCTTTATCCTCCTGCTGTCTCCGGTCGCCTTCGCCAAGACGACCATCAATAAAATCAACGCCGACCCCGGCCGCTATCACAACAAGAAAGTGACCATCGTCGGGACCGTCACCGACAGCTACGGCGTGTTCACCGAGGGCGGGTACGAGATCGACGACGGGACGGGCAAAATCTGGGTGCTCGCCGACCGGGCGGTTCCCGCGCGCGGCGCCCGCGTCGAGGTCAAGGGCCGCGTCTACACGGGCATCGTCTTCCACGGCCGCAACATGGGGACGGCCATTCGGGAAACCGGACGCAAGGCGAAGGACTAATGACGCGGGGGCGGGAAGCGCCCGACCCCTCGACGATGCAGATCATCCGTAGTCTCGATGGGCAATACGCGAGCCTGCACCTGCGCTCGTGCGGGCTTGTCAGGGCCGTCCCCGAAGGTAAACTTTACTGGCAGCCCCGCCCCTCCTCCGGCGACTTCCCCAACTACTCGTGCGGGGAGTATTTGCTGCGCTCGGCGGCGGTCGTCGAGCAGACGTTCGGCGGCGTCACCGCGAACCTCTGGGACGACCCCTTCGAGTGGACGCTACCCGAAGCCCTCTCGACGAGCGCACACGTCGAGGAGTATCTGAACGAAGCCGAGCAAGCGCGCCTTCGCGCCTTCGCCCTCTTCCACGCCGACGCCGACCTGCTGAAAGAGATCGCGACGCCCGCCGGGATGCGTACCCTCTACAGCCTCGCGCTCGAAACGCTCGTCCGCGCGTCGCACTATCAGGGACGGGCTTTCGCCACCTTCCGACTTTTTTCCGACACGCCACTGCCCCGCCTGTGATATCGTTTCCGACTGGAACGCGAACTTTGCGGCGGGTCGATTCGTAAACGCCTCATGGGTCTAAGAGCCGCGTCCGTCGTGGCGACCATTCTATCGCGTCGAGGTCTTGTCCGAGATGTACTGCCCACATTGCAGCCAGCAGCAGATATCCCCGGAGGTGCGCTTCTGTTCGCGCTGCGGCTTCCCGCTCGACGGCGTGACGGCGCTGCTCGCCAACGGCGGCCTGCTCCCCGGCCAACAACAGGCGGGCGGCGAGCTGTCGCCGCCATCGCCGCGCCTGCAGGGCGTGCGGCAGGGTGGCCTGCTGATACTCATGGGGATGTTCCTCGTGCCATTCCTCGCCTTCATGGCCGAAGGGTTGAACATCATTCCCGAGGAGGTGGCGATGGCGGCGGCGCTCATCTGCTTCCTCGGCGGCTTCCTCCGCATCATCTACGCGATGCTGTTCGAGGACGGCCCGCTGCGCCGGAAGACGCTCCCGGCCGGTTACGTGAACCCGCAGGCCGCGATGCCGTGGGCTACGGGCGGCGTGGGACGCGACGCGGCGGCGCTCCCGCCCGCGCAGAGCGTGCCCGCTAACGCCTACGTGCCGCCGCGCGCGGACACGTCGGAGATCACGCCGCGCCCGCCGAGCGTCACCGAACACACGACGAAGTTTCTCGACAAGCAGGGGCGCTGAACCGTCGCTCCTGCTTCGTCAATTAATTCGAGAGGACCCAGAGCGAATGTTCTGTCCACACTGCGGCCAGAGGCAGGTGTCAAACGAGGTGCGCTTCTGCGCGGCGTGCGGCTTCCAGATGAACATGGTGTCGCAACTGCTGGCGACGGGTGGAACGAAGGTACAGGTTGGGACGACGGGGCCGCGCAAGCTCTCGCCGCGGCAGAAGGGTATCCGGCAGGGCGTGATGCTGATGCTGAGCACGATGCTGATCGTGCCGCTCGTCGCGATCATCGGTGTCGCCCTGTTTGATTTGCCGGGAGAGATTGCCGGGATCGCCGCCGTCACGTGCTTCATCGGCGGGCTTCTGCGGATCATCTACGCGCTATTGCTCGAAGACAGGGAGCCGGCCTTTGAGCCGTCGCCACAGTTGACATCCTACGCGCCGCCGGCCACGCCCCTCTTTATGAATCAGCCCGCCGCGCGCTCTTCGTCACTCCCGCCACAGCAGCAGCAGCAGGGCATCCCCGTCTCCTACCGACCGCCCGCCGACACGGGCGAACTCCGAAGGCCGCCGAGCGTCACCGAGAACACCACGCGGCTCCTCAAGGATCGACCCGAAGACAAGTGAGTCGCCCCCGCCGCGCAGCCCGTCGAATCGTGTGTGAAAAAAGATGAGCGGCGAAGGCCTCAGAGAGCAGGAGTCGGCCGTCACGTCCCTTGCGGAGCGCCTGCGCGTTCAAATCCGACGCGCCGGGCCGATGACCTTCCACGACTGGATGCGGGCCGCGCTCTACGACCCCGCAGAGGGCTACTACCAGAGGCGCGGCCACACACGCTGGGGCCGCGCCGGCGACTATCGCACCGCCCCCGAGACGACGCCCCTCTTCGCCGCCACCTTCGCACGCCACTTCGCTTCTCTCCACGAAGAACTACACTCTCCGACCCAACTGACCATCGTCGAGGCGGGCGCCGGCGCGGGCCACTTCGCGCGTGGCGTCCTCACCACGTTGCGGCGCGATCATCCGAAAGTTTTTTCGTCCGTGCGCTACGTCGTCGATGAACTGAGCGCCGACTCGCGCGCGCGGGCGGCCGAGCTTCTCGCCCCATTCGCCGGGCGCATCGAATTCCGGCGCATCGAGGAGTGCCGCGAGCCTTTCGAGGCGGGCATCATTTTCTCAAACGAGCTGCTCGACGCCTTCCCCGTCCACCGTGTCGTCTCACGCGGCGGCGAGCTTCGCGAACTCTGCGTCGGACTGGACGACCGCGGCCGATTCTCATGGGTCGAGGGCGAAGCCTCCACTCCGAAACTCGCGGCGCACTTCCGCGCAGGGAGCGTCACCTTGTCTGAGGGGCAGATCGCCGAAGTGAATCTCGATGCTGAACTGTGGGTCGCGCGCGCCGCCTCAGTCCTTCGGCGCGGCTTCGTCATCACTGTCGATTACGGCGCCGAGGCCACAGAGCTTTATCGAGCGCCGGGCCGCGCAAGCGGCACCTTGAGAGGCTACG
>DASVES010000455.1:0-8974 GCA_036380435.1 Pyrinomonadaceae bacterium | reverse complement strand
CCAGCAGCCGCACGTCGTCCGCCTCGAGACGCGCCCGCCCAACATCGAAGGGCGCGGCGAGGTCACGCAGCGCGACCTCGTCCGCAACGCCCTGCGCATGCGCCCCGACCGCATCGTCGTCGGCGAGGTGCGTGGCGGCGAAGCCATCGACATGCTGCAGGCCATGAACACCGGCCACGAAGGCTCGCTCACGACCATCCACGCCAACACGCCGCGCGATGCGCTGGCGCGGCTGGAGACGATGATTCAGATGACGGGCATGCGCCTCTCTGAAAAGGCCATGCGCCAGCAGGTCGCCTCGGCCCTCGACCTCGTCATACAGGCCACGCGCCTGTCCGACGGCACGCGCCGCATCACCTCCATCTCCGAGATCACCGGCATGGAAGGCGACACGATCACCATGCAGGAGATTTTCCAGTTCGAGCGCAGCGGCATCGACAAGGAAGGCCGCGTCGTCGGCCGCTTCCGCCCCACGGGCGTCCGCCCGCGCTTCGCCGAGCGCCTCAAGCTCTACGGCCTGACGCTGCCGCGCGTCTTTTTCGAGGAGTGAGCAGTGAGCGGTGAGCAGTAAGCAGTAAAAAACTGTTCACTGCCCACCGCCCGCGTCGCCTCGACTGACTGCTCACTGCTTACTGCTTACTGCTTACTATTATGATCCCCTTCTTCGTATTCCTGTTCTGCCTCTTCGCCGTCTTCGGCGCGTATCTTTTGGCGACGCGTGGCTCGGACGCGCGCCGGCACCGCCTGCAAAAGCGTCTGGCCGAAACCCTGCTCCACTCCGCTCACGCCGACGACGAGGAGATACGCCTCGCGCGCGAGGAGCTGATGAGCGAGATACCGTGGCTCAACCGCACGATGGTGCGGATGCAGACGGCCACGAAGTTGAAGCACGCCATCGAGCAGGCCGACCTTCAGATCACGGTCACGCGACTCGTGATGTTCTCGCTGATGGCGGCCATGCTCGCCGGCCTCGCCGCGTCGGTGATGACGATCTCATGGATGCTCGTCGCCCTCGCCGCGCTCGTCGCCGGCTCCGTGCCCTTCATCCACGTCTACTACAAGCGGAAGAAACGTATCCACGCCTTCCTCGAAAACCTGCCCGACGCGCTGGAGCTGATGAGCCGCGCCCTCTCCGCCGGCCACGCCTTCACCGAGGCGCTGCACATGGTCTCGACCGAGATGCCCGAGCCAATCGCCACCGAGTTCAGCAAGACCTACGAGGAGCAAAACCTCGGTCTCTCCCTCAAGCTCGCCCTCGACAACCTCGCCGACCGCATGCCGCTCTTAGACCTGCGCCTCTGCATCACGGCCATCCTCATCCAGCGCGAGACGGGCGGCAACCTCGCCGAGATTCTGGAGAAGGTCTCCCACACCATCCGCGAACGCTTCCGCATTCTCGAAGACCTGAAGACGCTGACGACCTCCTCGCGCATGTCGGCCTGGATTCTCTGCGGCCTCCCCATCGGCGTCGCCATGATGGTCACGTATCTGAACCCCGACTACATGAGCGTCCTCTGGACTGACCCGCGCGGCCACCAGCTCATCGCCGTCGCCTGCGCCATGCAGATCATCGGCATGCTCTTCGTTCGGAAGATTCTTCGGATCAAGATTTAGGAGTCGTGATAAGTGATGAGTGATAAGTGATAAGAAAAATCACTTCCTGCTCATCACTTATCACTCATCACTTATCACTATGCTTCTCATCACCATCTCCATATTCGTGTGCGTCTCGCTCGGCGTGATGGCGCTCTACTGGCTCGTGTTCCGGCCGCAGAGCGCGGCCACGGAGCGCCTGCGGCGGATGGGCGACTCGGGGCTGGGCGGCGCGGCCGTGGCGGTCGCCCCGTCGCTCGACGAAGAGTCGCAGGTCTCGACGCTCGCCGAGCGCGTGGCCAAGCCGCTCCAGCGTCTCGCGCCGCCGTCGGCCTCGGAGGCGCGCAAGCTCCAGAAGAAGTTGATGCAGGCCGGCTACCGCGCGCCCGCGTCGGCCATCATCTTCCGCGCGGTGCATCTGGCGGCGATGGCCGGCTTCCCGGCGATGGTGGCGCTGGGCTGCGCGTTCCTGGGCCGTCCGCTCAAGAGCGCGATGCTCTGGATCGCGTTCTCCTTCGTCGTCGGCTTCGCTCTGCCGCGTTACGTGCTCTCCCGCATGGTCAAGGGCCGCCAGCTCCGCCTCCGCTGGGGCCTCGCCGACGCGCTCGACCTGATGGTCGTCTCCATCGAAGCCGGACTCGGCCTCAACGCGGCCATCGTCCGCGTCGGCGACGAGTTGAAGGACGTTCACTTCGACATCAGCGAGGAGTTCCAACTGACGAATCTGGAGATACGCGTCGGGCGCGAGCGCGACGAGGCGCTCAGAAATCTCGCCGAGCGCACGGGAGTTGACGATCTCCGCAGCCTCGTCGCCATGCTCATTCAGGCCGACCGCTTCGGCACCTCCATCGCGAAGGCCGTGCGCGTCTACGCCGACAGCCTGCGCACGAAGCGCCGGCAGCGCGCCGAGCAGGCCGCGCAGAAGGCGGCGGTGAAGTTGCTGTTCCCGCTCGCGTTCTTCCTGTTCCCCACGCTCTTCATCGCCATCCTCGGCCCCGCGGCCATCAACCTCATCGACACGTTCGGCAAGATGTAGGGAGGTTTACGACCCATGCGCAACAGAACGACCATCGCGATCTTTCTCGCTTTCTTCATGACCATCGGTTTCACCGCGCTCTGGAGCGCCGAGGGCGACGAGCAGGAGGGCGACGTGGCGACGAACGTCGTCGCCGGCACGACCGACGGCCCCGCCGGCGTCGATGTCGAGCAGCCGAAGAAGAAGGGGAGTCGCTGGGGCCGCATCTTCAAGGCGCCCTTCAAAGCCGTGGCGAAAGTCTTCGGCCGCGACGGCGACAGCAAAAAGATGGAGCGCATGACCGAGGGCGACGCGCAGCGGTTCGAGAGCGCGGGCGTGATGCGCGTCGATTACCAGAACGGCGAGAAAAAGGAAGCGGCGGCCGGCTCCGCGCAGGAACACCTCGACCGGGGCCGCGCGCACCTCGAAGGCGGCAATCTCAACGAGGCCATCACGGAACTTTCGCGCGCCTCCTCGCTCGACCCCAAACTGAGTCGGGCCCACAGCCTGCTCGCCGTCGCCTACGACCGCAAGGGTCTCCACGACCGCGCGCGCGACTCCTACGACCGCGCCGTCGATGTCAACGAGCACGACCCGCAGACCCTCAACAACCTCGGCTACTCGCTCTACATCAACGGCAACTACCGCGCCGCCGTCGATAAGCTCAAAAAGGCGGCCCGGCTCGCGCCCGCCGACGCGCGCATCCACAACAACCTCGCCCTCGCCCAGAGCCGCCTCGGCAAGTACGACGACGCATACAAGAGCTTCTCCCGCGCGGGCGGCGAGTTCAACGGCCGCCTCAACGTCGCCGCCCTCCTTGAGCGCGCCGGCCGCGACGCCGACGCCGCCGAGCACCTTGAGAAGGCTCGCCGGCTCGAACCCACTTCGACGAGCGTCCTCGGCCGCCTCGCCGACGTTTACGCACGCACCGGCAAGCACGCCGAGGCGCAGTCGGCCCGGCAGGCGCTCGAAGTCCTCAAGGCCGGCGACACGGTCGCGGCGGGCGGGCAGTAAACGTAGGACAGGCATTCCTGCCTGTCAGCCTGCCGCAGGCAGGCTCTACATCATGCCCGATTGAAATGACGCCGGAAGTAATGACAGGAATGACAGGCAGGAATGCCTGTCCTACGAGGAACCGATGACGCACACGACGATTCTCACGCGGCTTGAGATGGAGAGCATGGGGCCGCCGGCGCCGGAAGAGTGGGCCGACACGGACGTGTCCGAGGGCTTCCTGACCGACCTCGCCCTCAAGCACGTCGCGCAGTCGCCGGAGCCGACGACGGCGTCCATCGCCGACGAGATGCGTCTGCCGCGCGCTCTGGTCGAGGAGCTGTTGCGCGGCCTCGCGCGCGAGAAGATGATCGAGGTGAAGCTACAGGCGGCCGTGGGCGCGACCCGCTACTCGATGCTCGACCGCGGCTGGGATCGCGTCGCGCGCGCCCGCTCCATGTGCGGCTACGTCGGCCCCGCGCCCGTCTCCCTGCGCGACTACGCGCACATGATGCGCCTTCAGGCGGTGCCGGCCGTGCCCGCCTCGCCCGACTCGGTGCGCGCCGCCTTCCGCGACCTCGTGCTCCCCGATTCGCTGTTGCAAACGATGGGTTGCGTCGTCAACTCGCGTCGCTCACTCTTCATCACCGGCCCTCCGGGCACCGGCAAGACGGCCGTCGCCGAGCGCATCAACTCGAGTCTGCCCGGCCACATCTGGATTCCCTACGCCATCGAGATCGACGGCCAGATTATCCGCGTCTACGACACTCACAACCACCGGCAGGCGCCCGCCGCCGACTCGCCCGACGACTACGACCGCCGCTGGATTCTCATCGAGCGCCCGCTCGTCATCGTCGGCGGCGAACTCACGCTCGACGACGCCGACCTCCAGTGGAGCGAGGCCGCGCGCTTCTACGAAGCGCCCTTCCACATGAAGTCCAACGGCGGCACGCTCGTCATCGACGACTTCGGTCGCCAGCGCGTCGAGCCGCACGACCTTTTGAACCGCTGGATCATCCCGCTGGAGCGACGCGTCGATTACCTGACGCTCCACACCGGCAAGAAGATCGAAGTGCCCTTCGAGCAGCTCGTCGTCTTCTCCACGAACCTCGACGAGAAGGACTTGGTTGACGAGGCGTTCCTGCGTCGCATGGGCTACCGCGCGCGCGTCGAGCCGCCGACTCCGGCCGCCTACGTCGAAATCTTCAAGCGGCAGGCGCACACGCGCGGCATCCGCGTCGAGCGTCCGCTGCTCGACCACGTCCTCAACAACTACATCATCGAGCACCGCCAGATGAAGGCGTGCGAGCCGCGCGACCTTCTCGACCGCGCCACCGACATCTGTCTCTTCGAGGGCCGCCCGCTGGAGCTGTCGGCGAAACTCATCGACGCCGCCTGGCGCAACTACTTCGGAGCCTCGCACGGGTTCGGCAACCACGACCCCGGCAAACGCAACACGGGGGAATTACGCGATGGCGACCCACTTGAGCTGTAAGACCGGCGAAGAATTGTCGGGACGAAGGCGTCCTCTGGCTCGCGTCGTTGGCCGCTCGCTCGCAGGCGTCGGCCGTCTCGCGCTCACGGCGCTCGCCGTCTGCGCCTTCGCTTCGGTCGCGCTCGGCGACCAGTTGCGGATGAGCGACGGCAAGCTGATCGAGGTAGACGAGGCTTGGGAAGACGCGCAGGGCGTCTGGTACAGACGCGGCGGCGTGACGCACCACGTCGAGCGCTCGCGCGTCCGCGCCATCGAGCGCACGCCGAAGCCCGCGAGTGAGTCGAAGTCATTTGTCGAAGTTAAGAACGCGACAAAGACGGACGAGGTGTTAACGGTGGTCGCGGCGGCACAGTTGGCGCAGACCGTCTGGATACACCTGAAGGGCGGGGCCGAGATGGAGGTTGACGAGGCGAACGAGACCGCCGAGGGCGTCTGGTACAAGCGCGGCAACCTGACGATCTTCATCGACCGCGAGCGCGTCGAGCGCGTCGAGCGCATGCGCGCGCCGGCCGACGACGTGGCGATGGCCAGCGGCGCGTCGAAGGGCGCGAGGCGCGAGCGCGCGTGGACGACCGGAAGCCGCGGCCTCGATTCACTCATCCGTCAGAACGGCTCTCGCCACGGCGTTGACCCTTACCTTATCTTCCTCGTGATGGAGCATGAGTCGCACTTCAACGCGCGCGCCGTCAGCCCCGTCGGGGCGCGCGGGCTGATGCAGCTCATGCCGGGGACGGCCGCGCGCTTCGGCGTGCGCAACCCGCACGACCCGGCGCAGAGCATCGCTGCGGGGACACGCTACATCAAGCAATTGCTCCACATGTTCAACGGACGCGTCGATCTCGCGCTCGCGGGCTACAACGCCGGCGAAGGCTCGGTTCGCAAGTATGGCCACCGCGTCCCGCCCTATCGCGAGACGCGCAACTACGTGCGCCGCATCAGCGCGCGCTATCAGGGCGGAGATTGACGATGTGCCGGCCGAACGCATGAGACTAAGAACAGCACTGCTCTCAGCGTTGATTCTTCTGGCGGCGGCATCGCCCGCCGCGTCGCAAACGGGAGCGGGCGAGTCTTCGTGGACGAAGTTTGCCGACGCCGGTTTCTCCGCACTCTTCCCGTCCGAGCCGCCGCCGTTCACCTACAGAGAGAAATCTCCCTGGGCGCGCATCGCGGGCGCGAGTTCGCCGTCGAGTCGCCGCGCAACACCGGCGTCCTGAGAATGTATCTGACCGAGAAACGCTTCTACACCGTCGCATTCTTTCGCTACAATGATGCGTCCCCTTCACGCGAGGGCGAGCGGTTCCTCGATTCCTTCGAGATCAGGGAGCCATGACGGACTCAACTCCGCCAAGGATGGAAACGAATGAGACACAGTGCATCGACACCCATGCTCGCGCTCGCGCTGTGCGCCGCCGCGTCCGTCGCGGCCTTCGCGCAGGGGCCGGCGCGCCGCTCCGAGTCGCCGCTGACTAACTTCTCGGTCGTCAAGCTCGTGCGCGCAGGCTTCCGCGAGAAGACCGTCATCGCCATCATCCGCACGCGCCCCGCGCGCTTCGACCTCTCGCCCGACCGTCTCATCGACCTCAAGAAGAACGGCGTCAGCGAGAAAATAATCCTCGCGATGATCGGCCACGACCTCGACACGACGCTCGTCGCCGCCGAGGACGACTGGGGCAGCGACGACTCCTTCTTCAAACAGGGCATGCCGGGCGGCAAAGGCGGAGCCAGCGACCCCGGCGAGACGAACATCTTCGGCTCGTCGGGAGGTTCGCGCGGCAGCGTCCGCCAGAACGGCGTCGGCGGCGGCAGCGAGGGCGAAACGCTGACCACCGGAAGCGCCACCGTCCGCATCATCCGACCGCCCGCCGAGGGCGGCGCCGCGGCCGCGCCGAAGCTTGAGCGGACGCCCACGCTCACCAACGATTCGGTCGTCGAGCTGGTCGAGGCCGGCTTCAGCGAGGGCACCATCGTCCGCCGCATCGAGCAGTCGCCCGCGGAATTCGACCTCGCTCCCGAAAAGCTCTCCGAGCTTCGCAAGCGCCGCGTCTCCGAGCCGGTCATCGCGGCGATGCGCTCCGCCATGAGCGACGACGCGGCCCCCGCCAGACCGGAGAACTGAGCGCATGAACAAGGGGAGTGACACGTTTGTTTCAGAGACGCGCGGCGAAGTGACTCGTCCGCGCGGCCGTCGCGTATCAAGTGCAACGGGTTCTTCGGAGGCGGAACGGACACAGCCCGCCCCGGTTAAGTTTATCGGCCTATCGCTACTCGCAGTGACGCTTGTCGCCTCACTGCTCGCTCCCGCCGCTCAAACGCAAAGCAACACCCGCCCGCGCAAGACCCAGCCACAGCAACACTCTCAGACAACTCCGGCTCAGAAAAAAGATTCAGCTCCTGCGGAAAATCAAGCGCCGGCCCGACAGCAACAACAACAGGCAGTCGATGACGACGAGGTCATCACCGTCAACTCCCTCGAAGTGCTCCTCCCCGTCACCGTGCGCGACGCCGAAGGGCGCCTCGTGCCCGCGCTCACGCGAGAGGACTTCGTCGTGCGCGAGGACGGCCGCGCGCAGCCGCTCAGTGACCTGTCGCTGCGGCAAGTGCCCGTTGACGTGGTGCTGATGGTGGACTCATCCTCGTCCGTCGCCGCGAGCTTTGACGACTTCCGCCGCGCCGTCGGTGAGTTCGCCACACGCCTCGCGCCCGATGACCGCATCAGCCTGATAAAATTTGACGACCGCGTCGAGCTGCTTCAGGACTGGACGCAGAGCCACACGCAACTGCGCCGTGCGCTGCGCCGGCTCACCCCCGGCGTCTTCACGCGCTTCAACGACGCTCTCTACCTCGCGGCGCGCGAACAGTTCACGCCCGGCCAGAGACGCCGCGCCGTCGTCGTGCTCTCCGACGGCATCGACAGCGGACGCGGGGCCGCCACGCTGGAGTCTGTGCTGCGCGCCCTCCTCGAATCTCAGGCCGCCCTCTACGCCATCAGCAACACGCAGATCGAGGGCGCGCGCAAGCGTAGGGAACTCGACACTCTGCTCTCCGGGACGGAAGCCACTGTCCGCTTCAACGATTTGCGCATCGGCGACCTGCGCGAGTCGTTGCGCGTGCTGGAGTCGAGCGAGAGCAACCTTGCCGACCTCGCCCGCGCCACCGGCGGGCGCCTCTACACGCCCGCCAGTTTCGACGCGCTCGACTCCGTCTACACGGAGGTCGCCGAGGAATTGCGCAGCCAGTACGCCCTCTACTACACGCCGCTCAACGCCGCACGCGACGGCAGATTCCGCCGCGTCGAAGTCACCACCGCCGACCCCGGCCACCGGGCCACGACGCGCATCGGTTATTACGCGCCCAAAAGGTAGCGCCTCAGCGGAAGCGACTCAGATAAAGCAAAAGAACAGCCTGAATCAATAAATGCCCTGAAACCGCCGCCGGCATCCTTTGGAGTCGGCGGCGGTTCGTCGTCGAGACATCGTAAAATACGCGGAATACCTGACTTTTGATAAATATGGGAGTCAAAACAGGCCGGTTCAGAAACGTTCCAGACTCTGTGCGTGTCAAAAGGGGGCTGCTCGTGTTCCATACGTAAATTGGTGTATAATTGACTCGACATCAACGCGTCGCATGGCTCTGTGAAAAACGGGATCGTCTAATAACGTGTTGTATTTATGGCTATTCTGAAGATGGCTTCGGATGGCATGGGCATTGCACACCGGGATGTCGCTGTAGCTTTTGATTTTAGCGGCAGCAGGATTACAAGGGAGTTTGGTGAGAGCGACGGTACAAACGTCTTGAGTGACGTGTGTGCTGTCGCCTTCAGGCATTCATAGGCGCTTGCTTTCTGTACTAGCGGCGCGTAATGTTCTCGGTTTTGAATG
>DASVES010000454.1:0-17538 GCA_036380435.1 Pyrinomonadaceae bacterium | reverse complement strand
TATCGGAGCTTGAGACGGCGGGCACTGCCCGCCTCTAAACGGGAAGTGCGTTTGTAAATCGCTCTAGGGTTTTTCGGGCGGAGGTTCGGCGTGCGCGAGCCGCAGGTCGAGCCGGCGCCCGTCGCGGACGACGCCGAGCGTCATATCGGAGGGGGGCACGCCCGGCAGGGGCCTCACGCCCGCGCGCGTCACGGGCAGGCCGTTGATCGTCTCGACGATGTCGCCGGGACGCAGACCAGCCCTCGCCGCGTTGGTGCCGGCGTGTACGGAGACGACGAGCAGGCCGCCCCTCGCTCTGAGGGGAGCGGCGCCGCGCGGCGAGAGTCCGACGGTCTCGGCGCCGTGGCCGACGAGCGGGTTCTGCACATCGTCGGGGCGCACGCCGGGCAGAAGCGTCCCGCTCAACTCGACCGTGAGGTTGAGCGGCGCGCGTTCCAGTGCGCGCAGCACCGTCAGGTCGAGCCGTGCGCCGGCCCCGGCCTCCCTGAGCAGCATCGAGAAGTCGTCCACGCCGCTCACCTCACGCTGGCCGACGCGCGAGATGATGTCGCCGGGTCGCAGGCCGGCGAGCGCGGCCGGTGCGCCCGGCGTGATCTGCGTGAGCAGCACTCCCTGCGGGCGATTGAGGAGCGGGAGCGCGAAGTCGCGCGGCCAGCCGCGGGCGAGCATCTGTTCGAGCGAGAAACGAGAGACGGCGTCGCCGCTGACGCCGAGCCACGGGCGGGGAACACTCGCGCGCCGTGCGAGGACGCGCTCGCGTGCGAGGCGGATGGCCTCGGCCGGGACGATGGCCGACTCCGTGTGACCGCTGTCGCCGACGATGCCGACGAAATCGCCCTCCTCGCTCGTCGCAATCGCGCCCGCCCACTCCGGAGTAAGCAGCTTCGAGCGCACGGTGGCCTGCACGGGCTTACCCGTCGAGGCGCGTCTGACTTCGGTCAACTGCCCCTTCGTCTCGCCGATGCTGAAGTAGATGGTCTCCGTGTGACCCGAGTCGCCAGCGGGGTGCGGCGGCGCGGCGGAGACGGGCGGCGCCGCCGGGGCAAACGGCGCGAGGGCCGGGGCGGGCGCGAACAGACGCACGCGCTGACCGACGGCGGGCGCCACGACCGGCGCGTGCGGCGCGGACACTAACAGCTGCTCGGCGGCCTCCAAAAGCGACAGGCCCGTGCTGGCGTCGAGGCCGACGAACCTTGCGCCGACGCGTTTGCCGTCGGAGCGAATCACGGTGAAGCCGGGGGCGCCTTCGAGACGGTCGGGGGGCGGCGCAGGGGCTCCGGGCAGCGCCGGGAACATCGACGCCGCGGCGGCGAACAACTCTGCCTCCGCCGTCGGCAAACGCGCCATCACCGTCCGGCCGTCCTCGGAGACGAAGCCCGCGACGATGTTGGTGTGGAACTCGGCGGCCGGCGGCAGCTCGTCGATTACCCAACGCTCGCCGCCTTTCGCCGCCATCAGCGAAAGCATCTGCCAGCCGTTCAGACGGTGAACGACCGTCACCACGTTTCGCGGCGCCGCCTGCGGAACGGCCGCGGCGCGCGGTGTCTGCGCTGTGGGCGGCGCGGGCGCGGCCGGCAAGACCGCTCCCGGCATTCTCACCGGCGCGCCCGGCACGACAACGGGGGCCGGGGCCTGCGCGGGTACGCCCTTCGCCTCGGGACGTTGTTCTGACTCAACCGCGCGCGGGGCTGCCTTCGCCGGCGGCGTCTGCGCCACTTCTCCTCGTCCCTGCTGATGCTGCGCGTGCCCCGTCGCCGGCAAGACGAAGAGAAGCGCGAGCGCGCAAAGGCAGGCGGCCCCCCACGGCCGCGCGCGTGCGCCCCGATTGATGACGGAACATTTCACAACACTATTCGACACTTACCAGACGCCTTCCTTCGTCGAGTTCGGCGCGCGGTAGGAGTTGTTCAAGCGCCCGACGAACTCCTGCGACCCGAAGCTGACGGGCCGCATCGAGACGACGCGCGACGCGCCCCGCTCGTCGCGCAACACCACACGCATGGGCTTGCGCGAGGCGGAGAGCTGCACGGGCACGGGCGTGTTTGACCCCGCCGCCGCGCCCCCGGAACCGAGACGTGTCCTGACCGGCGCGGCCCTCAGAGCCGAGTCGGCCGTCACGCGGGCCGCCTCTTCAAAGCCCTTCACGCCCCGCGACTGATTCAACACAGTTCGATGCGTGGCCCGCCTCGTCTGTGCGTCCCTCTTCGGGCCGACACTCGACACAACCGCCACGTCACTCGCCGCGCTATCACGTATCGACGAGGCGGATGTTCCCGTCGCCGGTGCGTCCGGCGTCTGCGTCTGCGACGCGGCGGGCGCGTGTGCCTCCGAAGACGTGACGGCCGCGAGGTCTTGTCGCGGCGCATCGGCCGGGGCGCGCAGGTAAGCGACGGTGAACGCGACGGCGGCGCAGGCCGCGAGCGCGGCGGAGAGCGGCTTGAAGAGACGCGCGTGAAGACCGGGGCGCGGCCCTCCGCCCCCGGCGCGCATGGCCGCGCGCAGACGGAACTCGAAGTCGGCCGGAGCCGCGACGCTGCCCATGCCCCCCAACAGGCGGCGGAGTCCTTCGCGCTCGTCGCGGAAGATGCGACAGGCGTCGCACAGCGCGAGGTGAGCGCGGGCGGCGGCGCCCGGCGCGTCGCCGAGGTCGGCCGCGTCCGCTTCGTCTCTGTAAGCCTTGCAGTTCATGGCCTCAAAACCCAACTTCCTTTAAATGTACGCCTGCAACTTCTCGCGCAGGAATGTCCGCGCGCGGTTGATGCGCGACTTGACCGTCCCCTCGCTCATCTCAAGGATGCCGGCGATCTCCTCGTAGCTGCGGCCCTCCACGTCGCGCAGGACGAGCGGGGCGCGATACTTCTCCGGCAGCGTCGAGATGGCCCGCGCCACGGCCTCGCGTCTTTCGTCATCGACGAGCGCGGCGTCCTGCAACGGGCAGGCGTCGGGCGGGTCGAACTCGGTCGCCTCGCCGGGCGCGCCGTCGCGGCCCTGAAAGAAGGTGGCGAGCGAGACGAGGCGGCGACGCTTGCGCCGCCGCAGCTCGCTGATGGCGAGGTTGGTGGCGATGCGGTAGATGTAAGTCGAGAAGGCGTAGGTCGTCTGGTAGCGGTCGGCCGCGCGGAAGACGCGCAGGAACGTCTCCTGCGCCAGATCGACCGCCGCGTCGTAGTCGTTCGTTATTCGGTAGGCGTAGTTCGTAATCTGGTTCCGGTAACGTCTCACCAACTCGGCGAACGCCGCCTCGTCGCCCGCGAGCGTCGCCTCAAGGAGGCCGTGATCCGAGAGCGGCTCGGAGAGCGGCGCCGCGGCGGCGGCCGATGCGGCGGCGGCGGGCGCGGGCTGCCGCTCCGCCACGGGCACGGACAGAAACAGCTCGCTCACAGGGGAAAGTGCGCTCATCAGGGTAGGCAGGCTCCGAAACCCGAATCCGAACGCGGCCAACTCGGCCTCATGGGCCGCTCAACGCGGGCCGTCCTCCTCGGACAGCCGGGCCGACACGCCGGCATTATACACCGCACGGGCCGTCCCAGCCGGCAGGCACACACGCCGGAGCAGACCTGTTGGTTCCAAAATAATGAAGCGATTAGCTGTTAGCTATCAGCCGGAATATGGCGAACGCGCGATTTGACGGGATGGGGCGGCGACGCGCCGGACGGCTCTGGCTAATAGCTAACAGCTAATCGCTAATAGCTCTTCACTTCTCGTTGCTCAGCTCGGGCACGGGCCGGTTCATGGCGCGGTAGATGCGGACGATCTCGTCGCGCTTCGAGGCGGCCTCGGCGTTGGCGGGGTCGTAGACGAGCACGCTCTTGAAGTCGGCGAGGGCGAACTTGTAGAGCGTGGGGTCGCCGGCGCTCCAGTAGACGTTCCCGCGTTCGAGATAGGCCAAGGCCGCCGCCTTCTTCTCTGCCGCTCCGGCCTTCGGAGCCTTCGCTTTCGCGAGCGCGCCGGCGATTTTCGCGTCGAGGGCCGCCGTATCGGCAGACGCTCTGCCCTGCCCCGCCGACGGGACGCTTGGCGCGCTCGCGCCGTGCGAGGACGCGACCGGGGGCGCGGCGGCGGGCGGCGTTGTGGAGGCCGGCGGGACGTTGGCCGACGGGCCGTGCGCGAGGGTCGTCGCCGTCGCGGGCCTGTTCGTCTCGGCTGTCTTTTCGGCGTTGCCGCCGCCGCACGCGACCTGCGCCACGGCTGCACACAGCAAAACACGAATGAAGAAATGACGCATTGTTTCAGATGCTCCTGTTTGCGCCTCCAGCGTGAGAGTTGCCCGAATCACAGTACCGCGAGCGGTAGCGAGCGGGTGTGCTATCGACCAGAGTCCCCCTCGCGCGCGGCAGACCCGCGAGGCTTCCGCTCGCGATACTGTTCTCAAGCGCCGATGTACTCACGCTGGAGGCGCGGGAGATTTCAGCCGCGCTCCTTGGCGGCAGAGACGGGTTGGGCGCCGAGCGATTCGCGCGCCTCCCTGAGCGAGTCGCGCAGTTTGGGGAGCGACGGGTTGGAGGGGTTGAGGGCTTCGAGCCGGACGAGCGTCTGCTCGGCCTCTTCGAGACTCTTGCGGCGCAGCGCCGCGTCGGCGTCGCGGAGCGCGGCGCGGCTGGCGAGCACGGCCGTCATGTTCTGGAGCGTCAACTCGTGGCGGGGGTCGCGCTCCAGCGAGCGGCGAAACTCGGCAAGCGCGCTTTCCGTGTCGCGCGGCGTGCGGAAGAAGAAGGTGAGGCCGAGGTCTGTGCGGACGTTGATGTCGTCCGGGTTCTTCGCAAGCGCCTCCTTGTACCAGCGCTCGGCAACCTCGTAGCGACCGGCCTCGAAGTTCTGATTTCCGAGTTCGACCGTCACGTCGTAATCGTCGGGCCGCAACTCCCTCGCCCGCGACAGGAAGTCAATCGCCTCCTCAAACTCCCCGATTGCGCCGTGCGCCTGCCCGGCGCGCATCTGGAGGTCGAAGTCTTCGGGCTGCTCGCGCGCCGCGGCGTCAATCTGGCGCAGGCGCTCCCTAATCTCCTCCTCCTGCGCCGAACCTGCCGGCCGCCCCGTAGCAGGCTCCGCGCCTCCCTGCACCGCCGCCGCTGTCGCCCCCGCGCCCGCCTCGCGTTGGTTGACGTAGGTGACAAAGGTGAAGGCCACGACGTAGCCCAGCAGCAGCCCGATGATCGAGTAGAGGACGTTCTCTTTTGTCATAAATGACGTGATAAGTGATGAGTGATAAGAAGCTGTTAGCCCTTAGCGATTAGCTAACAGCCAACAGCTAAGAGCTAACAGCTTCCGTTCTTTCTTATCACTTATCACTCATCACTTATCACGCGCCGTCAGGCGTAAGAGTGCAGGCCCGGCAGCAGGTAGCTGACGCCGAGGTAGGTGAAAATGATGAGGAGGAAGGCGACGAGGGCGAAGTAGGCCGAAGACCTGCCCGTCCAGCCGCGCGAGATGCGCGTGTGGAGGAAGCCGCCGTAGGTGAGCCACGCGACGAAGGCCCCGACCTCCTTCGGGTCCCAGCCCCAGTAGCGGCCCCACGACTCGTTGGCCCACACCGCCCCCGTCATCAACAGCAGCGCCAGTCCTGCGAAGGTGACGCCCGCCGTCTTGTACATCAGCGAGTCGATCTTCGGGAGCGGCGGCAGGGCGTCGCGCAACTTCTCCGTGCGGAAGCTGAAGATGACGACGAAGAGCGTGGCGGCGAAGCACGTAATCAGCGCGGCAAACTCCACGGGGTTGGCCCCGAGGCGCAGACGCAGACGCGCGCCGTTGTCGCGCACCCAGCGGTCGGCGAGTTGATACTTTTGCTCCGGCGTGTAGCTCGCCACCTCCGCCTTGATGGCCTGTGCCGGCGCGCGCTGCTGCGTCATCTCCTGCTCGATCATCCAGACGGTGAACCGCTCGTACTGCGACGTGTTGACGCGCGCGAGCACGTCCCCGGTGTTCTTCACCTGATAGGCCAGCGTCACGATGGCGAGACCCTGAACGATCAAAGCCGCGACGAGCAGACGGTGCCCCCATGCGCGCGCCGACTCGCTCTGCTTGTTCAGGTAGACCAGAAACGCGGCGACGACGCCGGCGAGCATCAGGCCGGCGATGACGAGGAGCGGGCCGACGAAGGGGAGGTCTGCGCGCAGCGCCAGCGCCGAGCGCGAGTTGCCGATGACGGTCGAGGCGCGGTAGGTGCCGAAGGCGGCCGGGTCGAAGCTCCAGAAGACGCTGCCGAGCGTGAAGACCGTGCCGCGGCTGACGGTCAGGATGATGAAGAGCGCAAACAAACTCGTCCAGATGGCCATCGCCTCCGTCTTCACGCCGTCCTTCAAAAGATAAACGACCGCGACGGCGAAGCAGACGAGCGCGACGCCGTAGGAGAGCGAGGCGATGCCGACGTGGATGGGCCGCCAGTAGGAGTCGAGCACGGGCGGGAGCTGAATCAGGTCGTCGCCGATGAAGCGAGCGAGCACGAGGATGAGCGCGGCCATCGGCAGCGAGATCGCGCCGAGGAAGCGGAAGTTTTTGCGGTGCGCGATGACGAGCGTCGTGATGCCAGCGCCGAAGGCGAAGGCCAGACTCAAGTCGTAGAGGTTCGCGAACGGGATGTAGCGAAACAGCCACGGCCACTCGCTCGCCGGGACGCCCTGCGCCGCGAGCACGGTCGTCTCCGCGTCGTAGGCGAAGAACCAGCGCACGAGCCAGCTCGACAGATTGAAGAAGACGCCGGCGGTCGCGCCCCACAGCCCGATGCGCTGGAAGAGCGTGGCCGGGGCGTAGAGGTTCGTCAGACAGAAAACGGCGGCGATCAGGTAGGCGGCGAGCGCGAGCATCATCAGCGCGCCGTCGGAGATGAAGTTTGCGCCGCCCATCGTGTAGCGCAGCAGCGCCAGCGCGAGCGCGCCGCCGACGGCCACAAACGCCGGGGCGTATGAACCGAGCGCCGTGGTCTTCGGCTCCGCGTCACCGACATGGCCGGCGACGAAGGCCGACCGCTTTAAGACTTCACTCATAATCTTACTTCACCTCAACTGTTCGGTCCGCCGAGCGCGGCGGCGATTCGCTTGAAGCGATCCTCGAAGCCGAGCTTGTTGCGGTTCGTATTGCCGCCCAACACCACCTCATAGCGCCCCTGGCCGCGCTCCTCGATGAGCGCCCACACCCTCTGGTGCGAGAAGAAGAAGACGGCGCAGAGCGTCAGCCCCAACAGGATGAAACCGATGTAGACGACCGTCGCGCCGGGGTCGCGCTGAACGGAGAGGACGTGCGTCTCCGGCACCTTCTCGAAATCGACGAGCCGGAACGTGTAGCCGCCGACCGCCCGCTTGGCGATGGGCGCGTTCTCGGCCATCTGCGGCGTGAAGGCGAAGGCGCGCTCGGGAGCGCCGCCCGCGGCCGGGTGAACGAGGAGCGTCGCCGCCGGGTTGGTGTAGACGACCTGCTCACTCTGCGCTTGCTGCTGGCCGGCGCTGAACTGCGCGGAGAAATCTTTGAACTCGATGCGCGTGCCGTCGGTAAGCACGCCCGCGCCGTCGCGCGCGATGGTCACGTCCTGCGCGGCGCCGCCGCCTTCGGGCGCGACGCGCAGCGTGATGGAGCGCGCCTTGCCGTTCGGCGTGAAGCTGGCTTGAAAGAAGCGGTAGTTGTCCCACCACCAGCCGCGCTTGAAGTCGAGCGGCGTGTTCATGTGGGTGACCCCCTCGCGCTCGCCGTAGATGGGGTCTTTGATACGGATGGTCGTCAGCCAGTCGAGCGTGTTGTCGGCCGTGATGGGGCCGTCCTTGCGGATGAGCTTCTGCTGGATGTCAATACATTCGACCGTGAACGGCAGCGGCGTGGTGACGAGCTTCGGCTCGTCGAGATCGAGCACCCGCTCGACGATCTTGTTGCCCGACCCTCCCGGCTCCATCGACAGGTTGCCGGTGAAGCCGAACTGAGAGGTCAGGAATCCACCCGTGAAAATCGTTAGCAGGGCGACGTGGACTGAGTAAGCGCCCAGACGGTTCCACACGGCGCGCTCGCCAAAGACGAAGGTGCGCCCGCCCTTCTCGGTCAGGCGCGGCTTGAGGCCGTGTGCTGAGAAGGCCGACGCGACGCGCTCCGCGGCCGTGCCCTGCGCGCCGTCGTCGGCGAGCGTGACGGTCGCGCTCTGCTCCTGCCCGCGGAGCCAGTGGGCCGAGGCGTCGAGCTTCGGGCGCGAGACGAACGTCCACGCCTTCGGGAAGCGGTCGATGGAGGCCAGCACGATGTTGAGAGAGAGGACGAGGAGGAGCGCGTTGAAGTACCAGACGTGATAGATGTCGAAGAAGCCGAGCGCGCCGAAGAGCAGGCGCGTGGCCGGCGACAGGTCGAGGTAATACTTGTCGAACCCGTCCACGTTCTGCTGCATGACGAGCATGCCGATCATGCAGGCGACGGAGAGCAGGATGAGCAGGGAGACGCCGAAGCGCACGGAGCTGAGGAAGTCGAGGACGCGTGTGACGACGGAGGCCGAAGCCGCACGCGGCGCGGCCTTCTTCTGTACGCCAATCTCGGTCTTGGTCTCTTCTATTGCCGACATGTTTTAGCGGGCTGGCACTTCAAAACTTCAGATCGAGTGTGCGTAATGATAACCGAAGGCCCACAGGCCGGCAACTTCACTGAAGAAGGCAAAAGTAAAAAGGCAAAAGGCAAAAGTGAAGAGGTGAGACGCTTCCTCACTTTTGCCTTTTTACTTTTGCCTTTTGCCTTCCTAATGATTCGTGCCGGAGCCGTGAAAGCTGATCAGCCCGGCGCTCGCCGTGAAGCCGACGCCGAAGCCGACGGCCAGGTGTACCCCCTGTCGGACACTTTTCTCCGCGAGCATGAACCCGGTGGAGGCGCTCGAAAGGTTGCCGTAGCTCTCAAGAACTTCGTAGGAGGTGCGAACCCTGGGCGATTCCGGCGACAGTGAGAGCTGCGAGCAGACGCCGTCGAGAATTTTTCTGCTCCCGGTGTGGATCAGGTAACCCTCCACCTGTTCGAGACTATGGACTGGCGACTGGGGATGCTCAAGCGTCCGCTTCACCGTCTTAGCGGCGTAGTGCGCGCCCCGGCCCGGCACTTTAGGCTGCATGAAATACTGCGGCTTGCCGCCCACGCAGGGGTGGAGGCTTCCGCCTTCCATCGTCAACAGCTTTACATCTTCGGGGTCGTCGTTCGTCAGATGTGTGATGGGGCCGAAGGTCGCCTCCCCGTCTTCGCGCCCGATGAGCAGGGCCACGGCCCCGTCGCCGAAGAGCATCGCCTGCACGACCAGCGTGGTGTTCAAACGCTCCCTGGCGATGCCGGCTTCGTCGGCGCTGCGGCTCTTACGCATCTGGGCGATTTCGCGATAGCCGAAATATTCTTCACGCAGGAGCTGCGTGATGTAGGGCGTGTGGGCTTCCGACATCAGGACGAGCGCGACGTTGTGGGGGTTGGAGCAGAGATACCACTGCGCCACCTCAATCGACTTGAGGAGAACGGAGCACCCTTGCGCCTGCATGCTCACGGTGCTGATCGAGCGCGAAAGGACGCCGTGCATGTTCGCCATCACCTCGGAGGCGAGGCAGGGGAGAAGCTGTGCGGGAGTGTTCGTCGCCGCGACTAACAGGCCGATCTTGCGCGGGTCGCCGCCCCACTGCTCGATACACTTTTTCCCGGCCGCGACGGCGAGGTCGGTCGCCGAAATCGTCGGGTGCATCGACTCCCCGGTCAGGAAGTTGGGATAGTTCTCCAGCGCGGAGTATCTTTGATTTACCCCCAGACTGCCGATGGTGGTGAGCATTTCTGGCGAGAGCTTGCGCCCGAGCGCGGCGACGAGATCGGGGGTGGTGAACTTGTGCGGGGGCACAAAGGTCGCCGAGGAGAGTAGATTAATCATTGTGAGGGCCTCTTTCCTGGAGTGTTGGGGCTGAGTGTAAACGCGCCGCGCACGGGGGCTTGCGGCGCGATGGGCTGCCGCCATAGTAACAGCGGCAGACCGGCAAAGACCGACTACGCTTTCAACTATGAATGTCTTCCTAGTGTATGGATCAACTAACCGGTAGGCGTTAGACCCTTCGGCGTGTCATCGGGTAAGCGAACACCGCCCGACACTCTAACGTCGCATTCACAATGGCGGGATATTAAATCAATTGTTCGCCGACGGCAATAGCAAACGGCCGAGGGCGTCCTCACCGATGCTGCCGAAGTAAAGTTTCCCACGGTGTTCGAGGGCGCTGGAGATCTGTGCGAAGCTCTTGCCCGAGGGGTCTTGCAGGTTTTCGACCACGCGCCCCTCGGTGTCGAGCGCGAGGACGAAGCCGTAACGCTCGGGGGCGGGCTGAAAAGATTGGGGCAGACGCAGGATGACTTTTCTCAGGAACGGGTAGGGCAACAGCGTGTCGAGGAGCCGACTGCGCGGCGTAATCAGCGCCAGCCAGAATTTGCCGGCCCCGTTGGAAGTGATGTTGTCGGGGAACCCCGGCAGGTTGTCGATGAAAATATCGGACTGCCCTTTGCGCTCACCCGCGAGCCACACGCGGCGCACCCTGTACTTTCCGGTCTCCACCACCAGCACGAAAGTTTGATCGGGGCTGACCGCGACCCCGTTGGCGAAGTAGAGGCCGTCGAGCACGACGCTCGTCGTCCGGCTCGCGGGGTCGTAGATCAGCAGACGGCCACGCGGGCGGTGCTCGATGATGTCTTCTTTGTAGACTTCGAGCGGGAACTTGTCGGAGGCGTCGGTGAAGTAGATGGCGCCGTCGGCGGCCACGTCGAGGTCGTTCGTGCAGCGGAAGGGGCGGCCCTCCTGCGCCTGCGTGCTCAGGACGGACACGGCGCCGTCGCGTCCGACGGCGAGCAGTCCCTTATTGGCGTCGGTGACGATGAGGGTTCCGGCGCGGTCAAACTCCAGCCCCAGCGGACGGCCCCCCGTCTGTGCGAAGACCGTCGGCTGACTGCCGTCCGCCTCAAACCGCAGGATGCGCCCGTCTGCTGTGCCGGAATAAATTCGCCCTTCCGCGTCAATCGCGACGCCTTCAGGGGCGAAGCCCACGCCTGCGCCGATGCGCTCCACGGCCGCCAGCCGCGTGTTCGGCTCGTAGACACCGGCGAGCGGCGGCGGCTCCGGCGGTGTCCACGCCTGCGGGTCAATGGGGACGGGCCAGAGCAGGAGATAGGCCAGCGCCACGCCTGCCAGAGTCAGGAGGACGGCGGCCAGAGACTTGTGAGGTTTCATGCTGTGTGCATCCGCGAATTCCGAAGTTGCCGGGGCGCGCCGAGAGTAACATTTTTTCCGTCACGCAATACAAGTTGAATTGCGATTCGACGACTTTCCGTGCATCAACTTATTCTTTGCAACACATCCGCGCGGCCTTCTGCTATGCTGCACCCGTTTCGGGCTGGCGCCAACATGGACTTCATCATCATCAACGGCGATCAGGCAATCTTCGACGCCTCTTTCCCGCCCGCCACGGTCATCGCCCCGCCGGGCATCATCACCGGCACCGCGATGGCGAAGGTGAGCGGTCTCCTCGCCTGCGCCGAGGGCGACGAGGCGTCCGTGGTGGTGCCGGGGGCCGTCTACTTCACACCTTCGTTTCCGATCCCCGGCGTGGGCACCCTCACCATCGAAAGTCTGGGGCCGGATCAGAAGGCCGCGAAGGGCAAGTCGTCGGGCCGCCTCCTGATTCTGCGCGGCGCCAAGTTCCGTGCGCGCTTCCAGGTGGCCGCCCCGGCGCAAGTCCCCGTCACCGGCGGCACCGTGCCCGACCCGACGCCCGTCTACTTCGGCACCGGCAGCTTCATCACCACCAACACGCGCGCGCAGGCGCAATGACGCGCCCACGCCGGCCACCTACGCCTTCGTAATCGAGTAAAGCTCCGCCGCCTCGAAGGAGGAGACCAACAGGAGTTTGCCCGGCGCATCGAACTCGACGCCGCTCAGCGGCTCTTTCAACTCCAGCGCATGGCCGATGAACTCGGCCTCCTCCAAATCCCAGAATCCGACGACGCCGTCGCTGAGCGTCGCTGTCACGAGCAGCTTCCCGTCGGGTGAGAAAGCCATGTGCCCGATGGCGCCCTGACTCTCCTTCTTCGTCGTCTTGAGGGACGCCGTCGCCTTCGCCGTGTTGGCGTCCACGATCTTGATGGCGTTCTTACCAGCCGCCGCGACGATATGCTCGCGCGGGTGAAAAGCGATCAGCGCCTCTCCGCTGCCGGCGGCCACGGAGCGCAGGGGCTTCTCTCCCGGCTTTGTCGCGTCGAAGATTTTCAGTTCCCCTCTGAACTCTTTGGCGGCGAGCAACGCGCCGTCGTGGCTGTAGGCGACTCCGCCGACGCCTTTGGAAGCGTACTCGGAAAGAAGTTTCCCCGTCCCGGCGTCCCAGATGTTCAGGGCGCCGAAGTCGTGGGCGACGGCGATCCGCGACCCATCGGGACTCGCGGCAATGTAACCGGGCTTGTCCTCCACGATGGTCGTCAGCACGCGGAAGTCTTTCAAGTCGCGGACTTCTAATTTCCGTTCGCGCCTGTTCGCGCTCCTCTCCTGACGCCCGGGCCGCACGGTCAACAAGACGGCCTGCTCCCCGGCTCGCGCGACGGCGGTCACACCCTCGACCGGCGCCCTCCCTATTGATTTCAACCCGTCGAGTTCAAACAACTCCAGCTCATAGCCGCCGTCTTCCGCTTCCCGGGCGACGAGCAGTGCATCTCCTCGACGGACGAACGTCGCGCCCAACGACGGCTCCAGCCGTTTGACCAGCTCGACTTTGTACCCGCCTATTTTCATTCGTCTTGACCCTTTTGTCTGCGGCCTGCTCGTCGGGACTCACTCGAACGGCTCGCCCGCGGCGACATGGTGGTCGTCCGCCCCGTGTTCAAGTGAGGTGAACTTCGGCCCCACCCAATCCTGATAATTAATGCCGCCCGACCCCTTGCTGCGGTTCAGACCCTTCTCCATCAGGGCGAGGCCGCCGCGCTTGCCCTGCGTCGCCGCGATGCGTTCGGTCTGGCCGTCGTCGTGGCCCTTGTTGTTCCAGTGCTTGGCGAGCGAAGTCACGTGATCCACATCGTAGCGGTTGCGCTGGTAGTAGCCGTCTATCCTCGCAAGCCCGACGCTGAACTTCTCATTCGTGTCCGCGTATTCTCTTTTTTTCATCGTCTCCCAGGGCTTCATGTCGGCTTGCGACGGCGGCAGGCCCAGCTTCCTGGCATCTTCTATGTTTTCCAGTTGCGCTTCGATGAGGTCAACGATTTCATCTTTGATCACCTTCTCAAACAACTCGTCGGCCAGATCAGCGAATCCTGCCTCTTTATAGTAGAAGCGCGGGCGGATGTTGTCTGAGCCGCGCCAGTTGTCGGGTAGGAGGCGTTGAGGCTGTATGCCGGGGAGCGCCCACGTATCGGTCTTGCCGACCTTGACGATGGCGCCGGCGCCCTCGGCCGCCGCCGCGACCTTCGAGACGACCGCGCGGTCGTCGAAGATGTTCGGCGGGATGCCGGCGATCTTTCTCCCGGACAGGAAGGTCTGGATGAGCGGCACGCCGAAGCGGCCCTTCTGTAACGGCGCGTGGTGGCGGCCTTCGTTCTGGAGTTCGAGCGCGCCGAGTCTCACCACCTCTGCATCCTTGACGTCGGCCTTGAAGTGATACGTGTCCCCTTGCTTCGTGAGTAGCTTCACTTTGCTATCCAAGCCGTAGCGCATGTCAGCCAGATGTGTGCTGTGGCTCAGGTGCGAGAAGGTGCCGGCCCAGTCGTCCAGCCCGAACCCTTTCTCGTCCGTGAACTTCTTGAGGCTCCGCGCGTGCGAGAAGCGCTCCTGCACCGCCCTCTCGTCCACGACTTTGATCGGCACCAGCGCCTGCCCCTTCCGCCCGGGGCTTGCCGACACATCGAAGTCCACCGCCGAATCCTCCACCACGTCTTCGCTGTTCTTGTCATTGATGAGGATTTGAAGCTGGCCGTGCTTGAGCAGGGGCTGGTACTTCTTGATCAGGTTCTGCGCCTGCTCCTTCTTCTCTTCGAGCGCGAGGGCGGGCGTGTCCGCCTTGGTCTCCTGCGCCATCAGCCCGACGACGTGGTCGAGCACCTCGTCGTGCGTTTGCGGCTCGCCGCCCTTCTTCTCGACTTCCTTCTCCGCCTCCTCCTCGTCCTTGCCGACGCCGAGCGTTCTCATCACCTTCTGGACGAGAGGCCGCAGCGCCTTGAGCACCACTTCCATCGCGCGCTCGACGGGCGTGCGGATGACTTTCAGGATTTTACGCACCTTCTCGTCGAGGTCGCCCAGCCCGAGGAGCTTGGCGAGGAAGTCGATGGCGATGACGATGACGCCGCGTAGCGCCGTGACGATTTTCTGCGAGATGAGGTCGGTCTTGCCGGCCACGGCCAGCTCCAGCGAGTCGAGGAAGGCGTCAACGATGTCCGCGATCCGCTGGATGTTGTCCATCAGGAAGCGGATGCCGGCGTAGATGGCCTGCGCCGCCTTGATGAACGCGCCGACGGGGTTGAAGAGGCCGGCGATGTAGGCGAGCGCCTTCTTGATGACTTCGTAGAGGACGGTCTCCTTGACCTTCGTCATCAGGTCGTCAACCATGCTGCCGAGGTGTTCCTGGATGTGCTCCCACAGCCCGCCGAGTCCCTTCTCCTTGACGATGAAGAAAATCTCCAGACCCTTTTCGGCGACGGCTTTGCCCTGATCGATGAACTCGACCGCGGCCTTGCCCCAGACCTTCGACGCCACCTTGCGGAAGGTGTCGTAGGAGAGGCCCGCGACCTGCGCCACGAGGCTGAAGATGCCCGCCGCGTCGAACTTGTCGGGGATGTCGATGCCGGGGCCGCCGACCGTGCCCCGTATCCAGTCGAAGAAGCCGGCGATGAGGTAGTCGTCGAGCCTCTCGATAAACATGTCGAAGCCGTCGCCCACGCCCTTGGCGAGATTCTCGATGAAGCGGATGGGGTGGGCGAGGATGTCGCCGATGATCGCGCCGATGCGCGACAGGATCGACAAGAGCAGCTCCCCCAGCTTCTTGATGGTCTCGGCGACGCTTTTGATGAAATTGACCGCCTTGCCGATCCAGCCCGTGCTGATGTCTTCCTTGATCTTGTCGAAGCTCTCGCGGAGCGAATCGACGTTGCTCTTGTAAGACTCGGCCAGCGTGTCGGCCAAATCCTGCTGCTTCTCACGGACGCCGTCTTCGAGCATTTCAAACTGCGTCTTGAACAACCCCATCGCATCCGTCGAGAGCCGCTGCTGCTCTGTGCTGAGGGACGCGAAGAGATCGTCGGCCTCCTTCCGGCCCCTCTTGATGCGCGCCATCGCGGCGTTCAACATGTCGGCGATGAACTTGGCGATCTGGTCAATGATCCTGTCCATCGTCGCCAGGAAGCGATCCTTCTCCCGCCGGAAAACGCCTTCGATGGCCTCGGTGTCCGCCCCGAAAAGCGAGTCGTCCCAGGTGGTGAAGCCGTAGATGTCGTCGAGCTGCGACTCCACCTGCGACTCAAAGAGGTTTTTGGCGAGTGTCACCTGGAGGGTGAAGAGGGCGTCCACGGTGTTGGAGAGAGCATCGAGGATGCCCTCGACATCGGTCTTGGTGCTCTCGTAGATCCCTTTCAGCTTGATGAGGAAGTCTTCCTGCTTCGCCTTATCGTCATTGACGGTCAATTTTTGTTTGCCGGAGACGAGGCCGAAGGCTTCGTCGCGGCCCTTGAACATCGCCCCGAACTTTGACGCCCCCTTTTGCCCGGCCTTCGCCTGCGACTTATCCAGAATGGGCTGCTCCACGGCGCGGAACTGCGCGGGCGCCTGCGCGGCCTTCTCCTGCGCGGCCTTCTTCGAGCCTAACGCCTCGACGAACGTCGGCTCGTTCGACTCGGCCAACTGCTCCTCCGTAATCTCGTTCTCCGACATCAAGTCGTCGAGCGACTGGCTCTCTTTCTCCATCGAGATTTCGGAGTCGAAGCGGGGCTTGGGGGCGGCGGCGGCCGGACTGATGTTGTGCGGCCTCTTGCCCACCTCTTCCTCTATCAGATCGGCGGTGGGCTTCGGGTCAAATGGTTTGGCCTGAGGCGGCGGCTTTTCGGGATCGACCTGTGTCGCCAGCGGGCCGGCGATTTCGTCGTTCTTCTTCTTGACCTGACCGCGGACTTCCTCCTTCGTCTGTTCGAGGGGCCTCTCCTTTTTGAAGCGGTTGGCATCGTCTTCATTCCTGGGGAGCTTGGTCTCGATTTTCTTGATGCTCGCATTGAGCAGCTTCTTGAACTCCTCGGGCGTGAAGGGGACGCTTTCGGTCTTCTTGGCGGTGGCGTCGATCTCCGTGAGGTGCTTGTCGCGGTCGTGCTTCTCTCGCTGTTTTTCCTCCTTGAGGACGGTGGCGTCCTTGGTATGCTGGAGCTTGTCGTCGGAAGGGATGTGCGCGCCCTGAGCTTTCCGCGTGCGTTTGATCTGGCCGAGGGTCTGCTGAAACTCCGGGTCTTTCTGCGGGTCGAGCGGGGCCTGCTCAGGCTCCGCCGCCGCGGGCGCGCCGTCCTCTGCCGCGGGGGCTTCGGAAGTCGCCGGCTGTGCGGCCGCCGTGGCCGCGTCCGCTGCCGGCGCAGCTTCTTTAAGAGACTCGGCGGGAGCTTCGACGCTTTCGGCAACAACTTTAGCGGCGGGCGCGGCCGTGGGGACGGTTTGAGTTTCGGGGACGGGTGTGGGAAGCGAAGACTTCCTGACGGGTACGGCGCCTTCTGAGACGGTTTTCGGAATCAGTGGAGTAGGCTTTGCGCCTTCCACACGGTCGCCCGGCGAGATGGATTCGAGGCCGGCGACGATGGTGCCTTGCGGATAGTCTTCGGCGGCGGGCGGGGTGGGCAGCGTGATCGTGTCGTCGCCGGCCGTCGCCGCAGGCCACTGTTGTGTGGCTGAGTTCGAGCGCGAGACGAACGTCTCACGTCTGGTGCGTTGAGTAAGCTTCCAGCCCTTCTCCCGGCCGCCGCGCAGGGACGCGAGTTCGAGCGTGTATGCGCCCGACTGGATGGCGCGGACGAGGGCTGCTGTTTCGCCTTCGCTTCGCGTGAGCGGTCGGAGCCGCTGGGCGTTGGACGTGCTGCGCAGCGCGTTGCGGAGCAGGGCGACGGCCACGCTCAAAATCGAGGGCGGCGCGGACGCCGCGTCGAGTTTGAAGGCGGCGCGCAACTCTTCGAGGCTCGGCAGATCGGCCTGCGGATCGGCGGTGGCGACGCGTTCGGGCCCGACTTCGCGCTGCACGCTGTGCAGCCCGCCGCGTTGCTGGAAGACGTGCGTCAGCTCGTGCGCGATGAGCCGCCGGCCCTGTTCGACGCCGGGTCGGTACTCGCCCGCCGCGAAGACGATGTGCTTGCCAACGGTGAAGGCCCGCGCGTTGGCCTTCTGGGCCAGCTCGGCGGCTGAGTGATCGACGTGGACGCGCACGTCGCCGAGATTGTGCCCGAAGCGCGGCTCAAGGAAGGCGCGCAGGTGGCCGGGCAAAGGCTGCCCGCCGGCGCGGCGCAGCAGTCGGAGGTCGGTCTCGAACTGTGGAGTGATTTCGGGCCGTCGCGGGCGTTTGGCCCGCTGCTGCATCTGCTCCT
>DASVES010000453.1:0-13312 GCA_036380435.1 Pyrinomonadaceae bacterium | reverse complement strand
ACTTACCAACTTCACTTAGGTTATCTGCACGAGTTCCGGCTGCGCTTCCTCGGGCTCCTGTGCGCCTTCGGCGAGGAGCTTTTCCGTCTCGGCTACGAACGCCTCGACGATGTCCGTGCCGGCGACCTTCCGCATGGGCCGGCCGTTCTTGAAGATCATCCCGACGCCGCGTCCGAAGGTGACGCCGAGCTGACTGTCGTGCGCCTCTCCGGGGCCGTTGACCTCGCAGCCCATGATCGAGAGGTGCAACGGCTCCTCGATGTGCGCCAGTCGCCGCTCGATCTCCGTGACGATCTCGACGAAGTTGTCCACGTCGAGCCGCCCGCACGTCGGGCAGGCGACGACCGTCACGCCGCGCTTGCGAAGCTCCAGAGACTTCAGAACCTCCCACGCCACGCGCACCTCCTCCTGCGGCTCCGCGGCCAAAGAGACGCGGATCGTGTCGCCGATGCCTTCGTGCAGGAGGATGCCGAGGCCCATCGCCGACTTGATCGTGCCGCCGAAGGCCGTTCCCGCCTCGGTCACGCCGAGGTGCAGCGGGTAGTCAACCTTCGCGGAGAGCAGGCGATAGGCGGCGACCGTGCGGTGTACGTCAGAAGCCTTGAGGGAGACGATGATGTCGCGGAAGTCGAGGTCTTCGAGAATCTGTATATGGCGCTCGGCGGACTCGACCATCGCCTCGGGCGTGGCCGTGCCGTAGCGCTTGAGCAAATCTTTTTCGAGCGAGCCGCCGTTGACGCCGATGCGGATGGGCACGCCCTGCGCCGCCGCGGCGCGCACCACCTCGCGCACGCGCTCGTGAGCGCCGATGTTGCCGGGGTTCAAACGGAGCTTATCGACGCCCGCCTCAAGAGCCAGCAACGCGAGCTTGTAGTGGAAGTGGATGTCGGCGACGAGGGGCACGTCAGGCACGCGCTTGCGAATCTCTTTGAGGGCGAGGGCCGCCGGCTGGTCGGGGACGGCAACGCGCACGATCTCGCAACCGGCGCGCACCATCTCTTCGATCTGCCGGACGGTGCCCTCAACGTCGGTCGTCTCCGTCTTCGTCATCGACTGGACGGCCACGGGCGCGCCGCCGCCGATCTGCACGTCCTTCACCCGAACCGCTCTGGTCTCTCGTCTCATGGAAATCCTAACGAAGTTCAAAGTTCAAAGTTCAAAGTTCAAAGCGCGCCTGGCTGCTGTTGACTTTGAACTTTGAACTTTGAACTTTGAACTCATCTTTATTTCTGCTCCGTCGCGGCCGGCGGGCTTTCGGCGCCCCTCCAGCGCGAGGCGACCTTCGCCAGATCGTTGATGATGACGAAGCTCATCAGCAGGAGCAGGAAGACAAAGCCGACCTGCTGGATGCGCTCGCGCATCCCCATCGAGAGCTTCATCCCCACGATTGCGAGGATACCCTCGATGAGCAGCATAAAGATCATGCCGCCGTCGAGCACGGGGATGGGCAGCAGGTTGAAGACGCCGAGGTTGAGGCTCAGGAAGCCGAGCATCTTGAGGCCGCCCTCGACGCCGCCCTCCTCCACCGCCCTCTTCGAGGCGACGGCGATGCCGACGGGGCCGCTGAAGGTGTCGCGCATCGAACGCTGCCCCGTGAAGACCTGCTTGAGCGCCATGCCGGTGAGCCGCAGAATTTCGATGTTCTGTCCGACCGAGTAGCCGAGCGCGTCGGTTAAGCCGAGCTTGCGAATCGGCGCGGCCTCGCCGGGGCCGATGCCGAGGCGCTCGCGTCCGTCCGAGAGGCGGCGCGCGGTGGCCGTGACTTCTCGCGTCTGCCCGTCGCGCTCGATTTGCATCGTGATGGGCTGGCGCGGGTGCTCGTTGATGTACTGGATGATCTGGGCGGCGCTGCCAACCTGCTCGCCGCCGATGGAGACCACGCGGTCGCCCGGCAAAATGCCGGCTTCGGAGGCGGGCGTGTCCTTCTCGACGCTGAAGATGACGACGGGCACGTCGCCGTGGTCGGGGACGATGCCGAGTTCGCCGTAGGCTTCGCCCTCGCTGAGCTTCTTGACGGGGCGGATGGTGAGCGGGACGCGCTCGCCGTCGCGCTCGACGACGAGCGGGATGGGCTGTTCGGGCGAGAGCAGCGCGTCGTTGCTGATGCGCTCCCAGTCGCTGTCGTCGCGGCCGTTGAAGGAGACGATGCGGTCGCCGGGGCGCAGTCCCGCGGCCTCGCCGGCGGCGCCCTGCTGCACGGTCTTGACGACGGGCGGCGGCATCACGGGCGCGCCCACCGCCATCGCGCCCGCGAGCGGGATGGCGATGGCCGTCAGGATATTCATGATGGGGCCGGCGACGGCGACCAGAAACTTCTGCCAGCGCGGCCGCAGGTCGAAACGTTCCTTGACGGGGACGTTCGCGGAGTCGTCGGAGCCTTCTTCGATGCCGGCGTTCGAGTCGTCGCCGCCGAGCTTGACGTAGCCGCCCAGCGGAATCAGGCTGACGCGATAGTCGGTCGTGCCCCACTTCCTGCCGAAGAGACGCTTACCGAACCCCACCGAAAAAGTCTCGACGCGGATGCCGAGCAGCTTGGCGACGATGAAGTGACCGAATTCATGAATGATGACCGCCGCGCCCAGAATGACGATGAAGGACAGATAAAAAAACATAAACCCCTTCTCTTAACTTACACGTCTAAACACACGACAACGACGACTTGGAGCCTCCGGCGCCCCGCTTCGGTTGCACTACGATTCTCTAATCTTTTACGACGCAGGTCAAACCGCCCCCTCACGCGACCACTCTTTCGGCGCCCCGCAGACGGGAGATTTCGGCGCGGGCCCTCACGCGGGCCTTCGCATCCGCATCAAGGACGGCCGACAAACTTTCGGCCGGGCGCGACTCATTGCCGTCCAACACGCTCTCGTTGACGCGTGCGATGTCGGTCAGGCGCAGGCGGGAGTCGAGGAAGGCGGCGACGGCCTCCTCGTTGGCGGCGTTGAGCGCGGCGGGTTGTGTGCCGCCCTCGCGCAGGGCGCGGTAGGCGAGGCCGAGGCAGGGGAAGCGTCCGAAGTCGGGGGCCTCGAAGTGGAGCGCGCCGAGCCGCGTCAGGTCGAGCGCGGGGAGGTCGCCGGGGAGTCGCTCGGGATAGGTGAGCGCATATTGGATGGCGTGGCGCATGTCGGTCACACCCATTTGCGCGATGACGGAGCCGTCGGCGAGTTCGACCATCGAATGGACGATTGACTCGGGGTGGACGATCACGTCGATGGCGTCGGGGCCGAAGTCGAAAAGCCAGTGGGCCTCGATCACTTCGAGTCCTTTGTTCATGAGCGTGGCCGAGTCGATGGTGATCTTCGCGCCCATGTTCCACGTTGGGTGGCGCATGGCCTCTTCGACCGTGGCGGCCTCCATCTGGGCCGCGCTCTTCGACCGAAAAGGGCCGCCCGAGGCCGTCAGCACAAGCCGGCGCACTTCCTCCGGGCGCTCGCCGCGCAGGCACTGGTGCAGCGCGTTGTGCTCCGAATCGACCGGCAGCAGCTCGGCGCCCGACGCACGCGCCGCGCGCGTCATCAGCTCGCCCGCCATCACAAGCGGCTCCTTGTTGGCGAGCGCGACGCGCTTTCCGGCCTCCAGCGCGCGCAGCGTGGGCACGAGGCCGACCGCCCCGACCGTCGCGCTCACCACGCAGGACGCCTCCGCGTGCGTGGCGACCTCCACCAGCCCCGCCTCCCCGGTGAGGACGCGCGCGGGCGGCGGCACGTCTCGCCGGGCGAGTTCCGCGTGCAACTCTTCGGCGCGCTCGGCGCTTTCGACGGCGACGAGTTCGGGCCTGTGTCGTTCAATCTGTTCGGCGAGACGCGCGACGTTGCGGCCGGCGGCGAGCGCGACGACGCGGAACCGCTCCCCCGCGTCGAGTGTTTCGACGACGCGCAGGGTGTTGCATCCAATCGAGCCTGTCGAACCCAGTATCGCGATGCCTTGCGGGATCATATTTTTTCGAGTATCTCGACCAACTCCGTTCGCGTCTAACTTGCCGGCACACCGCTCTCCTTCCGCCTCAGCGGATGATTGTGGCCGATTCTCTCCAGAACAGGACGGCGAAATAGTAGAGGAGCGGCGCGCCCAACAGCAAGCTATCGAGCCGGTCGAGAAAGCCGCCGTGGCCGGGGAGGATGTTGGCCGCGTCCTTTGCGTTCGACCCGCGCTTAAGAGCGCTCTCCACCAAATCTCCGACCACGCCGAGCACGTTCATCACCGCCGCGAGCGGGAGCGCGGCGCGCAGCGGCAGTTCGGGGAAGAACCAGTAGTGCGCGAGCGTGGCCATCAAAAGCGAGGCGGCCATGCCGCCGGCCGCGCCTTCCCACGTCTTGCCCGGACTGATGTTCGGGGCGAGCTTGCGCCGGCCGAGCGCGCGCCCGGTGTAGTAAGCGCCGGTGTCGGAACCCATCAGGACGAGGAAGAAGAACGAGAGCAGGTGTGTCGAGAGCGTGTAGCTGTCCGGCGCCGGCGACAGGCTCAGCGCGAAGCCCGTCCGCACCCCGATGAGGTGCCCGCCGAGCAGCGCGATGTAGAGCACGCCCAACACGGTCGAGCCGGCCGACAGGATCATCTTGTCAAACGGCGCGCCTCGCAGCATCTCCGCCACGAGCGCGGCGGCGACGAACACAGGCAGGATGATGAGGAGCCACACCGGCTCGTTGAAGTAGAAGGAGGCGAGGATCGCGGCGGTCGCCGCGTAGCCCACCACCACGTCGGGCCTTCCGCCCAGACGCTTGGCGAGAAACCAGAACTCGTAGAGCGCGACGAACACCGCCCCGACGGCGAGCGCGACGAATAAAAGATGAAGCTGCGGGACGATGATCGAGGCGATCAGGATGGGGAGCGCGATGGCGGCCGTGATGAGACGTTTCATGAAGGGGCTGTTAGCTATTAGCTGTTAGCGGTTAGCAGGAAGTTTGAAGCGTGTGGCCAAAGTTGATGTTGTAAAGGACGTGTGGCGTTCCACATCAGGAAAAGCTAACAGCTGAAAGCTAACGGCTAATAGCTAACAGCTCTCCTCACTTCGCCTTGGCCACGAGTTGCAGGCCGCCGAAGCGTCGGTTGCGCTGCTGGAAATCGACGATTGCTTCGAGCATGTCCACGCGGCGGAAGTCAGGCCAGAGCGTTTCGGTGACATAAATCTCGCTGTAGGCGATTTGCCAGAGCAGGAAGTTCGAGATGCGCAGCTCGCCGCTGGTGCGGATGAGGAGGTCGAGTTCGGGCAGATCGCAGGTGTATAGCTCACGCCCGATGGACTCCTCGGTCAGCTCCAGGCCCGCGCCGCCTTCGGCCTGTTGGCGCCGGACGGCCGCGTTCACCGCGTCAACGATCTCGGCGCGGCCGCCATAGTTGAGGGCGACGCTCAAGACCATGCCGGTGTTGTGGGCCGTGCGCTCGACCGAGCGGTCGAGTTCGCGGCGGACGCTCTCGGCGAGCGCCTCGACGCGCCCGACCGGCTGGAAGCGGATGTTCTGGCGGTCGATTTCCTCAAGCTCCAGACGGAGATATCGCTTGAGCATCCGCATGAGCGCGTCAACTTCCAGACGCGGGCGCTTCCAGTTCTCGGTCGAGAAGGCGTAGAGCGTGAGCGCGCCGAGGCCGAGACGCGCGCCGGTGTCCACGGCGGCGCGCACGGCATCGACTCCGGCGCGGTGGCCGGCGACACGCGGCAGGCCGCGCGAGTTGGCCCAGCGACCGTTGCCGTCCATGATGATGGCGACGTGTCTCGGCAGTCGATCCCAGCGGACGCGCGCCAGAAGCGCCTCGTCGCGCGTGCCTTCCACCACAACCTTCGCGAAATCCGTCAGCATCGAGTCCCCTCGAACCGAGAAGCCGTAAAGTCTCCGGGGCCGAATGTTAATCGTAAACCAGTTTAAAGTGCAAAGTCGTTGCGGCCCTCGGAGCGCCTCAGTAGTGAACTTCGACGAGCGTCAGCCCGTTGGCGGGCGCCGTTGGGGCGGCCAGCGCACGCTCCCCCGTCTCGATGGCGCGCGCGATTATCTGCCCCTCCATCTCGCCGCGCCCGGCGGCCAGCAACGCGCCGGCGATGGAGCGCACCATGTAGCGGAGGAAGCCGTCGGCGCCGATCCAAATTTCCAACATGCGCCCGCGTCCGCGCCGACTTTGCCTCTCCGTGATTTCCAAACGCCTGACGGTTCGCACGCGCGAGCTGACATCGGCCTGCGCCGCCGAGAAGGCCGTCCAGTCGTGTTCGCCGATGAAGAGCGACGCGGCGGCGCGCATCCCTGCGAGGTCGAGCGGGCGCGACTCGGCGTGCGCGTACCGCGACCAGAAGGGCGACGTGAATTGTTCGTTGAAGACGCGGTAGCAATAGGTTTTGCCGCGGGCCGAGAAGCGCGCGTGAAAGTCGTCGGGGGCCGTCCGCACGTCAATCACCCGCACGTCGCGCGCGAGGTTCGCGTTAATCGCGGTGCGAAGCCGCTCAGGTGTCATCTCGCGATTCAAATCGACACTCGCCACCTGCGCCTCGGCGTGAACACCCGCGTCCGTCCGTCCCGCGCCGTGCACCGTCAGCTCCCGCCCCTCGATGAGAGACAACACGCGCGTCAGCTCGCCCTGCACCGTCCGCGGCCCATCCTGCATCTGCCAACCGTGAAACTCAGTGCCGTCGTACTGAATCGTCAGGCGATGTATCATAAGGGCAGTAAGCAGTGAGCAGTGAGCAGTAAGCAGTGAGCAGATTAATTAGATGTAGCACCGAATCGTGAGTCTGTCTTTTACTGTTCACTGCTTACTGCTCACTGCTCACTTGTCTTCCGGCTTCCGGGTTTGACGGCCGGGATGCCCTGAGCGCATTGGGTGCAGACGGCAGGGGCCACGGCCGGGACTTCGAGGGTGACGAGCGCCACGCGCGGGACGCCCACGTCGGCCCGCCCACCCGAGCGGTCGATGATGGAGGCCGCGCCGACGACGCGCGCGCCGGCCTCGCGCAGCGCGTCAACGGTCTCGCGCGTCGAGCCGCCGGTCGTGACCACGTCCTCCACCACGACGACGCTCTCACCTGCGCGCACGTGGAAGCCACGCCGGAGCGACATCTTCCCTTCCACGCGCTCCGTCCACAACGAGCGCACATTGAGGGCGCGCGCCACCTCCCACCCGATGACGATGCCGCCGATGGCCGGCGCGACGACCGTCTCGACGCGCTGATTGCGGAAGTGCTCGGCGATGGCGCGGCCGAACCGTTCGGCCTCGGGCGGGTGCTGGAGGACGAGCGCGCATTGCAGGTAGACGGTGCTGTGCAGCCCGCTCGTCAACACGAAGTGGCCTTCGAGCAGCGCGCCCGTGCGGCGGAAACTTTCCAGAACATCGCCCGCGCCCAACATAGCGGCCGTCCTCCCCGATGCTTATTCTCGAACTAAAGTCGGCGTGCTACAATCCGCCCCGATGCAGCCCTTCAGCAATCTGGTTCCCGATTCTGCGCTCATTCAAGATGCGATTCAACTCCTGCGGACGAACGGCGGGCGCGCCACGGCCGTCCATCTCGCCGAGCACGTCTTCCAACTGCCGGGCCTTGAGCCGGAGACGGCCGTGGCACTCGTCTCCGAACTCATCAAGGACGACTGGCGTCTGAAGGTCGCCGACGGCTCGGCCGAGATCGAGTTCGCCGGCGAGGACGACGAGCGCCGACGCCTTGGCGAGACCGATTACGTCGTCTTCGACGTGGAGACCACCGGCCCGAAGATGCCGCCCGGCCGTCTCCTCGAACTCGGCGCGTGTCGCATCCAATCCGGCCGCATCGTCGGCGAGTTCCAGACGCTGCTCAACCCCGGCACGACCATCCCGCCCTTCATTAGCCGTCTGACCGGCATCACCGACGCGATGGTCAGAGACTCGCCCACCTTCGACGAGGTCGCCCCCGACTGGCTCCGCTTCGCCGACACGGCCGTGCTCGTCGCGCACGACGCGCACTTCGACGTGCGTTTTATCAACCACGAGGTCACGCTCGTCTATCCGGGGCGGCGCATGTTCAACGCCTATCTCTGCACCGTCTCGCTCGCGCGCCGGCTCTTCCCCGAACTCGGCTTCTACCGCCTGCACGCTCTCGCCAAATATTTCGCCGTCCCCCTCCCCAACCATCACCGCGCCGCCGCCGACGCCCGCGCCACCGCCGAAATCTTTCTCCACCTCCTCGCCCTCCTCGGCAGCCACGGCGTGCGCGACATCTCCGCCGCGCGCAACTTCAAACTCAAGACCCGCCGCAGCGACCGGGCGGCGACCGTCAACTGATGGCGTCGGCGCGCGTATGGTTCCTCGGGTGGTCAGTCTGACCGTCCCACGTCACTCTGACATTTCCGTTTGAGCATTTCTCGTTCGTCGCGACACCGCCTTCCCTCAAATTTTCCCACGACTACGCGCTTCGTGCTGTGGAAACAATGCGGCACCGAAGTTGCCAATATCCTTTTATCCGCACGGATATCCCGCCGCGGAAACATGTCAATCCAGATGAGGCCGAAATGAAACCTCGTAGAACAACGACCATCTCCTTCATTGCCGTGGCCGCCCTGCTACTGACGCTCTGCCCCAGCGGTTTCGTGTGGGGGCCGGCCGACGCCGCCGACAAGCCTTTGAAGCAGGAAACGCGCGGCGCAACGAAAGTCAAAGTTTCGCCCGACCTGCGCGAGCGTCTGACGGCCGCACAGTCCGACGAGCAGTCAGTTGAAGTCGTGCTACAGCTCAGCGGTAAGCCGAGCGGCCCGCTCAACGCACTCCTCAAACGCGCCGGCGTGCGGCTGAAGGGCAGCTTCGACAGCTTCGACTCGCTGGCGGTGAGCCTACCCGCCGGCATGGTCGAAGAGCTGGCATCTTTCGATGAGGTGGAAGTCGTCTGCCCAGACCGTGAAGTGGAGAGGCTGGGCTTCATCGAGCAGGCGACGGGCGCCGCGGAGATGCGGCGGCAGTCGGGCAACAGCGGCTTCAAGGGCAAGGACATGAACATCGCCGTGCTCGACTCGGGCGTGGACAAGGAGCACCACGGCATCGGCAGCCGCATCGAACTCCTGAAAGACTTCACCGGCGAGAACCGCACGGACGACCCCTACGGGCACGGCACTCACGTCGCTTCGCTGGCCGCCGGCACCGACCACGTCGCGAACGGGGCCTACGTCAGCCCGGCCCCCGAAGCGGAAATCATCAGCCTCCGCGTGCTCAACGCGCAGGGAGTCGGACTGACCTCGAACGTGCTGCGCGCCCTCCAGTGGATTCTCGCGCCGGTCGATCCCACTAAGCCGCTCGGCGAAAAGAATCACCAGAAGTACCGGATTCGCGTGGTCAACATCAGCCTCGGCGCCCCGGCCGTGGACTCTTACAAGGTAGACCCGCTCTGCCTGGCCGTGAGCAGGCTCGTCGCTGCCGGGATCGTGGTCGTCGCGGCTGCCGGCAATGACGGGGCGGACGCGGCGGGGCGCAAAATCTACGGCCGCATCCACGCGCCGGGCAACGAGCCGTCGGCCATCACGGTCGGCGCTTCAAACACCTTCGGCACGCAGTCGCGCGCCGACGACGGCCTCACCACCTTCAGCTCGCGCGGGCCGACGCGCAGTTACAGTGTGGTGGGCGGGGTGAAGCAGTACGACCACGTCATCAAGCCCGACCTCGTCGCCCCCGGCAACAAGGTGATCGCGGCCCAGGCCCGGCTCAACAACATCGTGCGGCAGCACCCCGGTCTGGGTTGCACGCCGGGGAGCGGCGACAGCCACAAGATGATGGCTCTGAGCGGCACGTCGATGGCGACGCCGCTCGTCGCGGGCGCCGTCTCGGTGCTGCTCCAGGCCAACCCCCGGCTCACGCCGAACATGGTGAAAATGATTCTCCAGTACACGGCGCAGCCGCTCGCGGGCTCCAACATGCTCGAACAGGGGGCCGGGCAGCTCAACGTCGAGGGCGCGATGCGGGTCGCCAAAGCCGTCCGCACCGACCTGTCGATCCTGACCCCGCCCGGCGCGCCGCTCCTCGTGACCTCCGCGCCGCCCATGCCCTTCTCTACCATCGACGGCTACACCTTCCCCTGGGCTCAGGGCATTCTCCAGAACCGCAGTTACGCGACCGGCACGAACCTCATCACGCAGTACCAGCGCGCCTACGGCCTCGGCATCGCCTTCGGTGATGGCATCGCCTTCGGCGACGGCATCGCCTTCGGCGATCTCATCATGACGAGCAACGGGATGCCCATCGGGACGGGCATCGCCTTCGGCGACGGCATCGCGTTCGGGGATGGGATAGCTTTCGGCGATGGAATAGCTTTCGGCGACGGCATCGCCTTCGGCGACGGCATCCTCATGGGCGACGGCATCCTCATGGGCGACAACCGTGTCGATGGAGACGCGGCCGCGTGGTCGTCTTACGTCATGTCGAACGGCGACGGCACGGGCGCGATGCCCGTGGTGTACGAGGACGGCGCCGCGTTCTAAACCGACACGCTTGCGGCCCGCCACACGCGAAGCCGCAAATTGTCGGCGCGACAACTGTAACGGTAACGCGGCCGGCCCTTCTGTTGAAGCAGGGGCCACGCCGACGTAAACACTGAAGGTCAAACCGTGCACCAGACGCAGCAGATGAGAGTCAGCCCACTCGCACAGAGTGACGGCCCCGAGGCGCTCTCGTTCCTCTCGGAGCGGCCGGTGGACAACGTCATCATGTCCGGCTTCATCCGCGACAACGGCGTGGTGAGTCCCCGGAACCGGGGCCGGTTCTTCGGCTGTCGGAACCGACAGGGCGCGCTCGAAGGCGTCGCCCTCGTCGGGCACGGAATGTCTTTCGACTCGCGCTCAGAGGCCGCGACGGAACTGTTCGCCGCCCTCGCCCGGAGGTCGCCTGAGTCGCACCTGCTGATGGGCGAGAGCGGACAGGTGCGGAGCTTCTGGGGCTACTACGCGCCCGGAGGGGCCGCGCCCCGGAAGTTGCGCGAGGTCACCATCCTTGAGCAGCGCCGCCCCTTCGAGGGGTGTGAGCAGGCGCCCGATCTGCGCCCGGCCTTGTCGGAAGAGCTTCAACAGGTGGCGGCGCTCCACGCCGAGATGGTGCTTGAAGAAACCGGCGACGACCCGTTGCGCACGGAGCCGGAGAGCTTCCGCCTCCGCTGCCTGCGGCGCATAGAGCGGGGCAGGACATGGGTCTGGTCAGAGGGCGGGCGCATTGTCTACAAGGCCGACGTGATTGCGCAGACGCCGGAGGTCGCCTACCTCGAGGGCGTGTACGTCAGCCCGCGGGAGCGCGGGAAGGGGTACGGGCGCCGCTGCCTGGCCCAGATGGGCCGGCGGCTTTTGACCCGCGTCACTTCGGTCTGCCTGTTCGTGGACGAGGAGAACGAACGCGCACGGGATTTCTACCTCAGCACCGGTTACGCCCCTTCCAGTCGTTACAACATCCTCTACTTTTAGTCCAACGAATCTCTTGAGTGCCGCCACGAACCCGACGCGCTGGCAGCGCCTGACCGACCCGTACCGGCGACTCGTCGTCGCGGCGGGGGCGGCGATCTTCCTCCACTCGGCGCTCAACCTACCCGTGGCCCGCCTGGACTTCGGTTTCCTGCTCCTGTTCCTGATTACGGTGGCGATCAGCTCGCGGGTCTCGGTGCCACTCCCCCGCGTCAACGCGACCGTCACGGTCTCGGACACGTTCATCTTCCTGACGCTCCTCCTCTACGGGACTGAGGCGGCGGTCGCGCTGGCGGCGGTCGAAGGAGTCTGCGCCGGGATGCGTCTGAGCAGTCGGCCGCTCACCGTCCTGTGCAACTCGGGCGCGCTGGTCTGCGCGACCTTCATCTCGGGCACACTGGCCCGCCTCGCCTTCGGGCAGGTGACGGACTTCCCACGCCTGCCGCTCTCGACCGCCGTCAGCTTCGCCTGCCTGCTCGCCCTTGCGCAGTACGCCGCGCACACCGGCCTCGGCGCGGCCTATCTCGCGCTGAAAGAGAGCCTGCCCCTTTGGCGCGTGTGGGCGAAACATTATCTCTGGGCTTCTGTGACCTATTTCGTCGGGGGGCTACTCGCGGGCGTCCTGGCGAAGCTCACGCAGGCCGTCAGCTTCTACTCGCTCATCTTCCCCCTCCCCGTCATCGCCATCGTCTACATCTCCTACCGGAAGTATTCGGAGGACGTGCGCTCGACGGCCGCTCAGGCCGAGCGGGCCGAGCGCGAGAGGGCCGAGGCCGAGCGGCAGCGGGCGGAGTCGGAGCGCGAGCGGGCCGAGCAGGCCGAGCGCCACGTCGAGGAGCTCAACCACTACATCGCCAAACTGGAGAGCGCCCAGGACGAGCTGCGGGAGAGCAAGGAGCACTTCCGCCACGCCGCCTTCCACGACGCCCTAACCGGGCTGCCCAACCGCCTGTTGTTCACAGACCACCTGCGACTCGCCGTCGAGCGCGCCAAGAGGGACGCCCGCTACTCGTTCGCCGTGCTCTTCCTCGACCTCGACCGCTTCAAGAACATCAACGACTCGCTCGGCCACACCTACGGCGACGAACTGCTCGTCGGAATCGCGCGCCGGCTCCAGTCATGCACCCGCCGGGTGGACACCGTCGCGCGCTTCGGCGGCGACGAGTTCGCCGTCCTGCTCGACGGCACCGGCGGCCCCGAGATGGCCGTCCGGGTGGCCGAGAAAATCCAGCTTGAGCTACACACTCCGATCAGCCTCCACGGCCACGAGGCGTTCACGACGGCCAGCGTCGGCATCGCCCTCAGTTGCACCGGCTACGGCAACCCCGAGGACGTGCTGCGGGACGCGGACACGGCCATGTACCGTGCGAAGGACGGGGGCAAGGCGCGGCACCAGGTCTTCGACCGCACGATGCACACGCGGGCTGTGACCATGCTCCGGCTGGAGAACGACTTGCGGCGGGCCCTTGAACGCGGGGAGTTACGCGCCTACTACCAGCCGATCATGTCGCTGCGGACGGGCGGGCTTGAAGGGTTCGAGGCGCTCGTCCGTTGGGAGCACCCTGACCGGGGGATGGTCTCGCCGTCCGAGTTCATCCCGCTCGCCGAGGAGACCGGGTTGATCGTGCCCCTCGGCCTCTGGATGCTGGAGGAGGCGTGCCGACAGTTGCGCGCGTGGCAGGCCATCTCGCCCGCCAACCGCGGGCTGACGATGAGCGTGAACCTTTCGGGCAAGCAACTGGCGCAGGCCGACATCGCCGAGCGGGTGCAGGACGTGCTACGCGAGACCGGGCTTGACCCGCGCTCGCTCAAGCTGGAGATCACGGAGAGCGTGGTGATGGAAAACGCCGAGGCGACCGCCGCCGTCCTCGCCCGCCTGCGCGTGCTCGGCGTCGGTCTCGCCATCGACGACTTCGGCACCGGCTACTCCAGCT
>DASVES010000452.1:0-3367 GCA_036380435.1 Pyrinomonadaceae bacterium | reverse complement strand
CGGCACGGATTGGAACGCCCCGGCGGCGCGTGCTAATATCCTCCCGAAATTTCCCCAAAACCTTCCCCCGACGGTTCAACGGGTCGCCGCTGCGCCGGCCGAAGCGAGTGCGGCAGCGTGCGCGCCCGAAGGCCGCAAGTTTGTTGAGAGCAGTCTAAAAAATCTTCTAAAGGGGTACACGACAGATGTCACAGAGTGGTGCAGCCGGCACGTCTTTGAACAAGTTGATCGAACGCCTCGCCGGGTTCGAGCCGACGACGCTTCCCTTCATCAGCCTCTACCTGAACGCGCAGGCCAACGACACGGGCAAGAGCGATTTCGACCGCTTCGTCCGCAAGGAATTCTCCGAGCGCGCCAAGACCTACGCGCCGAACACACCCGAGCGCGAGAGCTTCGACCGCGACGCCGAGCGCATCACGAAGTATCTGGAAGACGTGCGCCCTTCGGCGAACGGCGTCGCCGTTTTCGCCTGCGCCGGCCACGAAGATTTCTTTCAGGCCGCGCAGCTCGACGCGCCCATCGAAGACCACCGGCTCTACGTCTACAACCAGCCGCACCTCTACCCGCTCGCCCGCCTCGCCGAACAGTACCGGCGCTACGCCGTGCTCGTCTGCGACACGAACCGCGGGCGCATCTTCGTCTTCGGCCACGGCCGCACCGTCGAGTCGGAGGAGATCGAGAACGTCAAGACGAACCGGACGAAGGTCGGCGGCTGGTCGCAGATGCGCTATCAGCGCCACGCCGTGAACTATCACATGCAGCACGCCAAGGAGATGGTCGAGACGCTCGCCGGGATCGTCGATAAAGAAGGCATCGAGCAGGTCATCCTCGCGGGCGACGAGGTGATCATCCCCATCCTGCGCGCGCAGCTTCCGAAGGCGCTCGAAGATAAGGTGATCGACGTGCTCAGCCTCGACATCCGCGCGCCCGAGAAGGAGGTCTTCGTGGCGAGCCTCGAAGCGATGCGTGAGCACGACGCGCAGACGGACGCCGAGCGCGTCGAGCGTCTGCTAAACGAGTTTCGCGGCGGGGGCCTCGGCGTAGTCGGCGCAACCGACACGCTCGAAGCGCTCTCGATGGGGCAGGTGGACGAACTCTACCTGACGGCCGCGATGCGCGAGGTGAAGGGCGACCGCGAGGACGTGGAGATACTCTCGGACACGGAGGTCGTCGAGCCGGTCGTCGCCGCGAGCGACCCGGCGGCCGTCTCCAACACCGAACCCGACTCGGTCATCGTCGCCCAAGAGTTGGTCGCGCGCGCGCAGCAGACCTCGGCCAAAGTCTTCTTCATCGAAGACCCGGCGCTGCTCGCCGAATACGGCGGCGTCGGCGCGCTCCTGCGCTACCGAATCTGAAAAGCGGTGAGCAGTGAGCAGTAAGCAGTGAGCAGTCAAAGCTGGCGACACTTCCTGACTGCTCACTGCTTACTGCTCACTGCTCACTGCTTCGGACTCTTCCCCAAAAGGACGGCGAAACGATGCATTGCCCGCAGTGCGGCCAGCAACAGGTCTCCGACGAAGTGCGCTTCTGTTCGCGTTGCGGGCTGTCGCTCGCGGCGGTCGCGCGTCTCATCGAGGGCGGCGGCCGCCTCGCGGAATTCGGCGAAGGCGAGGGCCGCGTGCTCTCGAAGCGCCAGCGCGGCGTGCGTAAGGGGTTGATCGTCATGGCCGGCAGCTTCGTCTCCTGCGGACTCGCGGGGCTGCTCACGGCGATGGATGACGACTTTTTCCCGCTGTTGCTGCTGGCCTCGTTCGCTTTCATCATCGGCCTCATGCGGATGCTCTACGGCATGCTGCTCGAAGACGACGCGCCGCAGGCGACGGCCACCAAGAAAGCCGCCGCGTCGAAGACTCCGCCCGCGCTCGAAGGGACGAGGACGCACGGCGCCGGAGCGGCGCTTCCACCGGCGCGCGGCTTCTCCGCGGCCGACCTCGCCCGCCCGCGCAACCAGACGGCCGAGATGGCCGCGCCGTCGAGCGTCACGGAGAGCACGACGCGGCTGCTCGAAAACGAGGAACGGCAGTAAGGCCGTCGCGGCCATAAGCTCCGGCAGGGGCGAAAGAATGTAGCCCACGGCGCGAGCCGTGGGAACGAGCCGGATTAGAACAGCGAAGCCCCGGAGGGGCGAAAGAATTTCAGGGACGAGCATCGCGCCCGTCGATTTTCTTTCGCCCCTCCGGGGCTTCTTGTTTTTCCGGCGCTTGGTTCCCACGGCTCACGCCGTGGGCTACATTCTGCCGCCGCTTACAGCGGCTCATTGAATTCGGCCGACGGTTCACCTGTTGATGATGGCGATGGCGCGGAGCGGGCCGCCGCTGCCGCCCCTGATTTTCATCGGCAGCGCGATGACGTGGAAGTCTTTCGCGGGGAGCTGGTCGAGGTTGGCGAGGTTCTCGAAGGCGGGGACGTTTTTGTCGAAAAGAATCCGGTGGCTCTCGAAGAGTGTTGACTGGCCGTAATCGATGCTCGGCGTATCCAGTCCCACGGCCTTGACCCGGCGCTCTTGCGTGAGCCAGCGCGCGGCGTCTGGATGGAGGCCGGGAAAGTGGAGCTTCGCGACGGCCGCGGCCCCGCGCTCATCCGTGCCCATGTAGCTGCGGCGCTCAGGCCAGCGGCTCCCGAAGCCTGTACGCAGGAGCACGATCACTCCCTGTTGGGGAAGCGCGCCGTGCTCGCGCTCCCACGCGGCGAAGTCTTCGACCGACACCTGATAGTCGGCGTCGGCGGCGCACTTCGCCGCCACGTCCACGACGACGGCGCGGCCCGTCAACTGTTCGAGCGGAATCTGATCGACCGTGTGTCGGCCTTGGGCGAAGTGGATGGGCGCGTCGATGTGCGTGCCGCCGTGCTCGGCGGTTGAGAAGCTGTTGGCCGCGTAAAAATATCCCGCCTCCGTCACGCCCTCGGCGTCTCGTTCCAACTTGAAAGTCTTCTCGGCGGTCGGCCAGTAGACCGTCTGCTCGTCGAAGGAGTGCGAGAGATCGACGAGCCGGCCCGAAAGGATGTCGGCCGCAGGCTCGCGCTGCGCGGTGTTGCAAGAGGAGTTTAAAAACGCGGCTATAATAAGGGCCGCGACGCACATGGTTTTTTTCGGCATTCTGTCTCCCTCCTGTCGGGTCGCATGCAGTACGAGAGCGCGAGAAGCTGAAGGACGCTTGAAAGCGTTCATACGCTGTTCTCCACTGACGAAAAGTGCCGCGAGTTATTAAAGCGCCTGCGCTAGCCTGACGGCCCCGTGTACCCGCGCACCAAAGGCAAGGCCGTCGGCGGCCTCAACCACAAGACCCTCAAGCACAGTGAAGACATCTACGTGGACGGTGCTATTCATCGAATACGGTTGAAAGCGCCTTCTCCCTCTTGAAGCGCG
>DASVES010000451.1:0-25901 GCA_036380435.1 Pyrinomonadaceae bacterium | reverse complement strand
ATCTTCTACACGTCCGGCACCACGGGGAAGCCCAAAGGGGTGGTCATCGAGCACGGGGCCGTGGCCGCCGGCGTCTTGTCGCTGAAGCAGTACATCGAGTTCATTCCCGGCGACAACGTCCTCGCCGTTGTCCCGGCGCATCACGTCTTCGCCTCGCTGGCCAACATCCTGATGCCGCTGGCGACGGGCGCGGGCGTCACCTACCTGCGCGCGCTCAACAGCGTCGAACTCCTGAAGACTTTGCAGCGCGCTCGTGTCACCATCTTCCCGGCCGTGCCGCAGGTCTTCTACCTGCTTCATAAAAAAATCTTCGAGGAGGTCGGGCGCAAGCCCCGGCCCGTCCGGCTCATCTTCCGGGCCTTGCTGCGTCTGTCGTTCCTGCTCAGACAGGCGACGGGTCTGAACATGGGCCGAAAGATTTTCTCCCGCGTACACCAGACTTTCGGCGGCCATCTGCGCTTACTCATCAGCGCCGCTTCTTATTTCGACCCGAAAATCATTCGTGATTTCTACGCCCTCGGCTTCACCGTCCAACAGGGCTACGCGCTCACCGAGACCTTCGGCGGCGGCGCCTTCACCCCGTACTTTAAAAATGTCATCGGCTCGGCCGGCATTCCCGGCCCCGGCGTGAAGGTCAAAATCGTTGACCCGGACGAAGCGGGAGAAGGGGAACTCGCCATCTCCGGGCCGACCCTGATGCGCGGCTATTTCAACAACCCCGAGGCGACGGCGCAGGTGCTCCGCGACGGGTGGTTTCACACCGGCGATCTCGGCCGCATGGACACTGGCGGCAACTATTACATCACCGGCCGCAAGAAGGAGTTGATCGTCCTCAGCTCCGGGAAGAAGGTCTACCCCGAAGAGGTGGAGCGCCACTACATGCAGAGCCAGCACATCAAGGAGATGTGCGTGCTCGGCGCGGCCGACTCCACCGGCTACGCGCAATCCGAGCGGCTGCACGCCGTCATCGTGCCGGACTTCGATTATCTGAAGCAGCTCAAGATCGTCAATTCCCGAGAGGCCATCCGCTCGGACGTGGAGCTTCTGTCGGTGTCTCTGCCCCGGTACAAAAGAATTCTCTCCTACGACATTCAAACGGAGCCTCTGCCGCGCACTTCGACCAAGAAGCTCCAGAGATGGTTGGTGCAGAAGCAGCAGGCTCCCGGCCCCGCGGGCGCGGCGGCCAGTTCCGCGCCGGCGGCGCAATACAATTTTGTCGAGGGCGACGAACGCCTGCTCGAACAGGAGGCGTCGCGGCGAGTGCTCGACGTGATTCGCCAACTGTCTCGCGCCGAAGGCGAGTTGCACCCGGACATGAACCTTGAGCTTGACCTCGGTTTCGACTCCCTCCAGCGCACCGAGCTGATTGTGAACATCGAGCAGGCCCTGGGTGTCCGGCTCGACGCCGCGGCCGCCAGTCAGGTCTTAACCGTCCGCGAACTCCTGAGGGCGGTGGAGGGCAAACTGGGCGAAGGCCCGAGCGCCGGCGGCGGGCACACGGCGGCGGGCGGCGTCACCTGGAAAGAGATGCTGGATTCGGCGAACAGCGATGAGGTGGCCGACGAGTATGTCCACAAGTCTCCGGGCGTGCTGACCTACGTCTATTTCCTTCTGCTCAAATTATTTCTCCTGTCATCAAAAATCCTGTTCAGGCTCAAAGTCAGAGGCATCGACAATCTCCCCCCCGCGGGGCCGTACCTCATCTGTCCCAACCATCAGAGCTACCTCGACGGCCTTTTAGTCACCGCGGTTCTCCCTTACTCCATCTTCAAACAACTCTACTCGCTCGGCTACACGCCTTTCTTCAGCGGCGGCCTCAAGGATTCAATCGCGCGCATCGGTAAGGTCGTGCCCATCGACGCCAACACCGACCTCGTGCGCGCGATGAAGGTCAGCGCCATCATTCTCAAGGCAAATAAAATCCTGCTCATCTTCCCCGAGGGGGGCTTGAGCTGTGACGGCCAGCTTCAGAGTTTCAAGAAGGGAGCGCCCGTGTTGGCGCAGGAGTTGGGCCTGTCCGTGGTGCCGACGGCGATTAAAGGTTCGTTCAATGTTTGGCGAAAAGGCGCTAACCGGATTCACCTCGCGCCCGTCGAGATCGTTTTCGGCAAGCCGTTGGACTTCAAAGCGCAGGAGCTACAGGCGCCCGGCGGTGATGACGGCTACACTCTTCTTGCACAAAAGCTGAAGGATGAAGTAAGGCGTTTGATGTCTACAACGCCGGGCGCGCAGGTGGAGCATGAGGAAGTAGCTGACCCCGGCTGACGCGAAGGCCGCGACGCGCGCTCAGACGGCTTTCGCGTTCACACAGTAGAACAACCCCTGCGCCGGGTCGTGTCCACGCGCCACGTCTATCGCGCCGAAGCCGGAGCGCGTCAGTTCTTCTTCGATCTCGCTCAGCTCATACAACCTGAAGCCGTACTTGTGGCCCGGCCAACGCTCCAGGTCTTCCTTCGCGTTGAAGCAGAGCACGAGCAGGCCGTCCTCGCGCAGCACCCGACGACACTCGGACAGGGGGACGGCCGGCTCTTGCCAGAAGTAGAGCGTGTTGACCGTACAGAGCTTCGTAAACTCGCCGTCCCCGAACGGCAGAGCTTCGATTGAGCCTTCGCGGATACGCGCCTTCCCGCCTCTGATAAATTTACCCAGCCGCCGCTCCACCAATCGAACCATGTCGGCGGACGGGTCAATGCCCGCCACGTGCGCGCACGGCCCCGCGGAGAGAATTTTCTTCAGCAGGTAGCCGCTGCCGAAGCCGACTTCAAGAACCCTGTCATCCGGTTGGAGGGAAAGCCGCTCGAAGGTCAACTGGTTCATCGTCGCGCTGGACTTGTCGAGCCAGCGCGCCGTGACGAGTCTTCCGAAGAGGCCGGAGGGCCGGGCGAGTTGTCTGGCAAAAAATCTTTGAAGCACCGTGATGAAAAGTCCGTTGCAGAACCACTCGTCATGCGTCGCGACTGTAGGGGCAGGGCTTGTCCGCGGCCCGCTGCCAACGGAGGAAGTAACATGGATGGACAGGACGGGCAGGATAAAGAATTTGAAATCTCAAATCTGAAGTCATCTTTTCTTCATCCTGTTCATCCTGTCCATCCATGTTAATTGGTTCCCACGATGCGGGCTGCGGACTTCCCCAGCCCCTACAGTTTTGCGACGCGCTTTACCGCGTTCGTCTTCAGTCCGAGTACTCGTCGGAGCCTTGCACCCAGATGAACGACTGGAGGTCGATCATGTCGCGGGGCCGCAGGTCGCGCAGATCGCGCCGCACGACGCCGGCGAAGGCGAGCATGCTCGCGTAGGTGTCCCAGTTGGGCCGCGACTGGTAGCGGAGGTCGAAGCCGTAGGCGCGGGCCGCGATGCGCGTGACGTTCGGCTTGAGAAAGATATGCTCGCTGGGTTGCGCGATGAAGCCGAAGACCGTGACGAGCGGCCACGTCAGCACGCGCGTCTGCCGGCGCGGCAGCGCGCCCACCACCTCGCACCAGCGCGCGAACTTGCGCTCGGCGTCGCCCGCGCCGTGGAGAAATTCGTAGAGTCCTTCACTGAAGAGGCGCGCGCCCTCCTCCGTCTTGACGGCGTCGCGCAGCGCCATCTTCTCGAACGAGAAGAGCATGCTGTGGCGGGCGCGCTGCTCGACGCGCACGGCGCGCGCGGCCGCTTCGGCGAACTCACCCGCGCGCAGCAGCCGGCGATACTCGTCGCGGCCGAGCGCCCCCTCCCACTGCTCGTGAACCTCCCACTTGTAGTCGCGCTCCCAGTCGAGGTAGGTCTCGTCGAGGAAGCCGCCGGGGAAGTGTCGCAGGAACTTGCGGCGGCAGCGCGCGGCGCCCTCATATGTCTGGCGGGAAGCCGCGGCGCTCGCCGCGCTTTTGTCACCTTCACTCTGACGTGCGGCCATCTCATCAACCCTTTCTGCGCGTCGGACGCGGCGAAAACTTCAAGGGCGGACGCCAAAGGGCGCTCTCCGGTCGCCCGGCGTCGGGGGCGACCGTCTCGCCCGACTTCCGGGCGCCCGCGTCCGCGGGGGATTAATCAGGGGGATGCCGAGCGTTATACCACACGCGCGCGCGCTGGTGTATGCGTCGCGCGCCGGGGTGACGGCGGACGGGTGTGTGCTACCACACAGATCGTTTGCTGTACGAGGCGCACTATGTGTTTTATACTCCGCGCGTCAGCCGCCGTACCCTGTTTGTAAATCTCCTCCAGCGGGTTGAAATAACAGCGGCGGGCCTTCCCGGCCCAACCGCGCGCGGCCGTTCCAACAGATGAGAAGAAGAAGATTTTATGAGCGAACCCCTTAAGGGCGGCGGGCGCGCCGAGAAGAGTGTGGGGCGTGAGGACGGTCACGACTTTCTGATCGTGGGCGTCGGCGCGTCGGCCGGCGACTCGGGCGCGCTGGAGCAGTTCCTCGAGTCGCTGAACGCCACGGGCAGCGTCAGTCACTCGACCGTCCGCGACGCCGACGGCCGCATCGTCGCCGGCGTCTTGACCTTCCGCGCCGGCGCCGAGCATCGGATGGCGCGGACGGCCGTCCGGGAGTCGGAGGAGCAAACGCGGCTGCTCCTCAATTCCGTCGAAGACTTCGCCATCTTCACCCTCGACCTCGGCGGCCACGTCACCCGCTGGAACAAGGGCGCGGAAAAAATCTTCGGCTACACCGAGGACGAAATTCTGGGCCGGGACGCCGGAATCCTCTTCACGCCGGAAGACCGCGTGCGCGGCGCCGACAAGCGGGAGATGAAGACGGCGCTCGAAAAGGGCCGCGCCGAGGACGAGCGTTGGCACATCCGCAAGGACGGCTCGCGCTTCTACGCCTCCGGCGTCCTGACAACCCTCGACGCCGGCGGCGAGCTGCGCGGCTATATCAAAGTCGCGCGCGACCTCACCGAGCGTGAGCAGGCCGAGCAGGAGCGCGCCGACCTGAACAGGCAGCTCGAAGATGAGCGCGGGCAGCTGGAGGAGCGCGTCCGGGGACGCACCGGCGAGCTTGAGGCGGAGGTGCTGGAGCGTCGCGACGCCGAGGAGCACGTCAAGGAGCTGCTCGCGCGCGTCGTCAGCGCGCAGGAGACCGAGCGCCGCCGCATCGCGCGCGACCTCCACGATTTGTTGGGTCAGCAGTTGACGGCGCTGCGCCTGAACCTCGCGGCCATCAAGGACGGCTGCGGCGAGGACAGCGGCAAGCTCTCCGACCAGATCAAACAGGCGCAGGCCGCGGCCGAGCAGCTCGACGCCGAGGTGGATTTTCTGGCGTGGGAGCTGCGGCCGGCCGCGCTCGACGCGGGGGGACTGCCGGCCGCGCTCGAAAACTTCATCCACGAGTGGACGGAGCACTACGGCGTCAAGGCCGACTTCCACACCACGGGTCTGGGCAAGCGCCGCCTCGCGCCCGAGGTCGAGATCAACCTCTACCGCATCGCGCAGGAGGCTCTCAACAACGTCGTCAAGCACGCCGAGGCGCGCCGCGTGGACGTGATTCTGGAACGGCGCGACGGCGACGTCGTGCTCATCGTCGAAGACGACGGCAAGGGCTTCGACCCGAGCGCGGCCGACGTGTGCGAGGGCAGCATGGGTCTGCTCAACATGCGCGAGCGCGCCGCACTCGCCGACGGCACGATAGAGATCGAGTCGGCGCCGGGCGAGGGAACGACCGTCTTCGCGCGCGCCCCCGCGCGCTTCGCCGACGGGAAGTGAAATAATGAGTTCAAAGTTCAAAGTTCAAAGTTCAAAGTCAACAGCCGCCGGCGCGCTTTTGTTCTTTGAACTTTGAACTTTGAACTTTGAACTTAAAGAAGTGAAGGCCCGCATGGTCAAAGACGCATCGCAACGGGCAGCGCTGAGGCTCCGCGTCATGCTCGCCGACGACCACGAGGTGGTGCGCGAGGGGCTGAGGGCGCTCGTCGAGGCGCAGGCCGACATGGAAGTGGTCGGCGAGGCGGCCGACGGCCGCGCGGCCGTCCAGCGCGCGCAGGAACTCGCGCCCGACGTGCTCGTGATGGACATCTCGATGCCCGGACTCAACGGCCTGAAGGCGACCGAGCGGGTGAAGCAACTCTGCCCGCAGGTGCGCGTGCTCACGCTCACGCGCCACACCGACGCCGGTTTCATCCAACAACTCTTAGCCGCCGGCGCCTCCGGCTACGTCCTCAAGCAAAGCGCCTCGTCAGAACTCGTGCGCGCCATCCGCACCGTCGCCTCCGGGGCCAGCTACCTCGACCCGCAGATCACCGGCAAAGTCATCGGCGGCTACGTCAGCCGCCAGACCCGTTTCGACGAAGAGCCGGCGAAGGAGTTGAGCGAGCGCGAACGCGAAGTCCTGCGTCTCATCGCGTGGGGCTACAGCAACAAGGAGGTCGCCGCCCGTCTCGACATCAGCGTCAAGACGGTCGAGACCCACAAGGCGAACACGATGAAGAAGCTCGGCCTCGGGAGCCGCATCGACATCGTTCGCTACGCCCTGCTCCAGGGGTGGCTGCAAGATAACTGAAGCGCGCCTCTCCCGTCTCCGCCTGCCTCCGTTAACCGGCATATTTACAGCCGTTTAATCCCTGCTCCGCTGGTTAGGGAAAAACCCTAGTCGGCCTCGTTTCTCCTGATAGACGCATCGCTCCCGCCACGTCATACTCTCCATTCGCACAAATAGGCGGCACAGGTCGGGCGTCGCTCGCCCACGACGGGCGCGAGACTTTCGCACCACGACTCGCCGGACAGAACGCGCCGGGGGGCAGCGGGCACGCTAACCTGCTCGAAATTTTCAAACACTTTCGCCGCCCCGGCCGTGATCAGCAATCAGCGATGAATCCAGCAGCGACTCTTCGAGGACTACCTCGCATGACCGGAACTGTGGACACGGACACGCATCGGCCCAACGCCCGCGCGGACGCGCCGCGGCGCGACGCCGACGCCGTGTCCGGGGCGCGTCCGTGTGTGCTCGTCGCCGAAGACCACGAGGACACGCGCTTCATGCTCCGTGTATTTCTGGAGGCGCGCGGCTTCGACGTGATCGAGGCCGCCAACGGCGAGGACGCCATCCGCCTCAGCGAGAGCGCGTGCCCCGACCTCATCCTGCTCGACGGCCAGTTGCCGCGCCTCGACGGCGTCGGCGTCGTGTCTCGCATCCGCTCGCACGACCAGTCCCGGCGCGTCCCCATCGTCTTCCTCTCGGGCCACGCCGAGCCGCTGGCGCGCACGGCCGCCTTCGCCGCCGGGTGCGACGACTACCTGACGAAGCCCTTCGAGTTAGTCCGCCTCGCTTCCGTGCTGAGGCGACACTTGAGCGACGGAGCCGGCCCCCGCGAGGTGTCCGAATGAGCACCGACACGTCCGAAGGCGGAACCAGCGCCCGACGGCGAGGGGCGACGAAACGACGTTTGAGATAAGGGAAGGCGGTAACACGACGATGTCCGATGGTTTCAACAGCGGCGGCCTCACACGCGACCCCGCGCAGTGGCATTCGCGCGGCGGCGGCGCGCAGGTCGCCGGGGCGCAGCCTGCGCGGTCAGTAACACGGGTGGGAGTCGAGCACGCGAAGGGGACGGGCGAGTCGCCCTCGATGAAGCGTCTGCTCGCCAACAGACTCTTGAGAGCGCTGCCCGACGAAGACTTCGCGCGTCTATTGCCCGGCCTCGAACCCGTCTCGCTCACCACGCGCGACAGCCTCCAGGAACCGCTCGGCGAAATGCGCTACGCCTACTTTCCCGAGGACGTGGTCATCTCGCACGTCACCGCCTTCGCCGACGGCAGCGCCGCCGAGGTCGCCCTGACCGGCAGGGAGGGCGTCGCCGGCCTCGGCGCCGTCCTCGGCGGCCAGCCCGCGTCGCACTGGGCGCGCGTCACCGTTCCGGGCAGCGCCCTGCGGATGCGCGTCGAACTCCTCGCCGGCGAGTTCTGCGCCGGCGCGCCCTTCCGCCGCCTGCTGCTCGAACAGGCGGGCCGGCATTTGGCGCAAGTCGCGCAACGCTCGGCCTGCGCCAACCGCCACCGCCTGTCCGAGCGTCTCGCCGCGTGGCTTCTGCTCGTGCAGGAGCGCGCCGGCTCCGACGAGTTGACCCTCACGCAGGAACTTATCGCCAACCGGCTCGGCGCCCGCCGCGCCGGCGTCACGCAGATCGCCTGTGGCCTCCAGCAGCGCGGCCTCATCCGCTATGGCCGCGGCCTCATCCGTATCCTCGACCGAGCGGGTCTGGAGTCAGCCGCCTGCGAGTGCTACGCCGTCCTGCACGACAACTAGAACAAGACAATCGACGCGCGCGTCCGCGTCGAATGAGTGAGAGGCCGAAGAAGTGTCTTCGGCCTCTCACTTTTTTTGTCACACCCGACAGACGCAAATCGGCCGCGCGCCGTCACCAAACACTGTGCAAGCGTCTTCGGCATCGGCTGGCACTTCATTTGCCAACGTCTCCCGGCGAGGGGCCGCGGCCCCACATCCGTGCGGCAAATGAGGTCTTTATGACAAGCGGAGTGAAAGAGAAGCGTCAAACTGAACGCACCATCAAGTCGCGCCGGAACCGGCGCATCAGGATGAACTTCCCCGTCACCATCGAGGTGCCGACCGAGGACGGACGCACGCGCGTGCTCAAGGCCCGCACCGTCGTGGTGAGTCACGCCGGCGCGACGCTCGACATGGACGAGGCCGTCCCGCTGGAGCTGGGCGTGCAGGTTACGCCGCCCTTCGGCGGCACGATTCTGGCCGAGGTCAACGGCGGCTGGGTAGACCGCGCGACGGGCCGCCAGCGCGTCAGCATTCGCCTCATCGACCCCGTCTCCTGGACTTCGCCCGAAAGGCTCTCGGTGCCCGCCGCCGGCGCACGCCATGAGCAGGTGAGTCTCGGCGTCCACATGCGTGTGTGGCAGATGCTCGCCGAGTACACCGCTTACCTGAACGAAACTTCCAGTGGCGCCCTCACGCTCGGGCAGGCCGCCGAGAAGATTATGGAGGAGTTGTTCCTCTCGGATGTGAATTTTCAGGACTGGTTCGCGGCGAAGATCATGGAAGACCTGCAAGCCTGGGAGAAGGTGAGCGTGCGTGTGAGCGCGCGCGGAAGGGCGCGAGCCTGCGCCGGAGCCGGCAGCGAGCGCGGCTGAACGGACGAACCCTTTTGCCGCTTCGGCGCTAGGAGCAAGTACGTGATGGTAGCGTGCAAGTACGTTTGCCGCTCGTCGTTCATTGCGTGACACGGGCCGCGACGAAAGACGGCGGGCCGTGGTTGAAAGCGCGAGGCGCGTGATCCTTTCGGGCCGCGGTTTGCGCGTTAATAGTTGAGGCCGAACGGGCGAGCCGGGCGGCGGGAAATATTGGGGGAGAGATGAGAGATGTTGACGGCACTGGTAATCACAATCGCACTCGCGGCGGGCGCACTGCTGCTCGCGCTCACGTCCGACGCATTCGCTTACGAGCTGTCGCGCGGCGTCGAAGCCGCCTTCGACTTCTTCGAGTACAGGGCGGCGCACAAGGCGGCGGAGCGCCGGGAGTTCGGGCCGGCGGCTGACGAGCGTGTCGCCTATGAGGCGTCCTACTCGACGGCGGGCTGACGCTTCGAGCGGTTAGCACTTCAGTCAAACGTCCGTTTAGAGGCGGTCTGTGACCGCCGGCTCAAGTCACCGCATGGGTTGAGCCGGCGCTCACAGACCGCCTCTAAACATTCCTTGGTGAATGCTATGCCATACCACTGTGTGTGTGCGGGGTGGCGAGCTTAAAGGGGGGAAGGGCGGATCAATCGCCGTCCGTCTCGACGGGTGCGGGCAACTCGTGGGGGGCGGGGGCCGCGAGGTTGCCGGTGCGTCCGAGCAGCGCGGCGAAGCGTGGGTCGCCGCGCAGGTTGTCGAGGTGCGGATCGACGCGGACGAAGGTGTAGCCGACGGCGTGCTCGCGCTCGGCCTCGGCTAAGAATTCAAAAGCCTGATCGCGTTCATTAAGCAGAGAACAAATGACGGCCAGCTCGTAGGCCGTGACGCGCTGCTCGGCGCGGTTGGCGAGCAGGCCACGCAGGATTTCGCGGGCCTCCATCTTTCGGCCCGTGGCGGCGAGGACGTGCGCGCGCTTGGCGCGCGTGGTCGGCGTGTCGCCGGCGAAGACGCGTTCCTGCTCGAAGGTGGCAAGCGCCTCTTCGGCGAGGCCGCGGTGCTCGTAAGACCAGCGCAGGATGACGTGGGCGGCCACGGAGCCGGGATCGAGTTCGAGCGCACGAGCGCACTGCTCGATGGCCTCGTCGAAGCGGCGCGCGAGGAAGAGGACGTTGGCGACGGCCGTGGCGATGACGGGTGAGCGGGGCGAAAGCTCACGCGCCTGCTCGATCTCGGCGACGGCCTCGTCGTGGCGGCCCATGGCGGCGAGCGTGAAGGCGTACCAGCGGCGCGCGGCCGGGTTGTCGGGCCGCAGCTCGATGGCGCGCCGAAGCTCGGCTTCGGCCCCCGGCCAGTCGCGCTCGTAGTGGAGCTTGACGAAGCCGAGCGAGGCGTGCGCCTCGGCCAGAGTCTCATCCGCTTCGACGGCGCGAAGTGCATAACGAAGCGCCTGATCCCACGCGTCGGCAGGCGGCGGTTCGACGTACCAGTTGAGCAGCGCGTAGCAGTCGGCCAGCTCCGAGTGGGCGAGCGCGAATTGCGGGTCGCGCTCGACGGCGCGCTCCAGTCTTTCAATGGCCTGTCGGAGTCCTTCGGCCGTGCGCCGCGTCGCGTAGTAGCGACCGGCCACGTAGAGCTGTTGGGCCTCGTCGTCGTCCGTCATTCGCGGCCGGACGGGGGGCGCGGGCGCGCCCTGTGCGGAGGTGGCGCCGGTGTCGCGCCCGCCGCCCGTCGTGTCTTCGGCGCGGCGCACGGGCCGCTCCCGCCTGAGACGCGCCGCGGCCGGGTTCTCCGTGCGCCGCAGCAGAGAGTCGAAGCGTGGGTCGCCGCGCAGCGGGTCGAGTTCCGGGTCAACGCCCATCCAGACGAGCCAGCCGTCAACAATCTCGTAAGCCTTCTCCAAAAGCTCAAGCGCTCGCTCGCGCTCGCCCAAACGGACGTGGACGAACGAGAGCATGTAGGGCGAGACGTAGCGCCCGGCGCGCGACATTTCTTCGAGCCGGCGGAGCGCGTCGCGCGCCTCCTCCTTGCGCCCGGCGGCGGCGAGGGCGGCGGCGAGGAAGGTGAGGTAGAACGGCGCGTCGCGCGTCAGCTCGACTGCTCTTTGGGCGGCGGCGACGGCCTCGTCGTGCCGGCCGACGTGGCGGAGCGCCTCGCTGTAGGTGACGAGGCCGTAAGGGTAGTTGGGCACGGCCTTGACGAGATTGTGGTAGGCGGCCAGCGATTCGTCGAAGCGGCGCGCGTGGTAGAAGCACCAGGCGAGTGAGTGCATGATGAGCGAGGAGAGCGGGTCGATCTCCTGCGCGCGGTGCATCTCGGCGACGGCCTCGTCGAAGCGCCCGGCCATCTGGAGGTAGAAGCTGTACCACTGGTGGCCGGTCGCGTTGTTCGGATTTAGCTCGACGCTGCGCTGGTGGTTGGTCTCGGCGCCCGTCCAGTCGAAGTCGTAGCAGACGGAGGCGAGGCCGAGGGCGGAGTAGGCTTCGGCGAGCGTGGGGTCTAACTCCAGCGCGCGTAGCGCCGACGCACGCGCGGCGGCCGTGGCCTCGGAGAAGGGCATCATGCAGAGGACGCCGACGAAGTTGTAGTAGTCGGCGATGGCCGCGTGGGCGAGCGCGTAGGCGGGGTCGATCTGGATGGCGCGGTTGTAGTATTCGAGCGCCTGCGCGAAGGCCTCCTCGGTGAAGATGTTCCAGTGGAAGCGCCCGCGCAGGTAGGCTTCGTAGGCGGCGGGGCTGTCGGTGCCGCGCTTTTCGAGCTGCTGGCGCTCGTCGCCGGTGAGGCGCGGGACGAGCGCCTCGGCCACGAGTTCGGAGATCGAGTCTTCGAGCTGGAGCACGTCGGCCGCGCTCTTGTCGAAGCGACCGGCCCAGCGCGTTGCGCCCTCGCGCACGTCGAGCAGTTGCGCGGTGACGCGGATGCGGTCGCCGAGTCGGCGGACGTTTCCGTCCACGACGTAATCGACGTTCAACTCGCGCCCGGCCGCGAGCGGGTCGAGGTCGCCGCTGCGGTAGCGCAGGACGCTCGACGTGGGGCGCACGACGATACGTTGGACGCTGGAGAGGCGCGTGACGAGCGCGTCGGCGAGTCCGACGCCGAGATATTCGTCGCCCGTATCAACGGCGCCCCCGGTGCTGAACACCTTGAGCGGGAGGACGGCGACGGACTTCGCGCCCGCGAGGTCGCCCGTGCCGCGCTCGCCCGAGCGCGGCGCCCCGGAGCTGTAGGCGGTCTCGGCGGCGGCCGACTGGAGGAGGTGTCGCGGCGGCGCGAGCGGGTTGTGCGTGCGGCGCAGGAGTTCGCCGACGCGTGGGTCGGCGCGCACGGGGTCGAACTGCGGATCGACGCCGAGCCAAGCGAGACGGCCGTCGCGCATCTGGCACGCGCGCTCAAGCTCCACAACAGCGCGCTCGTGTTCGCCCAGATTGCAGTAGACCATCGCGAGCAGGTAGGGCGAGACGTGGCGCGTGGCCGACATCTCGCGGATTTCGGCGAGCAGCGCGTGCGCCTCCTCGCGCCGCCCCGAGGCAGCATAGGCCGAGGCGAGCCAGACGAGCGAGTAGGGGCTGCGGCCGAGCAGCTCGACGGCTCTTTGGCCCGCCGCGACGGCCTCGTCGTAGTTGCCGGTCTGTGTGAGCACGAGGCACAGGAAGACCTGCCCCATGCCGTAGTCCGGCTCGCGCCGCGAGAGGTCGCGCGCGGCCGCGACGCTCTCGTCGAAGCGGCGCGCGTAGAAGTTGACCCAGGCGCGGGAGTTGTAGCCGATGGGTGTGAGCGTGTCGAGCTGGAGGAAGCGGCGCATGTGCGCCAGCGCCTCGTCGTGGCGGCCCGAAAGTCCGAGCACGTAGCCGTACCAGAGGCGGCCCGTCGGGTAGTTGGAGTTGAGTTCGAGGGCGTGGCGCAGGTGTCGCTCGGCCCCCTCCCAGTCGAAGTCGTGGCAGAGCACACTGAAGCCGAGCGCGGCGTAGCCTTCGGCGAGCGCGGGGTCTAAGGCGACGGCCTTGAGCGCCGACTCTTTCGCGGCGGCCGAGGTTTCGGCGAAGGGCAGCACGGCATAGACGCCGAGCAGATTGTAATAGTCGGCGACGCCGGCGTGCGCGAGCGCGTAGTCGGGGTCGAGGGCGATGGCGCGGTTGTAGCAGACGAGCGCCTTGGCGAAGCCCTCCTCCGTAAAAGAGTTCCAGTGGTAGCGCCCGCGCATGTACGACTCGTAAGCCTCGGCGTTATCGGTGCCGCGCTTGCCGAGACGGAGGCGCTCCTCCGTGGTCAACTGCGGGATGATGGCGTCGGCCACTTGCCCGGAGATCGAGTCTTCGAGTTGCAGCACGTCCGAATAGTTCTCGTCGAAGTTACCGGCCCAGCGCGTCTGGCCGTCGGCGACGGCGAGCAGTTGCGCGCTGACGCGGATGCGCTCGCCGGCGACGCGGACGGTGCCGGCGACGACGTAGTCGGCCCCCAACTCGCGGCCGGCCGCGAGCGGGTCGAGGTCGTCGCCCTGATAGCGCAGGACGCTCGACGTGGGGCGCACGGCGATCTGCCGGATGTTCGACAGGCGCGTGATAAGCGCGTCGGCCAGACCCACGCCGAGATACTCGTCGCCCGTGCCGCTCCCCGAAGTCGGGCTGACGAGACGCAAGGGGAGGACGGCGATTGACTTCTGCGCCGGCGCGGCGTCGTCTTCGTGCCGGCGATGCGCGGCGGCGGCGACGGTCGAGGCGTGGCGGGCGGCGGCCGGATTCTTCGTCCGCCGCAACAGCTCGGCGAAGCGCGGGTCAGAGCGCAGGGGGTCGAGCTGCGGCTCGACGCCGAGCCAGACGAGCCACGCATCGCGGGTCGAGCACGCCTGCTCTAAGAGTTCGAGGGCGCGCTCGCGCTCCCCCAGATTGCAGTAGGCGAGTGCGAGCAGGTAGGGCGAGACGTGGCGCTGTTCGGCCATCGCCTCGACCTCTGTGAGTACGGCGCGTGCTTCTTCGGGACGCCCCACGCGGCCGTAGGCCATCGCCAGCCACGAGAGCGCGTAAGGCGTGCGACCGAATATCTCGACGGCCCGCAGAGACTCCGAGATCGACTCCTCGTGCTCGCCCGACATGACGAGGACGTGGCCGAGGTAGAGGTGGCCGATGCCGTTGCGCGGCTCAAGGGCGATGAGGCGGCGGGCGAGGGGGATGCTTTCGTCGTAGCGCCGCCAGTTGTAGTAGCACCAGGTGAGCGCGTGGACGTTGATGGCCGAGAGCGGGTCGATCTCCAGCGCGCGGCGCACCTCGGCGTTGGACTCCTCGAAACGGCCCTCCATCATGAGCTGGTAGCCGTACCAGACACGCCCCGTCGCATAGTTCGGGTTCAAATCCAGCGCGCGCCGGTGATCCGCTTCCGAAGGCCGCCACTCGAAGTCGTGCGTGAGGCGTGCGAAGCCGAGCGCCGAGTGCCCCTCGGCGAGTGCGGGGTCGAGGGTGACGGCTTCGAGCGCGGCCTCCTTCGCGGCGGCTGAGGTTTCGGCGAAGGGAAGCACCGAGTAGACGCCGAGCCAGTTGAAATAGTCGGCGATGCCGGCGTAGGCGAGCGCGTAGTTCGGGTCACGGGCGACGGCCTCGTGGTAGTGGGTGAGGGCATGGGCCAGGCCCTCTTCGGTGAAGGTGTTCCAGTGGTAGCGCCCGCGCATGTAGGCTTCGTGCGCCTCGGCGCTGTCGGTGCCGCGCTTTTGCAGACGGAGCCGTTCGCCGCCCGTGAGCTGCGGGACGAGCGCCTCGGCCACCTGCTCCGAGATGGCGTCTTCGAGCGCGAGCACGTCCGTGAACTTCTGGTCGAACTGCCCGGCCCAGACGGCGGAGCCGGCCCGCACGTCGAGCAGTTGGACGTTGACGCGGATGCGGTCGCCGGCGTGGCGGATGCGGCCGTCGAGGACGAAGCTGACGCCGAGCTGCCGGCCCGCGTCGAAGGGGTCGGTGTCGGTCTCGCCGAAGCGCAGCACGGAGCTTGTCGGCCGCAAAGCGAAACGTCGCAACGCGCCGAGGCGCGTGATGAGCGCGTCGGCGAGTCCGACTCCGAGGTAGGCGTCGTCGCGCGTGTCGCCGCCGCCGCGGCCCGTGTCGAGCAGCTTGAGCGGGAGGACGGCGATTGATTGCTCGCCGGTCGGCGGCTCGGGGCCGGCGACCGGCGGCGCGGGGCGGCGCGCGCGCGCGGGCGACGACGACGCGGCGACGGGCGGGGCCACGACCGTTCGTCCGTCGAGGTGGCGCGTGATGTCGTCGCGCATCTCTTCGGCCGAGACGTAGCGTTCACCGGGGGCTTTGCGCAGAGCCTTCATGACGATCTGGTCGAGCGCGCCGGAGAGTTCGCGGCGCAGGCTCTCGGCCGTGGCGTTGCGGCTCCAGTAGAGATAGCTGAGCGTGTCGGGGTCGGCGCCGGCGGCCGGATGTGCGGGCAGAAGGTCTTCGGGGCTGTTGACGCGCTCGCTCGGCACGATTGGCTCCTGCTCGCGCACGACGCGGGCCATCTCGTCCGGCGAGCGGTGGCGCACGCGGTAGGGCCGGTGCCCCGTCAAAAGCTCGTAGAGCAAGACGCCCAAGGCATACACGTCCGTGGCGGGCGTGACCGGCTCGCCGCGCACCTGCTCGGGCGCGGCGTACTCGGGCGTCATCAGGCGCATGGCTGTCGCCGTCGGGTCGATGGTGATCTCGGCGGCGAGTTCGGGGTTGAGGAGTTTGGCGATGCCGAAGTCTAAAAGCTTCGGGGTGCCGTCGGCCGTGACGAGGATGTTCGAGGGCTTGATGTCGCGGTGGATGACGAGCTGCCGGTGCGCGTAGTGGACGGCGTCGCAGACGTGTCGGAAGAGACGGAGACGCTCGGGCGTCGTCAGCTTCTGCTCGTCGCAGAAGCGGTAGACGGGCAGGCCCTCGATGTACTCCATGACGAAGTAGGGCAGGCCGTCGTCCGTGGTGCCGCCGTCGAGCAGGCGGGCGATGTAGGGATGGTCGAGCGTGGCGAGAATCTGGCGTTCGTTGCGGAAGCGGCGGAGGATGAAGTCGGTGTCCATCCCGCGCTTGATGAGCTTGATGGCGACGCGGCGGCGAAACTCCGAGTCGGCGCGCTCGGCCAGATAGACGGCCCCCATGCCGCCGCGGCCGATCTCGCGGGCGATGCGGTAAGCGCCGATGCGCCGGCCGAGAGCCGGATCGACGAAGCCGCCCGTGACGGGGTTCGTCACGGCGTCGCCGCCCGCGCGCAGGCCCGTCACCGCCACGGCCGGCTCCTCGATGAAGTCGCCCGCCGCTTCGTACTGCTCGACCAGCGCCTCGACCTGTGAGCGCAGCTCGCCGTCTGCGGCGCACGCCTTCGCGACAAACCCCTGCCGCTCGCCGGCCGGCAAATCCAGCGCCGCCTGAAAAACCTCTTCGACTCTCTTCCAGCGTTCGGGGGTCATTGCTAGGAGTGATAAGTGATGAGTGATAAGTGATAAGAGCTATTAGCTTATAGCTGTTAGCTAACAGCCAACAGCTAACAGCTTCTTTTCTTTCTTATCACTTATCACTCATCACTTATCACGTTTTCTTTATTTCTCCGTAGAGCCATGCCTTCGCCATGCGCCAGTGGCGCTTGACGGTGGGGACGCTGACGCCCAGGACCTCGGCCGTCTCCTCGACGGAGAGGCCGCCGAAGAAGCGCATCTCCACGATCTTCGACTTCTGCGGGTCGATCTCGGCGAGGCGGTTGAGGGCGTCGTCGAGTGCGACTAAGTCGAGGTCACGGTCTTGTCCCGACACGTCGATGCGCTCGTCGAGCGAGAGCTTCTGAAACTCGCCGCCGCGCTTCTCGGCCTGCTGAGAGCGCGCGTAATCGACGAGGATGCGGCGCATCATCTGCGCGGCCACGCCGAAGAAGTGCGCGCGGTTCTGCCAGCGCACCTGCGTCTGGTCGATGAGCCGGATGTACGCCTCGTGGACGAGGGCGGTGGGCTGGAGAGTGTGGCCGACGCGCTCGCGCCGCAGATAGCTGGCGGCGAGCCGCCGCAGCTCGGCGTAGACGAGCGGCAGCAGGTCTTCGAGGGCCGTGCTCTCGCCCTCGGTGAGGCGCAAGAGCAGCCGTGTTACTTCATGCTGCGACGACGTGGGCACGGGGGAACTTTCGACATTTAAATGCGACGCGTATCGAGGATACGGCGGCAAGTATAGACGACGCGTCGGGCCTTATCAATTTCGCCCGCCCGCCATTCGCGAAAATCGTTCACCCGAAAAAAATCGCCCCCGTGGTTGATCCCTTTTGCCGCCGGCCTACGCGTTGTTTGTCGGAGGTGGAAAACCGTGGAACACGAAAAACGAGTACGCATCGTCAAACGGGGGCTGAGAGATGAGGCGGCGGCGCCCGTCGAAGCGCGCCCCGCGACCGCTACCGGGGCCGCGCGCGAGGCCAAAGACGTGGTCTCGGGCTGGGTGCGCGAGCACCAGCGGCGCTCGGAGGAGTTCCGCAACAACTACTCGGCGCTGCTCGGACAGCTCGGCCTCACGGCGCCGTGGGCCGCCCGCCCGCCCGCGCCCGCCTTCTCCGCCGGGAAGTGAGACTCCCCGGCGCCAGCCGAACGACGCGGCGCCACCACCATCGCATCGCCCGCCGGGGCACGACGGGGCTTGACAGGCTGTGCCACAATGGCACGGACACGTTGTCATAAAAATCCCGTTCACGCCAGAGGTGCCGCCGGCATGAAAAACAGACTGCTGCTCTTGTTGCTTCCGCTCCTGCTCCTGCTGCTCGCGAGCGCGCCCGCGGCGCACGCACAGGAAGACATCCCGCTCTTCACCACGGACTTTCCGGCGGAAGAGTTCGCGCGCCGCCGCGCCGCCGTCTACGACGCCATCGGCAGGGAGGCCGTGGCCGTCTTGCAGGGCGCGCCGAGTCCCGTCGGCTTCACGCGCTTCCGACAGTCGAACGAGTTCTACTACCTCTGCGGCGTCGAGGCGCCGCACGCCTACCTCCTGCTCGACGGTGAGTCGCGTCGCACCATCCTCTACCTCCCGCACCGCAACAACTCGCGCGAGCGCTCCGAGGGCAAGTTGCTCTCGGCCGAGGACGCCGAACTCGTCGTGAAGCTCACGGGGGTCGATCTCGTCGTCGGCACGGACGTGCTCGCCGAGCACCTCTCGCGCTACGCGCGCGGCATGGCGGGGCGCACCCTGTGGACGCCGCTGAGTCCGGCCGAAGGACTCGCCGTGAGCCGCGACATGGCGACGCGCACGGTCGGCGACATCGCCTCCGACCCGTGGGACGGCCGCCCCTCGCGCGAGGGCCACTTCGTCTCGCTCGTCCGCACGCGTTTTCCCCAACTCGAAGTGCGCGACCTCACGCCCGCGCTCGACCGCCTGCGTCTCATCAAAAGCCCGCGCGAGATTGCGCTGATTGAAAAGGCCACGCGCCTCTCGGGGCTGGCCCTTATCGAGTCGATGCGCTCGACCGAGCCGGGCGTGTCGGAGTATGAGCTTGACGCCGTCGCCAAGTATGTCTACTTCCGCAACGGCGCGCAGGGCGACGCCTACTACTCGCTCATCGCCAGCGGCCGCAACGCGTGGTTCCCGCACTACAACTCCGGCAAGCGCGTGATGCGCGACGGAGATTTTCTGCTCATGGACTACGCGCCCGACGTGAGCTACTACATGAGCGACGTGACGCGGATGTGGCCCGTCAACGGGAAGTTCAGCGGCTGGCAGCGCGAGCTGTACGGCTTCTACCTCGAATGCTACCGCGCCATTCTCAAGGCCATCCGTCCCGGCGTGACCGCGCAGGCCATCAAGCAGGAGGCGGCGCGCGAGATGGCGCAGGCGCTCGGGCGCGCGAAGTTCTCGAAGCCGATCTACGAGAAGGCGGCGCGCGAATTTGTCGATGGGTACACGCGCTCGGCCCAGAACGCGCAGACCTCGCTCGGCCACTGGGTCGGGATGGCGACGCATGACGTGGGCGACGACGACGGCCCCCTGCGCCCCGGCATGGTCTTCACCATCGAGCCGGCGCTGCGCGTGCCCGAGGAGCGAATCTACATCCGCCTCGAAGACTTAATCGTCATCACTGAGACGGGCAAGCGCGTGCTGCCCGAGGGCCTGCCGATGGACATCGACGCCATCGAAAAACTGATGCGCGAGGAGGGGATGCTCCAGCGTTACCCGCGCGAGCGCGCGCCGGGCGCGGCGGCCGCCGGCGGGCGCACCCCTTGAGAGTTCGTTGGGCGTCGCCCTCTTGCGGGCGGCGTGAGGATCGTCAATGCGTGTAAACACAGCCGCGCGCCGCGTGTGCGTCTCGCTGCTAGTGCTGGCGGCCCTCGCCGTCGGCGCGGCGGCGCAGGAGCCGCGGAACAAGAAGATGAAAATCTATATCTCGGCAGACATGGAGGGCATCGCCGGCGTCGTCACCGGCGAGCAACTCGGCCCGGCGGGCTTCGAGTACGCGCGCTTCCGCGAGTTCATGACGCTCGAAGTACTCACGGCTGTCGAGACGGTCTTCGAGGCCGGGGCGACCGAAGTCTTAGTCAGCGACTCGCACGGCAACGGTCAGAACCTCCTCATCGAGCGTTTGCCGAAGAACGTCACCATCGTCCGCTCCTGGCCGCGCCCGCTGATGATGATGCAGGGCATCGACTCAAGCTTCGACGCCGCCATCTTCATCGGCTACCACTCCGGCACCACCAACCCCGAGGGCGTGCGCGCGCACACCATCTCCAGCGCGCGTCTCGCCGACGTGCGCTTAAACGGCGCGTCCGTCCCCGAGGCGGGCGTCAACGCGGCCATCGCGGGCCACTTCGGCGTCCCCGTCATCATGGTCTCGGGCGACGATGCGGCGGTCAAAGAGATGCAGACGCTCCTCGGCGATGTGGAGGGCGCGGTCGTCAAGTGGGCCTACGGCTTCCACTCGGCGCGCACCATGACGCCGGAGGCCGCGCGCGACCTGATTCGCGAGAAGGTGCGGCGGGCCGTCGGGCGCATCAGGGATTTCAAGCCTTACAAGATAAAGGCGCCCGTGACGCTCGACGTGCGCTTCAAGAACTACCGGCCGTCGGAGGTGCTGGCCTATCTCTCGACGGTCGAGCGCACGGACGCGCACAGCGTCCGCTTCGTCGGCCGAGACATCGTCGAGGTGTCGAAGTTTCTGGAGTTCATCATGACTTACGAGCCGGGTCTGGAGCCGTGAATGAGGGGAACACGGATGAGACGGATGAGCACGGATTCACACAGATTAAATCCGTGCTCATCCGTCTTCATCCGTCTCATCCGTGGCCCAACTCTTCTCCCCGGCTACTCGCACAACGCGCAGGAGAAACCTGTTGACACGCCCGTCCGGTTCCGCTTAATGTCGGCCCCGCGAGAGCCTTGACTGTTTCCACCCCGGCCGGTGTCATTTTAAATTCAGGACGGAGAGCACAAATGGAGAGCGTAATCCGCGGCGCGAAGTACTTCTGCTTGGCCGCCGCCCTCGTCGTGTTCGTCTGCTCGGCGACGCCGGCGCGCGCGCAGGTGTCTCCAGACAGGGAGCAGGCGCCGAAGCGCGTCGGCGTGCGTCTGCGCGCCTTCGTCCCCAACACGAGCGCGAGCATGTACTTCGTGCCCACGCGCCACGGTGGCTCCGTGCGGCTCACGGCTCTAAACCTGCCGCCGGCGGGGAGCCTTCTGGCCGACGCGAGCCACTACGTTGTGTGGGCCGTGGCGTCGGAAGAGCGCCCCTTACGCATCGGCAGCCTGATGGTTGACGCGGGCGGCAACGGCGGACTGGAGTTCGCGCGCCCCGCTTCGTTCGAGCGTTACAGCGTGGTCGTCACGGCCGAGACGAGCGCCGAGGCCGAGCGACCGGGCGGCGTCATGGTCTTCGCCTCGCGCGCCGGCGCCGTCTCCGCTTTCTACGGCGAGCGCAACGAGCAGCAGCTCAGCGAGTCGCAGCGCAAGGCCCTCGCCAAAGAGATGAAGAAGACGGCCGGGCGCTCCGGCGTCAGAGATTTCTACTCCGAGGTTGACGACGCGCTCGACGCCAATCCCGGCGGCGCGCGCGTGATTGAACTCCTCGGCGGAGAGCTGGCGCCGAAGTCGCACGGCGTGGCGCGCGTCGCCACGCGCAACGAGAACGTCTACGTCCGCACGGTGCTGCGTCGTCTCCCCGTCCCCTCCGAGATCGGCGCGAACACCTACATCCTCTGGGGCCTCATCCCCGGCGGGCGCATCGCCTACATGGGCAGCCTGCCCTCGACCGACTTCAGCGACGCCGACACATACGTCCGCGTCGGGGGCATCCGCACCGACGAGTTGGACCTGCTGGTGAGCGCCGAGCGCCGCCGTCCCGTCCCTTCGCCCTCGGGCCAGCGCGTGCTCTACTCGAACACGCAGAGCGAGGAGCGCGGACTCGCCTACGGGGCCATCGAGGGCATGGTGCTCGACGCCGACAGTCAGCCCGTGGCGGGGGCGACCGTCGAACTGCGACCCGACTCGCGCAGCGTGACGCCGGACACGCTGCCCACCGCGCGCACCGACGAGAGTGGGCGCTTCTTCCTCGACGGCCTCGTGCCCGGCGAGCACACGCTCTACGCCTCGAAGGAGACGGCCGGCTATCCTTCGGCCTATCAGGCATTCTTCATCGCGGGCGACACGGCGCTCCCCAAAGTCGCGGTGCTCGACAGGCAGGTGGCCGGCGGCACCGTCGTGCGCCTCGGCCCGAAGGCGGCGCGTCTGCGCGCGCGCGTGCTTGACGGCCGGACGGGGCAGCCTGTGGAGGAGGCCGAGATCGTCCTCCTGCGCGACGACCGGCAGGACATCTCGATGTCGTTTGGCATCAACCCGGCCGACGGCAGTTTCGACCGCCTCATCCCCTCGCTCCCGCTGCGTCTCAAAGTCCAGGCGCCGGGCTACGACGACTGGTACTACGGCGAGGACGGCACGCGCGAGAACTCACGCGTGCTGCTGCTTAGAAACGACGCCGTCGAGGAGCTGACCATCCGCCTGCGGCCGAACAAGTAGACCGCCCCCGGCCAGCGCGCGCGCCACTCAAAACTTTTACAAAGCGGCCGCCCACGGCCGCTTTCAGTTTCCCCCGGCCGCGCGCTATCCTTAAGCTTCAAGTACAACGCGTGGGCGCTCGCGGCCTTCTAAACCCTCTCTCTTAAATCTATCTTCTTCGAGGATTCGATCATGAGATTTTCCAGACTCACGAGCGCGGCACTGGCGGCGCTTCTCGCACTTTCGACCCTGCCGGCGGCGACGCTCGCCGACGAAGGGATGTGGACTTTCAACAACCTGCCCCGCGCCGAGATCAAGCGCCGCTACGGCTTCGAGGTCACGGACGACTGGCTGCGCCGCGCGCAGCTCGCCACCGTCCGCTTCCCCAACGGCACCGGCTCCTTTGTCTCCGCCGAGGGTCTCGTGCTCACCAACTACCACATCGTCGAGGAAGCCGTCGGCGCGCTCTCCACTGCCGAGAAGGACTACGCCAAGACGGGCTTCGTCGCCGACGCGCGCGAGCAGGAATTGAAAATCCCCGGCATGGAGCTGAACCAGTTGGTCAGCATCGAGGACGTGACGGCGCGCGTGAGCGGCGCGGCGAAGCCGGGCGCGTCGGCCGCCGAGGCGGGCGCGGCGTGGCAGGCCGAGATCGGCCGCATCGTGGCCGAATCGACCGAGAAGACGAAGCTCAAGTCGGAGGTCGTCACGCTCTATCAGGGCGGCCAGTACAACCTCTACCGCTATCGCAAGTTCACCGACGTGCGGCTCGTCTTCGCGCCCGAGTTCCAGACGGCCTTCTTCGGCGGCGACCCGGACAACTTCAACTTCCCGCGCTTCAACCTCGACATGGCGCTCGTGCGCGTCTACGAGGACGACCGGCCCCACCGCCCCGAGAGCTACTTCAAGTGGTCGAAGGCGGGCGCGAAGGATGGGGAGTTGACCTTCGTCGTCGGCAGCCCCGGCACCACCCAGCGGCAGAACACGGTGGCGCATCTGGAGTTCCTGCGCGACCACGGCACGCCCTACATCCTGAAGTCGCTGGAGAGTCAACGCGACGCGCTCAAGCCCTACATGGCTAAAGGCGAGGAGCAGACGCGGCGCGGGCAGAACGCACTGAACTACGCCGAGAACTTCATCAAGGTGTTCAAGGGACAGCTCGAAGGCTTGCGCGACAAGTCGCTGATGGATCGCAAGCGCAAAGAGGAAGACGCGCTGCGCAAGTTCGTCAACTCCGACCCGCGCCGTAAGAAAGAGTACGCCGACGCGTGGGACGCGATAGCGAAGTCGCGCCAGAGTCTCGGCGCATACGAGCGCGAGCGCCGCTTCCTCGGCGGCCTCACGCTCACCGACACCGGCGCGGCCTTCAACTCGCCGCTCTTCACCTACGCGCGCGCGCTCGTCCGCCTCGCCGATGAGTCCGCCAAGCCCGACGCCGAGCGCCTGCCCGAGTACACCGACGCGCGCCGTCCCGGCCTCGAAGGCGCGCTCTACTCGACCGCGCCCATCTACGACGACTTCGAGCAGATGAAGCTCGCCGGCTCGCTCAAGCTGATGCAGGACGTTTACGGCGCGGCCGACCCGCTGGTGCGCAAGGTGCTCGCCGGCAAGACGCCCGAAGCGCGCGCCGCCGAACTCGTCTCGGGAACCAAGCTCAAGGACGTGGAGTTCCGACGCCAGCTCGCCGCTGGCGGCAAGAAAGCGATTGACGAGTCCACCGACCCGCTCATCGTGCTCGCCCGCTCGGTCGATGCGGAAGCGCGCTCCGTGCGCCTGCGTTACGAGACCGAGGTGATCGGCGTCGAGCGCGGGGCTTACTCGAAGGTCGCCCGCGCGCTCTTCGCGAAGGAGGGCACGGGCCTCTACCCGGACGCGACCTTTACGCCGCGTCTCTCCTACGGGGCCGTCAAGGGCTACGAGGAGCGCGGCAAGGCCATACCCTATTACACCGACTTCGCCGGTCTCTACGCGCGCGCCGCGGCGAACAGCTTCAAGTTTCCATACAGCCTCGCACCGCGCTGGACGGAGAAGAAGTCGGCGCTCGACTTAAAGACGCCCTTCAACTTCGTGACGACGAACGACATCACCGGCGGCAATTCGGGGTCGCCCACCTTCAACAAGGAGCTGGAACTCGTCGGCCTCATCTTCGACGGCAACATCGAATCGCTCGTCGGCGCCTTCGTCTATGACGAATCGGTCAACCGCGCCATCTCCGTCGATTCGCGCGGGATGCTCGAAGTGCTTCGCAAAATCTACGACGCGAAGAACGTGGCGGGCGAGCTGACGGGTGAGCGGTCTGTGACGGTATCGGGTCAGTCAGCAGACGCAGGCGGCTTCGGCCCCGCAGCGGAGGAGGGTGAGGTCGATGCGCTGGTGAAGCGTTTGCAGGCGGAGACCGGAAAAGATGTGCCGGTGATCATCGGCAACAGGGATGTCGATCCGGCGGTCGTGGTTCCCGCGAGTTCCGGTAGCGAGTACAAAGGGAAAGGAGTGCTCAACGGCAAGGCGCTTCACATGCCCGCGCCGGCATATCCGCCCATAGCCAAAGCCGCGCGGGCACAGGGCACAGTGCTGGTGCTGGTGGTTGTAGACCAGGACGGAAAGGTGATGGCGGCGCAGGCCGAGAGCGGCCACCCGCTGCTACGGTCGGCGGCGGTGGCGGCCGTGCGGCAGTGGCAGTTCTCGCCAACCATGCTGGAGGGCAAGCCCGTCCGGGTGATGGGCACGATTGGTGTAACCTTCGCGCTTCAGCAGTGAACTTCGTGCTTCAGTAGACGAGGCCGGCCGCACGTCCGGCGCAGGTGTGACAACAAGAAGGGGCTGCTGGAAACTTCCGGCGGCCCCGCTTCGTTCTACGGGCGAAGGGGATTTACACGGCGGGCCGTAAAGCAATAAAATTCGGCGCTCGTCAACGCGCCGCGCCGAACATCTCGCCGCCGCACGTCGCACCGCCCGCGAAGGAGACTCTTGGCCGCACAGCCCGAGACAGTCGAAGCGCCCCCGCCGCCGCCGCCGCTGACGCGGCCCGAAGAGGGCAAGTGCCTCAACTGCGGCGCCGGATTGCTCGGCGAGTTCTGCCACGTCTGCGGGCAGAAGAAGGCCCACGCGCACGAGCTTGGCGTCCGACATTTCTTCGGCCACCTTCTCCACGAGATCACGCACCTCGACTCGAACAAGATCGCCCGCACGCTCAAGGCCCTGCTCTTCCAGCCCGGACTGTTGACCGAGGAATACCTCGCCGGCCGCAAGGGCCGTCACATCAACCCCATCCGCGTCTACCTGACCATCAGCGCCCTCTTCTTCATCGTCGGATGGGCGACGCTCATCGACAGCGGCGGCAGCGGCCGCGCACCTAATGCCCCGCCGTCTGCGCCCGCCGCCACGCAGGCGCAGCCGCCGCCGCCGCAGGGAGCTGAGGCGCGGTACGCGAAGACCGCGCAGAAGCGCGAGAAGCTGGCGGCGCTGCTGCGGTTCGCGAGCGTGTTGGTGTCGGGGCTGTTCCTCACCGCGCTGTTCTACAGGTCAGGCCGCTTCTACGTCGAGCACCTGATCTTCTCGCTCCACTTCTACTCGTTCGACTTCATCCTGCGCTCGGCGCTCGCGCTCCTCTACATGGGCTACAACGCCGCCGGCCTCGGCCTGCACCTGCCGACGCGCGTCGCCTTCTATCTCGTGCTCTTCGTCTATCTCTACCTCGCGCTGCACCGGGTCTACAGGCAGGGGCGCGCGCTCACGCTCGTCAAGGCGTTCGTACTGCTCGCGTGCGAGGTGGCGCTCTTCACCCTCATCGTCTTCGGCGCGGCCTTCGCCGCCATGGCGCTCACCTGACGGCCGGCGCGGCCTCGGCCGCCATCGTGCCCCGATAGTCCATGAACGACGCCCGGACAA